>JAUNOF010000009.1 GCA_030537215.1 Lachnospiraceae bacterium
ATGCCTGAATCTGTTGTGAAATAGCAGACTGTGAGATAAAACATTCCTCCGCCGCCTCCGTGAAGCTCTTGCACCGGACAACTGCCTGAAAATACTTAATCTGTTTTATCATTTGACATAACACCCCTATCGTTCCATTTTGAAGCGTAAACTTGGATTCTTTTTTCTTTTTTATATAAACAGCATCAGGATCGGAATGGTCACCAGGGACATCAGCGTTGTGGTGATGATGCATCTGGAGGCGTAGTCCTCGTCAGCTCCGTACTTGGCGGCCAGCAGGGCGCTGGTGCTTCCGGCAGGCATGCCTGTGAGGATCAGGGAAACGCCGGTGAGCATTGGGTCAAAGCGCAGGAATTTCATGATCACCAGGGCGACCAGGGGCAGTCCAACCAGACGAACGGCTGCCAGATAAAAGATGCTGGGCTCCAGAAGGGTTTTCCAGGAAATTCCCACCAGCATGGTACCGATGACGATCATGGACAGGGGCGAGGTGATGGCACCGATGTTGGCAATGGCAGTATCCAGAAACTGGGGGAAGGGAATGTTAAGGATCCGCCGTGCTAATCCTAAAAATACGGTGATGATACATGGATTTAAAAAGATATTTCTGCATTTGCTCTTAAAATCCGAGGTGGTAAACAGGGAAAGGCCGGCAGTCCACATCATGATCCGGTTTGGGATAATGAAGATAGATGCAAATAAAAGTCCCTCAGCCCCGTAAACAGCAGAAACCATAGGCATTCCAAGAAAGCCGGAATTATTTACCAGGGTACAGTACTGGAGAATGCTTTTCCGTTCCTGGGGGTAGCGGTTATACAGGATCTTGCCGCCAAGATAGGACAGGACGGCGATGCAGAAGGCAACCAGAAAGGCCATAGCCGTCTTTTTCAGCACATCTGGAGTCAGCGGCTTATTAAAGGAATTAAAGATCATACAGGGAAGGGTGATCTTTAAGATAAGATCCACTAATTTTTGCTTGGTTGGCGGGTCGATCAGATGTTTTTTGCAGCAGTACATGCCTACGCCCAGGTAGATCAGCAGGATAAGCTGGGCATTTACCATGTTTAGAAATCCTTCCATGATGAAGGTACCTCCTATTCGTTTCCGGCAATGACATAATCAACCGAACCTGCCATTGCGGTTATGTTAAATTCCAGTATAACGCGATTTTTTTTGTTCTGCCAATTACTTTTTCTTAGTCAGAAAATCAGTTTTTTTAATAGTTCCTAAAAGCTGGCAAATGTGATATCATAAAAAGAGATTCAAGAACCGTTAGCATAACCGGTTGAAGGAGGACGTTATATGTATGTAGAGAATAAAAATATTTCTCTGGAGCCTGCGGGAGAGGGGGTAGTTAGAAAGATTCTGGCATATTCACCAAATGTGATGTCAGTAGAGCTGCAGTTTAAGAAGGGCGCAGTAGGAGCGAAGCACAGCCATCCTCATGAGCAGATCGGCTATCTGATTTCCGGCTCGCTGCTGTACCAGGAGGAAGGACAGGAGGACAAGGTTTTGGCGGCCGGCGATACCTATTATGTTGCGCCTAATGTGGTTCACGGTGTGGTAGCCCTGGAGGAGACCAAGCTTTTAGATATCTTTACGCCCATGCGGGAAGATTTTATCAAAGGGAAATGATGAAAAGGAATGACGGAATACAGCAACAGTACCATAAAAGTGAGATAAGAGAGGAGTAATACAGTATGATTCAGTTTGGCATGCGCTGTCATGATTTATGCCCGAAAATGGAGATGGAGAAGCTTTTTGAAGAGATCAAAGCAAATGACATCCATCAGGTTCAGCTTGCATTTAAGAAATCGATCTCCAATTACGATTTTTCTACAGGACATTACAGCGCTGGATTCGGGCGATACATTAGATCTCAGCTTGAGAAAAATGATATCCATGTGGCAGTTTTGGGATGCTACATTAATCCTACCCATCCCATTGAATCCAAGCGTCAGGCAGAGGTGGCACGCTTTATTGAACATTTAAAGTATGCCAGAGCCATGGGAGCTGATATGGTAGGCACAGAGACCGGCCGATTCGATCCCGATATGAAGGTAGTTCCAGACACCCGCACAGAGGGGGCCTATCAGCTGCTTTTAAAGAGCTTCCGCGAGATCGTGTCGGCAGCAGAAAAGCTGGGTGTTATTGTAGGCGTAGAGGGCGTGTTTGACCACACCTTATACAGCCCTGCTATGATGAAACGCTTCCTGGAGGATATGGACTCTCCTAATGTTGAGGTAATTTTAGATCCGGTTAACCTGATCCATCCGGAAGAGGTGGACTGCCAGGAGGACGTGATCAGCAAGGCATTTGCCTACTACGGCGACCGGATTTCCATGATGCATATGAAGGATTTCGTCTTTGAGGGGCGGAGCCAGAAGTACCGCCATGTAGGCGAAGGATTGTTCCATTATGAGCCGCTTATGAAGCTGGTGAAGGAAAAGAAGCCTTACATCACCATGCTGATGGAGAACTCCAGCAAAGACCGCTTCCATCAGGATGTTCAGTTCCTGAAGGATATTTATGATAAAGTAGAGATCTAGCATACAACAAGAAAAGAAGCGCTTGGGCGCTTCTTTTTAATATGCAGGAATGTTATTTTTCCGTGTGGGGAAGTCTTTGGCGCAGGAACCGCTTCTTGACCTCATTCAGGCGGAAGGGGATCAGCGGATAGATATAGCTTTTTCCGGCAATGGTTCGGTTGAAGATTACGGCGCAGACGGAGATCAGGATACCAAGCCAGAAGCCGTACCAGTTAAAAAGGCCGGTGAGGATCAGGATCAGGATCCGCATAAATTTTAATGCATAGCCCAGCTCAAAGCTGGCCTGGGAGTAGTTGGCAACCGTTACAAAAGCCATGTAGAGCATGGTCTCGCTGTTAAACCAGCCGGATTTTACCGAATATTCTCCCAGAACGATACCGGCGATTACGCTAAGAGGCGTAGTCAGCATGCTGGGAGTATTGATGGCAGCCAGTCTCAGCCCGTCAATGGCAAATTCCAGCAGCATAAGCTGATAAAAGACGGGAACGTGAGGCGGCTCTGATAGACGGATGAAGTCCAGCCAGGATGGGATGGAGTCTGGGTTCTGGAGCAGCACCAGCCACAGCGGGGTCAGGATCAGGGTCAGGAGAGAAATGGTCATTCTGGAAAGCCGCAGGTAGGTTCCGGTAATGGGAGGGAAATAGTAGTCGTCTGCCTCCTCGATGATATCGAACACAGAGGAAGGCAGTATCATGGCGGCGGGAGAGTTGTCTACCAGGATCACGATGTTTCCTTCCAGAATACAGGCGGCAGCAGAATCCGGGCGCTCGGAAAATTTAAATTTGGGGAAGGGATTATACCACTTGTGGGGATAGATGCATTCTGCCAGGCTTTCCTGGTTCATGGTAAGCGCATCTACCTTCAGGTTGGCGATCCGCTGCTTGATCAGAGCCAGAAGTTTTTCATCCACCCTTCCCTGCATATAGCAGATGGCGATATCGGTGTGAGAGCTTTCGCCAGTATTCATGATCTCCATGATCAGCTTGGGGTCTCGGATCCTGCGGCGGATCAGGGCGGTATTAAAGATCAGAGTTTCCACAAAGCCGTCCCGGGAGCCTCGCATTACCTTGTCCTTTTCCGGCTCGCTGACCCCTCTGGCCGGATAGGTGCGGCAGTCGATAGTAAGGCATTTGTCATAACCGTCGATAAACATGCAGGTGATACCGGTAAGAAGCTGGGTAATGGCAGAGTCCTCATCTGATACCAGGCCGATCTCGCCGTAGGGGATGTACTGCTTGGAAAAGCCGTGGGCGTCTGCCGGCATATCCTCCGGCTTGATGGCTTGAAAGACCTGCAGTATTTTCAGCAGCACTTCGTCCTTAGTCAATCCATCAACAAAAAACAGGCAGGCCTGCCGTCCTCCTAATTCTACTACCCGGTAAACTACATCAAAGCAGGCATCCACCTGGAGGGTGCGTTTCATATGCTGAACATTGCTTGAAAAATCGGTAGAAAAATTCATAACATTCCTCCTCGGCTTAAATGGTGCCGGCAGTATTCCTTGAACAAGAATTGCAGTAGCTGTTCGGTAGGTCTGCGTACGAATTGCAGAAAATAACTGCCGGAGCACGATTGTTCTGAAATCAGTATAACCAATCAGCCGGATTTTATGAAAAAAAGAGGACTGTCCGGTGAATAAAGACATGTGTTTGTACATACGCGGAATTTGTATACAAATTTTGGAGTAATTTCATAAAAAAACTTTGGAAACTGTTGACAATTCTGTAAAAAAGTGCTATATTGTGTTTCGTAAGAAGCACAACGGGGTGCCTTACACGAGATTTTGGTATGGGGATGCCAAAGTGTAAAACTAATAGTGTGACGGTTTTTGAACGTGACCAGAGAGCTGCCTTCTGTGGGGGAAGGGCAGCTCTCATTTTGTCTATATGAAATTGACGAGTAACGGTTCAGCAGGTCTGCCCGCTAATCCATTCCGTTCAGCCCGCACAGCTCCCGAATTACCTCACCGGCGATCAAAAGACCGGCTACTGGAGGAACAAAGGAGACGCTGCCCGGTGTGGAACGCCGCCCGCCGGTATCCTCCACAGGCAGAGCCGGGGTCAGTGGTTCTTCTTTGGAATAAAGCACCTTCAGGGATGGGATTCCCCGTTTTTTCAGCTCCCGCCGCATAACACGGCAGAGGGGACACACGCTGGTCTTGTAGATGTCGGTGATTTCAAAGCATTCAGCATGCAGCTTATTTCCAGTTCCCATGGAAGCGATCAGAGGGATGCCGGTGTGAGCCGCATACTCAGCTAAGGACAGCTTTGCCGCCACCGTGTCGATGGCGTCAATGATGTAGTCCGGCCGTCTGCCTGCTGCCGCTTCCATTTGGGTCATAATTTCTGTCAGATTTTCCGGGAGCACAAAGGTCTGCCAGGTATGAACCTGACAGGATGGGGAGATATCTGCGATCCGTTCCCGGAAGACTTCTGTTTTTTTCTTTCCGATGGTGCTGTGAAAGGCGATAGACTGACGGTTTAAGTTGGTCAGGGCAACGTCATCATTGTCAAGGATGCTCAATATGCCTACGCCGCTTCTGGCCAGGGCATCGATGCAGTGAGAGCCCACGCCGCCGGCTCCAAAGACGGCGATGTGGCTGCTTTTCAGCTTCTGCAGCCCAGCTTCTCCGATCAGCATTTCTGTTCTGGAAAATTCATGTATCATCTCGGTTCCCCACGCTTCAAATTCGTCTGCAGCAGACTTGCCTGCCGCAGTTTCTATAATTAATTATGTTGCATTGTAACTGTGAGGGTACTGAACAGTTACGTTACATTAATGTGATATCCGGCATCGCCTTCTGTTCTTTTACCAGATCAGCCAGAGTCACCCGGTCTACCACAGAGTTAATGGCATCATTCAGTTCCTTCCATACATGAAGGGTGGCACAGCAGTTGGAGCGGCCGCACTGGTTTTCCTCATCCTCCAGACAGGAGACGGGAGCCAGGCTGCCCTCCATCAGACGAAGGATCTGTCCAACGGTGTATTCCTCCGGTTTTCTTGCAAGGCGGTAGCCGCCCTGGGCGCCGCGGGTGCTCTTCACGTATCCGGCTTTGCAGAGCACAGTCACGATCTGTTCCAGGTACTTGACAGAGATCTGCTGCCGTTCTGCTACCTGGCTGATCTTCGTATGCTCGTCCGGATGAAGGGCGAATTCCAGCATCATCCGCATGGCATAGCGGCCTTTTGTGGATATTTTCATAGGTAACACCTCTATTCTTATATGATTAATAGGATATAAAGTATTGTACTCAATTTCTGCTGGTTTGTAAATGGAAAAGTATTGATTTCAGGGAGGTTTCTTTTTCCTGCCGGATGTGTTATGATATCCAGAGCGGGTAATGTTCAGGCTGGAGGTTTATTATGACAGGACAAAAGAAACAGCAGGTCTCCATGACAGAGGGAGTGATCTGGAAGCAGATTTTGGCTTTTTCTCTTCCGCTGCTGATCGGAAATCTGTTTCAGCAGCTTTATAACACGGTGGATTCTATCGTGGTGGGGAATTTTATTGGCAGTGAAGCACTGGCGGCAGTAGGCTCCAGCAATCCTCTGATCAATCTGATCATCGGTATGTTTCTTGGGATTGCAACGGGAGCAGGGGTGATCATTTCCCAGTATTATGGGGCCAGAGACCAGGAAAAGCTTTCCTGGGCGGTGCATACCTGCATTGCGCTCAGTATCATCGGAGGCGTTCTGCTGACGGTGCTGGGAGTTGGGGTAAGCCCGCTGATCCTGAGGCTTATGGGAACGCCCCAGGAAGTAATGGCCAATTCGTCCGTGTACCTGCGGATCTTTTTCGGAGGCTCTCTCTTTAATCTGGTCTACAATATGGGAGCTGGTGTTCTCCGGGCAGTGGGTGATTCCAGACGGCCGCTGTATTATCTGTGCATCTCCTCAGTGGTCAATATCCTGCTGGATCTGCTTTTTGTAGTGGTTTTCGGTATGGGAATCGCAGGTGTGGGTTATGCTACCGTTATCGCCCAGGCGGTGTCGGCAATGCTGGTGATGTGGGCCCTTCTGCGGACCGATGATATCTATCAGGTCAGTGTCCCGAGGATCCGAATTGATGGGCGGATGATGAAGCGGATTTTGGCTCTGGGAATTCCCAGCGGTATCCAGCAGTCCATTATCTCCCTGTCCAATGTAATCGTCCAGGCTAATATCAATGTGTACGGGGCCAGCGCCATGGCCGGCTTTGGAGCCTACAGCAAAATCGATGGATTTGCCATGCTGCCTCTGCAGAGCTTTGCCATAGCAGCAACCACTTTTTCCGGGCAGAATATAGGAGCTGGGAACCGGGAGCGGGTGAAAAAGGGGATTTTCCAGGGAATTGTCCTTTCTATGGGATATACCCTTTTAATCTCTCCATTCCTATATCTGAATGTGAACCGGATTCTGACTGTGTTCAGCAGCGATCCAGAGGTGATCCGCTATGGCGGTATGACCATGCGGATTATGTTGTTTTTCTATATGACGCTGGCGGTTCACCAGATCTTAATGGGAACCTTCCGGGGAGCTGGAAAAACTATGGTTACCATGCTGATTGGAATTGGAAATATGTGTATCCTGCGTATGATCTATATTAATCTGCTGGTGCCTTATTTCCCAAGCTATCAGGCGGTTTTGTGGTGCTATCCCATCACATGGACCACTACCATGCTGATGGATATTATTTATTGTGTGAAGGCTCCGTGGCTGCCTCAGTTCGGAGAGGGAGAATGAAGGGGGGTCCGCATGGGACGGGTACCCTCCCTGTTCAGCGCACTCTCGCTCTGTTCAGCGCGCAGCGGTACTAAGGCGCGTGAGAGACCGCGCCTAAGTGCCGGCGGGCTGAAAAGGCATTCACAGGGAGGGTACCCGTCCCATGCTGCTTTGCTGGAGGAATATGGTGAAGAGGTGCTGAAAAAAGGTATATGCTGAAAAAACGATATGTGTAATAGAATGTAACTGTTCAGTAGGTCTGCGCAGGGTCTGCCCCAGCGGAGCGAGGGCACTTGCTGCGCTGACCGTAAAAAACTGTGGAATAGCAAGCAAAAATCCCATTGCCGTAGGCGATTTTCAATGGATTTTTGCTCGTAACTGTGAGGGTACTGAACAGTTACAATAGAATTAAAAAGGATTCCAGCGCCTTTCGTGCTGGAATCAGAAGGAGAGTCAGGATGAGGGATGGATTTATCCGGGTTGCGGCGGCGACCCCTAAAATTAAGGTGGCAGATCCGGAGTATAACCGGGAGCAGATTGTGAAGCTGATGGAGGAGGGAGTCAGAGAACGGGTTCAGGTGATGGTGTTTCCGGAGCTGTGTCTGACGGGATATACCTGTCAGGATCTGTTTCTGCAGTTTCCGCTGATCCGGAAGGCGAAGGAGGAGCTGAAGAGGATTATGGAGGCGTCCAGGGGGCTTGATATGATCCTTTTTGTGGGTCTTCCCTGGGCGCAGGACGGGAAGCTTTATAATGTGGCGGCGGCTGTGTGTGACGGACGGCTGCTGGGTCTGGTGCCGAAAAAGCACCTGCCTAACTATTCTGAATTTTATGAGCTGCGTCATTTCTGCCCGGGCAGCGACAAGGTGGTTATGATTCAGGATGAACTTCAGGATGGGGGGATCCCTCTGGGCAGCCATCTTCTGTTTCGTTGTGAAACTATGCCGGAGCTGGTGATCGGCGCAGAGATCTGCGAGGATGTGTGGGTGGCCTGCCCGCCCAGCATCAGCCATGCTATGGCTGGCGCCACTTTGATCGTCAATTGTTCAGCCAGTGATGAGACCACAGGAAAGGACAGCTACCGTCATGACCTGATCTGCGGCCAGTCCGCAAGGCTGGTATGCGGTTACGTGTACTGCAATGCAGGGGAGGGAGAATCTACTCAGGATCTGGTGTTCGGCGGCCAGAATATTATTGCAGAAAACGGAACCTGCCTGGCAGAGTCCAAGCGGTTTACCAATGAGTCGATTATTGCAGATTTAGACTTAGAGCGTCTGAACAGCGAGCGCAGAAGGATGACCACCTTCCAGTCTTTTGGAATGGCGGCAAAGCTGGGCATGTTCCCGGGACGGGACGGAGAGATTTGCAGCCAGCTGGATTATCAGACGGTAGTCTTTCGCCTGAATCAGGAAGGGGAAGAAACGGTCAAAGGGAAATTAAGACGGTTTATCGACAAGGCGCCTTTTGTTCCCCATGATCAGACCAAGCGGGATAAGCGGTGCGAGGAGATTCTTTCCATTCAGGCCATGGGGCTGAAAAAACGTCTGGAGCATACCGGCTGCGGCCATGCCGTGATTGGTATTTCCGGCGGATTGGATTCTACGCTGGCTCTGCTGGTTACGGTTCGTGCTTTTGATATGCTGAAGATCCCCCGCAGCCAGATCCATTGTATTACCATGCCCTGCTACGGAACCACAGACCGGACCTATCAGAATGCCTGCACCATGACCAGGCAGGTAGGGGCGCAGCTGAAAGAGGTGGTGATCAAGGAGGCTGTGGGACTGCATTTTCAGGATATCGGCCATGATCCGGCGGTACATGATGTGACCTATGAGAACAGCCAGGCGAGAGAGCGGACCCAGATCCTGATGGATATTGCCAATCAGGTGGGAGGCATGGTGATCGGTACCGGTGATATGTCGGAGCTGGCGCTGGGATGGGCCACCTACAACGGCGACCATATGTCCATGTATGCAGTGAATGTAGGCGTTCCCAAGACGCTGGTGCGCCATTTAGTGCGGTACTATGCAGATACCTGTAAAGAACCGGAGCTGTCTCGTGTCCTGTATGATGTGCTGGATACTCCGGTCAGCCCGGAGCTTCTGCCGCCGGAGGATGGAAAGATATCCCAGAAGACAGAAGACCTGGTAGGACCTTATGAGCTGCATGATTTCTACCTTTATTACGTGCTCCGCTTCGGCTATATGCCTTCCAAGATCTACCGTCTGGCATGTCAGGCTTTTGACGGGGAGTATGAGGCGGCAGTGATTGAAAAGTGGCTGAATGTGTTTTACCGCCGCTTCTTTGCCCAGCAGTTCAAGCGCTCCTGTCTGCCGGACGGCCCAAAGGTAGGTTCTGTGGCGGTATCTCCCAGAGGCGATCTGCGGATGCCAAGCGATGCCTGCCGGAGGATCTGGAGAAAATCAAAAGGTAACTGTTCCGCAGGTCTGCTCAGGGTCTGCCCCAGCGAAGCGAGGGTACTGAACAGTTACATCAGAAGAAAAAGGATAAGGAATACAGAATATGATAAACAGTACGTCAAATAAGCAGGTCCGCCGTGTGGCAAACCTGGTAAAAAAGGCCAGAGCCCGACGGGAGGAGGACCTGTATGTGGCAGAAGGGCTCCGTATGTGCCAGGAGCTTTCTCCGGAGCAGGTGGAGATCCTTTATGTGTCAGAAAGCTTTTTAAAGGAGCACAGCCAGGGGGGCTTTCAAAAAGCTTTTCTGGAACGGTTCCGCTGGGAGCAGGTGACAGATTCGGTGATGAAGGTGATGGCAGACACCCAGACCCCTCAGGGCATTCTGGCGCTGGTAAAACAGAGACATATTTCCTTCCGGGAAATCTTAAACCAGCCAGGGGCAGCTCATCTGATGATTCTGGAAACTATCCAGGACCCGGGAAATTTAGGAACGATCCTCCGCGCAGGAGAGGGCGCCGGGATCACCGGTGTGGTGATGAATGAGACCACAGCCGACATTTACAATCCAAAGGTGATTCGTTCTACCATGGGCTCCATTTACCGTGTGCCATTTGTGTATGTAGAGGACCTGGAGGCGGCCTGCGTCCAGATAAAGGAAAAAGGAATCCGCCTGTTTGCTGCTCATTTGAAGGGAGAAAACGCCTACGACCAGGAGGATTTTACAGTTCCCTGCGGCTTTCTGATCGGAAACGAGGCCAGAGGCTTAAGCAGTCAGATCGCTTCTCTGGCGGACACCTATGTGAAGATCCCTATGGCAGGAAAGGTGGAATCCTTAAATGCGGCGGTGGCAGCCGCTGTCCTTATGTTTGAAACAGCCAGACAGCGGAGAAATTTAAGCGGCAGCCTTACGGCACGCCGTAAGAAAATGTAAAAGGAACCTGTAAGAATTCGTAAGTTGAGTTTCTTGCCATACTATGGTATACTGATGGAAGAACTTGTAAATCGATCATGTGTTTCCAGAAAGGAGGACTTCCATGGGATTACTGGGATGGCTGATGGCGTTTGTTGCATTTATCGGAATTGAAGCTGCAACCATGGCACTGACTACGATCTGGTTTGCAGGAGGCGCACTGGTAGGACTTCTGTTCTGCCTGCTGGGAGCCGGCATTGAGGCGCAGCTTCTGGCTTTTGTTGTGGTTTCCTTTGCTTTGCTGATCCTTACCAGACCGCTGGCGCTCCGCTATGTAAACCAGCACACCAAGAAGACAAATGTGGAAGGCCTGGTAGGAAAGCAGGCCAGGATCACAGAGGCGGTGGACAACGAAGCCGGCACCGGCACGGCAGTCTTAAATGGTCAGGAGTGGACGGCCAGAGCGGTATCTGCCTCCGGCAGGATCTCTGTGGGAACACTGGTGCAGGTGAAAGAGATCCGGGGCGTTAAGCTGATGGTAGAGGCGGTAAAGGAAGCAGAGTAAATGATGGGAACGGAACAGGTGAACAGATGACATGGAAAGGTAGGGATAGCATATGGATGGTATGGTAACATTTATAAGTGGTTTTATGGTAGTAATTTTGATCTTGATTTTTGCGCTGATCATTCTTTCTTCCTGCATTAAGATTGTGCCTCAGGCACAGGCTCTGGTAGTAGAACGGTTAGGTGCATATCTGGATACCTGGTCTGTTGGCGTTCATTTTAAGCTGCCGTTTGTAGACCGGGTGGCAAAGCGGGTGAATTTAAAGGAGCAGGTGGCGGACTTTCCGCCTCAGCCGGTTATCACTAAGGATAATGTAACCATGCGGATCGATACGGTGGTATTCTTCCAGATTACGGACCCGAAGCTGTTTGCTTACGGTGTTGAGAATCCTATCATGGCGATTGAAAATCTGACAGCAACCACCCTTCGAAATATTATCGGCGATCTGGAGCTGGATCAGACCCTGACCTCCAGAGAGACCATCAACGCTAAGATGCGGGCTTCTCTGGATGTGGCAACCGATCCATGGGGGATCAAGGTAAACCGTGTGGAGCTTAAAAACATCATTCCTCCGGCTGCAATTCAGGACGCCATGGAAAAGCAGATGAAGGCGGAGCGCGAGCGTCGTGAGGCGATCTTAAAAGCAGAGGGTGAGAAGAAGTCCACAATCCTGGTTGCAGAGGGCAAGAAGGAGTCTGCGATCCTGGATGCAGAGGCGGAGAAGCAGGCTGCCATCCTTCGGGCAGAGGCGGAGAAGGAAAAGAAGATCAAAGAGGCGGAAGGTCAGGCAGAGGCGATCTTAAAGGTACAGCAGGCACAGGCTGACGGTATCCGCTTTATCAAGGAAGCCGGCGCGGATCAGGCAGTTCTGCAGTTAAAGAGCCTGGAAGCATTTGCTGCCGCAGCGGACGGAAAGGCCACGAAGATCATTATTCCTTCTGATATTCAGGGAATCGCCGGACTGGCGAAGGCTCTGACGGAAGTTGCATCAGAGTAACTGTGAGGGTACGGAACAGTTACGTATCAGATAAAAAGACAGAATAAAAGAGGAGGTTGCCACGGATGTGCAGGGAGATCCCGGACATTTGGGGCAGCCTTTTGTTTTTCAAGGAGGGGCACATGGAACTGAAGCTGGATCTGACAAAAGAGTACGGCATTGTCCTGGAGGGCGGCGGCGCCAAAGGCTCCTATCAGATTGGAGCGTGGAAGGCTCTGCGGGAAGCGGGGGTGAAGATCAGAGGGATCGCAGGTGCCAGCGTGGGAGCCCTTAATGGAGCGCTGATGTGCATGGATGATCTGGAGCATGCAGAGTATATCTGGGATCATATCCGGTATTCCCAGGTAATGGATGTGGATGATACCGTGATGGAGAATGTGAAAAAGGGCGATTTAAAAGCCCTCAATCTGTCTGATCTTCTGGCTGATGCCAGGCGGGTCTTAAAGGACAGAGGCTTTGACATCACACCTCTCAGAAAGCTGATCGGGGAGGCTGTGGATGAAGAGAAGATACGTTCATCCGAGCGTGAACTGTTTGTATCAACCATTTCTATTTCTGACAGAAGGCCTCTGGTGATCAATATTAAGGAGGTGGCGGAGGGAGAGATCGGTGATATGCTGCTGGCCAGTGCCTATTTCCCGGCTTTTAAGCCGGAGAAGCTGGGCGGTAAGCTTTATACGGACGGCGGCGGGGCGAATAATGTTCCGGTGGATGTGCTGGCGGAGCGCGGATATCGGGATATCATTGTGATCCGGATCTATGGACTGGGGCTGGACACGGAGCGGTTTTTTAACGCGCCGGAGGATGTTTCCATCTATCACATTGCTCCGCGGCAGAATCTGGGAGGTATCCTGGAGTTTGACAGGAAGAAGGCCAGAAGGAACATGACGCTGGGGTATCTGGACGGGATGCGGCTGCTGTACGGACTGGCTGGAAGGCGGTACTACCTGGATGCACCGGAAAGCGAGGCCTACTATTTTGATAAGATGATGTCGGAGCTGGAGCTGCTGAAAGGATACCTGGAGCCGGAATTTTCACCGGAGGAGCTGGAAGCGATGAAAGGATACCGATTTTATACCGAGCGGGTCTTTCCAGAGCTGGCACGAAAGTTTGAACTGAAGGATGACTGGGATTACCGGGAGCTGTATCTGATGATCCTGGAGCAGCTGGCAGGGAAACTGAAAATTTCCAGATTCCGGGTTTATACGGCAGAGGAATTGTCACTTAAGATCCACCAAAAGATGAGAAAGCTTGACAGAGTCCTGCAGATGTAGTAGTTTTAAAAGTAACATTACACGACTGAAAAGGCCGCAAGAAGGAGGAAGCATACATGAATTTAAAAGGCAGAAATTTTTTAACATTAAAGGATTTTACCCCGGAGGAGATCATTTATCTTCTGGATCTGGCAGCAGAGCTTAAGGAGAAGAAGAAAAAGGGGATTCCTGTGGATATCCATAGAGGAAAGAATGTGGCGCTGATCTTTGAGAAGACCAGTACCAGAACCAGATGTGCATTTGAGGTGGCAGCCCATGACCTTGGTATGGGAACCACTTATCTGGATCCAAGCGGTTCCCAGATCGGCAAGAAGGAGAGCATCGCCGATACCGCCCGGGTGCTTGGCCGGATGTACGAGGGAATCGAGTACCGGGGCTTCGGTCAGGAGATCGTAGAGGAGCTGGCTAAATATGCCGGTGTACCGGTGTGGAACGGCCTGACCAATGAATATCATCCGACACAGATGCTGGCAGATATGCTGACAATCCGGGAACAGCTGGGGCGGCTGGAAGGCATTAAGCTGGTCTACATGGGCGATGCACGCTACAATATGGGAAATTCCCTGATGATCGCCTGCTCCAAGCTGGGCATGCATTTTGTGGCCTGCGCCCCCAAGAAGTATTTCCCCAACGCTGAACTGGTAGCTCAGTGCCAGGAGTATGCAAAGGCTTCCGGCGCCACCATTACCTTAACGGAGGATGTGGCAGAGGGAACGAAAGACGCAGATGTGATCTATACCGACGTATGGGTATCCATGGGAGAGCCAGATGAGGTATGGGAGGAGAGGATCCGTGAGCTGTCCCCATATAAGGTAACCTCTGCTGTGATGAAGAATGCAGGGGAGCAGGCTATCTTCCTGCACTGTCTGCCCGCATTCCATGACTTAAAAACCAAGATCGGCAAGGAGATGGGAGAGCGCTTCGGCATCCAGGATATGGAGGTAACCGATGAGGTATTTGAATCTGCCCAGTCCAGAGTATTTGATGAGGCAGAGAACCGGATGCATACCATTAAGGCGGTAATGGCGGCAACATTAGGAGAATAATCTATGTATGGACAAGGAACGAGGGGAAGGAGCAGCCGCAGCAGCAGGAACCTGGGATTTTTTTTGGATCTGCTCCATATCGTGGTAGGGATCATGATTGTTGTGCTGGCAGTGCTCTCTTTCCTGAATCCGGATAACAATCTGGTACTGTTTCCGGTGATTTTTATGCTGGCAGCAGTGCTGAACCTGGTAAATGGCTGGGTAAAAATCCGGCAGAGCGGGCGAAATAAGAAGAAGCAGGCGGCAGGAGCAGGGGTTGTTCTGTTCGGTATCGCTCTGGTGGCCCTCTCTGCGGTCAGTGCATTAAGCGTCTGGAGGTAATGCACAGTTAGAGTTGGAGATAGCAGGATGAAGACAAAGATATTAACCATATTGAAAGAGGCCGATGGGTTTGTGTCCGGTCAGGATCTGTGCCATCAGCTTGGCGTGTCCAGGACTGCGGTCTGGAAGGTGATGAAGCAGCTGGAGGAGGAGGGCTATGTGATTGAAGCGGTCCGCAACAAGGGCTACCGTCTGATGGAGGTGGCCGATGTGATGACGGAGGCGGAAATCGGAAGCCGGATGCATTCAAAATGGATGGGAAAGCAGCTGATCTATCTTCCGGAAACGGATTCTACCAATATTCAGGCCAGGCGGCTTGCGGAAGACGGATATCCGGACGGAACCTTAGTGGTAGCAGACTGCCAGAAGGCAGGAAAGGGACGGAGAGGCAGAAGCTGGTCCTCACCGCCGGGCAGCAGCATTTATATGAGCTTTTTGCTGAAGCCGGATATTCCGCCCTACTGCGCGTCCATGATCACTTTGATCGCCGGAATGGCAGTGACTCAGGCTGTGAAGGCGGAAACCGGTCTGGAGGCACAGATCAAATGGCCTAATGATGTGGTGGTGAACGGCAGGAAGATCTGCGGCATTCTGACAGAGATGAGCACGGAACTGGAGCGGATCCATTATATTGTTACCGGGATCGGCATCAATGTGAACCAGCAGGAGTTTCCGGAGGAAATTCAGTCCACAGCTACGTCGCTGCGGATAGAGACCGGAAGGAACATCAGCCGGAGCGGGCTGATTGCCTGTTCTATGGAGTGGTTTGAAACGTACTATGAGCTGTTTTTGCAGACCCAGGATCTGTCCCGGCTAAAACCAGATTATGAAGCTTTGCTGGCTAACCTGGGACGTGAGGTTCTGGTGCTGGATCCGGCAGGGGAGTACAGAGGCATCTGCCGCGGCATCGATGAAGGAGGGCAGCTTTTAGTGGAGCTTCCCGGCGGAGAGCAGAAAGCAGTTATGTCAGGAGAAGTGTCGGTGAGAGGGATTTATGGCTATGTTTAAAGAGGATTCCCCGATTAAAGCGCTCTACCAGTCCCTTCCTGTGCTGGAGCGCCAGGGAGAGGAATTATCAGAGGAGGCCCGCTTAAAGACCATTAATGGACCGCTGCTTTCCTGGTATCCGGCTCATGCCAGAGAGCTTCCCTGGAGGCAGGACCGGAATCCTTACCGGGTCTGGATCTCGGAGATCATGCTCCAGCAGACCAGGGTGGAGGCGGTAAAGCCGTACTTTGAACGTTTTATGAAGGCGCTGCCGGATATCAAGGCTCTGGCGGAGGTAGAGGAGGATGCTCTCCTAAAGCTTTGGGAGGGACTTGGCTACTACAGCAGGGCAAGGAATCTGAAAAAGGCGGCAGTCATGATCCAGGAAGAATACGGCGGCAGGATGCCGGAATCTTATGAGGAGCTGTTAAAGCTTCCGGGGATCGGCAGCTATACAGCAGGGGCGGTGGCATCCATTGCATTTGGGATACCTGTTCCAGCGGTGGACGGCAATGTGATGCGGGTGATCTCAAGACTTTTAGGAAGCTTTGAAGATATCACCAAACCTCAGACCAAAAGGCGGCTGGAGATCTTGCTGAAGCAGACTATGGATCAGAATCAGGCAGGATTTTTTAATCAGGGGCTTTTTGAGGTAGGCGCCCTGGTATGTATCCCTAATGGTGCGCCGAAGTGCAGCGAATGTCCCATATCTTCCGTTTGTCTCGCCAGACAAAAGGGGCTGTGGGATGAGATTCCGGTAAAGCCGGTGAAGAAAGCACGCCGCATCGAGGAAAAGACGGTTCTGGTTATTGTTGGAAAGAATGAGGAGCTTGGAAGGGCGGCCAAATTCCAGAAAGCTGTGGTAGCCCTTAAGAAACGGCCTCCGGAGGGCCTGTTAGCCTCTCTCTATGAATTTCCTAATGTGGAAGGGAAGCTTCTTCTGGAAAACAGCGCCCAGGCTGCAGCTGCGGCCGGCGTGGCAGAGGCGGCAGTAGAAGCATTCCGCCCCATTGGAGAGGCAAAGCACATCTTTTCTCATGTGGAATGGCATATGACCGGATATCTGATCCAGGTAGCGGGAGCCCTTCCGGAAACCTTCATTTCAGCAGATATCCGGGAACTGGAAGGAAAATATCCAGTTCCAAATGCATTTCTTGCGTATAGGAAAGCTCTTTCCGCGATAAACTAAACCTGCATGCGCCCGGCAGGCGGACGCACTGCCGCACATGAAAGTTATGGCGGGCACACTTGGCATCCCTGAATTTACGCCGCCTGGTCGGCGGCAGAACTTTCATGGTAAACCTGCATGCGCCCGGCAGGCGGACGCACTGCCGCACATGAAAGCTATGGCGGGCGCACTTGGCATCCCTGAATTTACGCCGCCTAATCGGCGGCAGAACTTTCATAGTAAAGATAAAAAGTAAGGACAAGCGTGATATAGCAAGAGAAAGAGGCGATTCTTACAATGAAAAAAATGTTATTTGTAGTGAATCCCCGGTCTGGCCGGGAACAGATCCGCACCAGGCTTTTAGAGATTCTGGATCGGTTTTCCAAAGCTGGCTATGAGGTGCAGGTCCATGTGACACAGTGCCCCAAGGATGCCACCCGGGTGGTGGAACAGTTTGGCAGCGAGAAGGACCTGGTAGTCTGCAGCGGCGGCGACGGAACCTTAAATGAGGTGATCAGCGGACTGATGGAGTTAGAAGAGCCATCCCTTTTAGGATACATTCCGGCAGGCTCCACCAATGATTACGCCTCCAGTCTGCAGATCCCCAAATCCATGATGGATGCGGCGGAAAATGTGCTGGCCGGGGAAGCTTATCCCATCGATATCGGAAGGTTTTGCCAGGACCGGTATTTCGTTTACATTGCCGCTTTCGGCATTTTTACGGAAATTTCCTACCAGACCCCCCAGGACAAGAAAAATCTTCTGGGGCATCAGGCTTATGTGCTGGAAGGGGTGAAAAGCCTGGCGGCCTTGAAGGCTTATCCCATGCTTGTGGAGTGGGATGACCAAGTGCTGGAGGAGGAATTTGTCTTCGGCATGGTGACCAATACCATCAGCGTAGGCGGCTTTAAGGGTCTGGTTACCCAGTCTGTGGCCCTGAATGATGGTCAGTTCGAGGTGCTTCTGATCCGGAAGCCCAGAACGCCCCTGGATTTAAGCAACATCGTTTCTTACATGTTTTTGAAGGAAGAGCCAAACGATTACGTGTATAAGTTTAAAGCGGACAGGCTGAAGATCACTTCCAAGGCTCCGGTGGACTGGGTGCTGGACGGCGAGTTTGGAGGAAGCAGGACAGAAGTGGTGATTGAAAATCTCAGGGAGCGGATGAAGATCCTGCGCACCAGAGCGGATGAGCTGCGGGATGTGCTGCCGGGAGGCCTGTGGCAGAAGCGGAAAACAGAAACCACGTAGCTTTAGGCTTTAAAAACAATAAGAAAAATGTTGAAAAATACAGCATCTTCGTATATAATGAAAAGTTGTGTAGGTTTTTTACAGACTTCTTAGCGAAAGGACGTTATCAAGTGGAAAAGGACAATTTTTTAGCGAAGCTGGGCAAACTCGTTGAGTTCGCAAAGACCAGGCATAATGCACTGGATGCAACAGAGATTAATGATTTCTTTGCAGGTGACAGCCTGACTCCTGAGCAGATGGACCAGATTTATAGCTACCTGGAGAACCGCGGCATTGACGTGGTCCCGGTATTTGATGAAAACATTTTATCTGACGATTCATTGCTCTTAGACGACTCAGACGATAGCTTCATGAAAGATGCAGATGATGAAGAATTAGACATCGACCTGGACGCAGTTGATCTTCTGGAGGGCATCGGGACGGAGGATCCGGTGCGCATGTATTTGAAGGAGATCGGTACAGTTCCGCTTCTGAGCGCAGATGAGGAGCTGAGACTGGCTAAGAGAAAGGCAGAGGGTGACGAGTACGCCAAGGAGCGTTTGATCGAAGCCAATCTGCGTTTAGTTGTCAGCATTGCCAAGCGGTATACCGGAAGAGGAATGAGCTTCCTTGATCTGGTGCAGGAGGGCAATCTGGGACTGATCAAAGGCGTAGAAAAATTTGACTATACAAAAGGGTACAAGCTTAGTACATATGCTACCTGGTGGATCCGCCAGTCCGTGACAAGGGCGCTGGCAGACCAGGCAAGGACGATCCGTGTTCCGGTGCATATGGTAGAAACCATCAATAAGATGTCCAAGATGCAGAGAAAGCTGACGCTGGAGCTGGGCTACGAGCCTTCTGTGACGGAGCTGGCGGATGCTTTAGAGATGTCTGAGGACAAGGTAATGGAGATCATGCAGATTGCCAGAGAGCCTGCTTCCCTGGAAACCCCCATCGGCGAGGAGGATGATTCTAACCTGGGCGATTTCGTGGCGGACAGTAATGTGGTCACTCCGGAAGGAAATGTGGAATCCGTTATGCTTCGTGAGCACATCGATGCGCTGCTTGGAGATTTAAAGGAGAGAGAGCGTCAGGTGATCGTGCTGCGCTTCGGACTGGAGGACGGCCATCCAAGGACGCTGGAAGAGGTTGGAAAAGAGTTTAACGTAACCCGGGAGCGTATCCGTCAGATTGAAGCCAAAGCGCTGAGAAAGCTTCGGAATCCGGTGCGCAGCAAGCGGATCCGGGATTTCCTGTAAGAGTTTTGGCGATATCGAAAAAGCGCCTGTGAAAGCGCTCATAATAGGATGAGAAAGTGCTGTAAAATTCCATAGCAGGGTTTTACAGCGCTTTTTGTATCATATGAGAGGAAAACAAGGAATGAATAAGCGAAATTATCAAAAGGAACTGGAACAGCTGATCAGCCGGAACGAGAAAGAGGGGAGAGTTCCACGCCTTCTGCTTCACAGCTGCTGCGCTCCCTGCAGCAGCTATGTTCTGGAATACCTTTCCAAATATTTTTTCATTACCGTATTGTATTACAATCCGAATATTTATCCGCCGGAGGAGATCCGGAAACGGGCGGATGAGCAGGAGCGGCTGATCGCTTCTATGCCGGCAGAGCACGCAGTTACTTATCTGGAAGGGCGCTACGACCCGGAGCGGTTTTACCAGGCTGTCAGGGGCCATGAGGCAGACCAGGAAGGCGGAGAACGATGCTTTTTATGTTACCGCCAGCGCCTGGAGGAGGCCGCCAGAGAGGCTTTGGCAGGTGGCTTTGACTATTTTACCACTACGTTGTCCATCAGTCCGCTAAAGAACGCAGAGAAGCTGAATGAGATCGGTGAGGAGCTGGCAGCGCAGTACGGCGTGGCCTATTTGAACTCTGATTTTAAGAAAAAGAACGGCTATCAGCGTTCCACAGAGCTGTCTAAGGAATATGGCCTTTACCGCCAGGATTACTGCGGGTGCGTGTTCTCCAAACAGGAGCGGGAGCAGCAGAAACTGAATGGAAAAAAATGTGCAAAAAGTGCCGGATAACCACGGCAATATTCTTGACATCATTAGTCATTTGTTATAAAATTGTGCATAGAAGATTTTGTGTAGCTGTTAAGGCACTAAGCAGTTGCAACGTTACAAAAATCTTGGGGACATTAAATAAGATAAGGAGACATGTATTATGGTAAGCAAAACATTAACAGTAGTGAATCCATCCGGTTTACATTTAAGACCAGCAGGCGTTCTGTCTCAGACTGCTATGAAGTTTAAGTGCGATGTTATCATCGAGTGCGGTGAGAAGAGAATCGTTGCAAAGAGCGTGTTAAACGTTATGGCAGCAGGCATTAAGTGCGGCACCGAGATCAACCTGATCTGTGATGGCGAGGATGAAAACGATGCATTAGCTACCTTAAGCAAGGCAATCGAGGATGGCTTAGGTGAGAAGTAAGATTGGGATCCGCATATTGTGATATGCAGTTTCTCATGAGTTGTAACGTGAGCGAAGAAGCTGACTGTCTCAGGGCAGGCGGCTTCTTTTTTTTATGCCAGAAAATAGAAAATGAAAGGAATAACGATTTTCTCCATTAATATTTTAAAGTGATATAAGATTAAAATATAAAAAAATAAGCTGTCCTATAAAAAGTGACAGCAGGAAAGAACGGATTTTTTACGGCAGTATACTTAATATAATTAGGAATTTTAACCGGTTCAAGAAAAAAACGGAAGAAATGCGCATGGAAAAGGAAAAATTCCAGGGAATCATAGAGAAATAAACTGAATATTGACTGGAAAAATCAATATTAACAAATAATCTGACGATTCAAAACAGAAAGATGGTTTACAAAGAAGTCGGAATATAGTATGATCAATAATCAAGAAAAAAGCCGCCCGTCACCAGCAGTAAGACGCCCCGTTGTACCTGGATGAGTTTTGGGCTGCGGAAAACAGAAAGGAAGATAGTATGGAAGCAAAACAGAATCCTGTAACCCCAGGGCTTTATGATCCCAGCTTCGAGCATGATAACTGCGGTATCGGTGCAGTTGCTAATATTAAGGGAATCAAGACCCATAAGACGGTAGACCAGGCTCTTCATATTGTGGAGAACCTGGAACACCGGGCCGGCAAGGATGCAGAAGGAAAGACCGGAGACGGTGTAGGCATCATGCTTCAGATTTCCCATAAATTTTTTAAGAAGGTAACAAAGCCTCTGGGCATTGAGCTGGGAGGCGAGAGAGAGTATGGCGTAGGCATGTTCTTCTTCCCCCAGGATGAGCTTGCCAGAAATCAGGCAAAAAAGATGTTTGAGATTATCGTCAAGAAGGAAGGCTTAACCTTCTTAGGCTGGAGGGAGGTCCCCAACCATCCCGACATCCTGGGCAAGCGGGCCGTTGATGTGATGCCTTACATCGCCCAGGGCTTTGTTCAGAAGCCGGCAGATATGAAGAAGGGCCTGGATTTCGACCGGAAGCTTTATGTCGTGCGCCGGGTGTTTGAACAGAGCAACGAGGACAGCTATGTGGTGTCCTTAAGCAGCCGCACCATCGTTTACAAGGGCATGTTCCTGGTAGGTGAGCTGCGTCTCTTCTTTGAGGATCTGCAGGATTCGGATTACGAGACTGCCATCGCTCTGGTTCACTCCCGCTTCTCCACCAATACCAATCCAAGCTGGATGCGTGCCCATCCTTACCGTTTTATCGTACATAACGGTGAAATCAATACCATCCGCGGAAATGTGGACCGGATGAAGGCGAGAGAAGAAACCATGGAAACTGCCTTCTTTAAGAATGATATGTACAAGGTTCTCCCCATCATCAATCAGGAGGGCTCTGACTCCGCTATGCTGGACAATGCTCTGGAATTTATGGTTATGAGCGGTATGGAGCTTCCAAAGGCGGTGATGATCACCATTCCGGCTCCCTGGGAGCATGATAAGTCCATGCCTCAGGATGTAAAGGATTTTTACCGGTATTACGCTACCATGATGGAGCCCTGGGACGGGCCGGCCTCTATCCTGTTTACCGACGGCGATGTAATGGGCGCAGTTCTGGACCGGAACGGTCTTCGTCCATCCCGGTATTATATTACCGATGACGGCTACATGATCCTGGCCTCTGAGGTAGGCGCCATTGATATTGACCAGTCCCATGTGATCCGCAAGGACCGGCTTCGCCCGGGGCGTATGCTCCTTGTAGACACGGTGAAGGGAGAACTGGTCAACGATGAGGATTTAAAGAAAAAATATGCTTCCAGCCAGCCATACGGCGAGTGGCTGGATTCCCAGATCGTGGAGCTGAGCGACCTGCCCATTCCCAACAAAGGTGTGCCGGAGATGGATCACGACCAGCGTCTGCGGATGCAGAAGACCTTCGGCTATACGTATGAGCAGTTTAAGACCATGATTCTTCCTATGGCATTAAATGGAGCGGAAGCGGTTTCTGCCATGGGTGCAGACAGTCCGCTGGCGGTGCTTTCCAAGATGCATCAGCCCTTGTTTAACTACTTTAAGCAGCTGTTTGCCCAGGTAACCAATCCTCCAATCGATGCCATCCGGGAGGAGATTGTCACCTCCACCACCATGTACATTGGAAAAGAAGGAAATCTTCTGGAGGATCTTCCTGGAAACTGCCATATTTTAAATGTCAGCAATCCGATTCTGACCAATACAGATCTGTTAAAGATCAAAAATATGAAAAAGCCGGGCTTTAAGGTGGAGATGATCTCCATTACCTATTATAAGAATACCTCTCTGGAAAAGGCGATTGAGCGCTTGTACCTGGAAGTGGACCGTGCTCACAAGGATGGAGCCAATATCCTGGTGTTAAGTGACCGGGATATTGATGAGAACCGCGTGCCCATCCCGTCCCTGCTGGCGGTTTCCGCCCTGCACCAGTATCTGGTCCGCACCAAGAAGCGCACCAGCATGGCGGTGATCCTGGAGAGCGGCGAGCCGAGAGAGGTGCATCATTTTGCAACCCTACTGGGTTACGGCGCAAGTGCTGTCTGCCCGTACCTGGCTCATGAGTCCATCCGCTATCTGATCGAGACCAAGATGCTTGACAAGGACTACTATGCAGCTGTCAACGACTACAATTCCGCAGTTCTTCACGGTATCGTAAAAATTGCCTCCAAGATGGGTATTTCCACCATCCAGTCCTACCAGGGCGCGCAGATTTTCGAGGCCATCGGTATCTCCAAGGATGTGGTGGATAAGTACTTTACCAATACCGTAAGCCGTGTAGGCGGCATCACATTAAAAGATATTGAAAATGATGTGGATGCCCTTCATTCCGCGGCATTTGACCCGCTGGGCCTGGATGTGGACCTGACCCTGGAGAGCGTGGGAAGCCATAAGCAGAGAGCGGGACAGGAAACGCACCTGTACAATCCGGAAACCATCCATCTTTTACAGGAGGCTGCAAGAAAGGGAGATTATCAGATCTTTAAGGAGTATTCCCATGCTCTTTACGGGGATGATCAGATCCGGAACTTAAGAAGTCTGATCGACTTTAACTTCCCGGAGGAGGGCGGCATTCCCATCGAGCAGGTGGAGAGCGTGGATTCCATTGTAAAGAGATTTAAGACCGGCGCCATGAGCTACGGCTCTATCTCCCAGGAGGCCCACGAAACGCTGGCCATCGCCATGAATAAGCTTCACGGAAAATCCAACTCCGGTGAAGGCGGCGAGAGCCTGGAGCGTCTGACCATCGGACCGGACGGATTAAATAAATGTTCTGCTATCAAGCAGGTGGCTTCCGGACGCTTCGGCGTTACCAGCCGCTACTTAGTCAGTGCCAAGGAGATTCAGATCAAGATGGCACAGGGAGCCAAGCCGGGCGAGGGCGGCCAGCTTCCAGGAAAGAAGGTTTATCCCTGGGTGGCGAAAACCAGACACTCCACCACTGGAGTGGGCCTGATCTCCCCGCCTCCTCACCATGACATTTATTCCATCGAGGATCTGGCACAGCTGATTTATGACTTAAAGAATTCCAACACCGATGCCAGGATCTCCGTGAAGCTGGTTTCCGAAGCCGGAGTAGGTACGGTAGCGGCCGGTGTGGCAAAGGCCGGCGCCCAGGTGATTCTGATCTCCTCCTTTGACGGCGGAACAGGCGCTGCGCCCAGAAACTCCATCTACAATGCAGGACTTCCATGGGAGCTGGGCATTGCAGAGGCGCACCAGACCTTGATCATGAACGGGCTTCGTGACAAGGTGATCCTGGAAACGGACGGAAAGCTGATGACCGGACGGGATGTGGCCATCGCCTGTATGCTGGGGGCCGAAGAGTTCGGATTTGCAACCGCTCCCCTGGTGACCTTGGGCTGTGTGATGATGCGTGTCTGCAACCTGGATACCTGTCCGGTGGGCATTGCCACCCAGAATCCGGAGCTTCGCAAGCGCTTCCGGGGCAAGCCGGAGTATGTGATCAACTTTATGAAGTTTGTGGCAGAGGAATTGCGGGAATACATGGCAAAGCTTGGCGTCCGCACCGTGGATGAGCTGGTGGGGCGAACCGACTTGTTAAAGAAGAAGGAGAATATCTCCTACAGCCGTGCGGCCAAGGTAGATCTGACCAATATTTTAGGCAATCCATATGAGGGACAAAAGCTGGCAGGCTACTATGAGAAGCAGGCGTATGATTTTGAACTGGAGAAGACGGTGGATGAGCGGATTCTCATGAAAAAATTAAAGTCCGCCCTGTCCAGCAGACAGAAGAGAAGCATTTCCATCGACGTGTCCAATGTGGACCGTACCCTGGGAACCATCTTCGGCTCTGAGATCACCAAGGCTCACCCGGAGGGGCTGCCGGAGGATACCTTTACCATCAGCTGCACCGGCTCCGGCGGACAAAGCTTCGGCGCATTTATCCCCAAGGGCCTGACTTTGGAGCTGATCGGCGACTCCAACGACTACTTCGGCAAGGGCTTATCCGGCGGTAAGCTGATCGTTTATCCGCCTACCGGCGTAAAGTTTAAGGCAGAGGACAATATCATCATCGGCAATGTGGCACTTTACGGCGCTACCAGCGGTAAGGTCTTTATCAACGGCGTGGCAGGCGAGCGTTTCTGTGTGAGAAATTCCGGCGCAACTGCAGTTGTGGAGGGCGTAGGCGACCATGGCTGCGAGTATATGACAGGCGGACGGGTAGTGATCTTAGGCCCTACCGGAAAGAACTTTGCAGCCGGCATGAGCGGCGGTATCGCTTACGTGCTGGATGAAAACCGGGATTTATACAAGCGTCTGAACAAGTCCTTGGTGTCCTTTGAAGAGGTGACCAATAAGTACGATGTCCAGGAGCTTAAGACTATGATCCAGGAGCATGTTACCTACACCAACTCGGAAAAGGGAAAGAAGATATTAGATAACTTCGGGGAATACCTTCCTAAGTTTAAGAAGATCATGCCGCATGATTACCGGCGCATGATGAACACCATCGTTCAGATGGAGGAAAAAGGCTTAAGCAGTGAACAGGCTCAGATCGAGGCATTCTATGCCAACATCAACCAGTAGGAAGGAGGACGAAAAATGGGTAAGGCAACAGGATTTTTAGAGTATGAGCGGGAAAACAGCGCTGCAGTTGCGCCGAAGACCCGTATTAAGAATTATAATGAATTCCATCTTCCCCTTTGTGAGAAGGAACGGAGGAAGCAGGGAGCTCGCTGCATGGACTGCGGCGTCCCCTTCTGTCAGTCGGGCATGATGATCAAGGGCATGACCTCCGGCTGTCCCTTGAATAATCTGATTCCAGAGTGGAACGACCTGGTTTACACCGGAAACTGGCAGCAGGCATTTCGCCGTCTGAAGAAGACCAACAGCTTTCCGGAGTTTACCTCCCGGGTGTGTCCGGCTCCCTGCGAGGCGGCCTGCACCTGCGGCTTAAACGGCGATCCGGTGACCATCAAGGAAAATGAGTACGCCATCATAGAAAAGGCATACGCCGAAGGGACTGCGGCGGCAAAGCCTCCCAAGCTGCGAACCGGAAAGAAGGTGGCAGTGATCGGTTCCGGTCCCTCCGGCCTGGCTGCAGCAGACCAGTTAAACAAGAGAGGACACAGCGTAACGGTGTTTGAGCGCAGCGACCGGCCGGGCGGCCTTCTGATGTACGGGATCCCCAATATGAAGCTGGAAAAATGGGTGATTGACCGGAAGATCAGTGTGATGAAGGAGGAAGGCGTGTCCTTTGTGACCAATGCAGATGTGGGCAAGAATTACAAGGTGAACAAGATCCTGCGGGAGTTTGACCGGGTGATCCTGGCCTGCGGCGCCTCCAATCCTAGAGATATCAATGCGCCTGGCAGAGATGCTTTGGGGATCTATTTTGCAGTGGATTACTTAAAGGCCACCACCAAGAGCCTGCTGGATTCCAACCTGGAGGACGGCAATTACATCTCTGCAAAGGATAAGCATGTGGTAGTGATCGGCGGCGGCGATACCGGAAATGACTGTGTGGGTACCTCCATCCGCCAGGGCTGCGCATCCGTGACCCAGCTTGAGATGATGCCAAAGCTTCCGGATAAGCGGACTGAGGACAATACCTGGCCGGAGTGGCCCAGAGTCTGCAAAACCGATTACGGCCAGGAGGAGTCCATCGCCGTGTTCGGGCGGGACCCGAGAGTGTACCAGACTACGGTGAAGGAATTTGTGAAGGATGCAGAAGGAAAGGTGTGCAAGATCATTACCGTCCGTCTTGCGTTTGAGAAAGATCCGGAGACCGGGCGGAACGTGATGAAGCAGGTGGAAGGCAGCGAGAAGGAGATCCAGGCAGATCTGGTGCTGATTGCAGCCGGCTTTTTGGGAGCACAGCAGTATGTGGCGGACGCATTCGGTGTGGAGCTGAACGGAAGAACTAATGTTGCAACAGAAGCCGGAGGCTATCAAACCAATATCGATAAGGTATTTGTAACAGGAGATATGCACAGAGGTCAGTCCCTTGTAGTGTGGGCCATCCGGGAGGGCCGCGAGGTGGCAAAGGTGGTAGATTTTAGTCTGATGGGATATACCAATCTGGCATAAGATCAGTAAATCTGCAAAATGATAAAAAGCTTCGAAGAATCAGGACGGAATCTTGAGTCTTCGAAGTTTTTTATTATATGTTTTTTGTGGAACGTGATGGAAATTCATCCTTATTTTTCAGTAAATATATGAAAAATATGTGGAACAACATGGAAACTCCTTGCCTTTTCAAAAAATGGCTGATAAAATAGTAACAACTGTGGAACGGAATACTGTATTTTAAAAGCATGTTTCACAGGCAGGAGGGACAGAAATGGCAAGTATCAAAGAAGTGGCAAAGCTGGCAGGAGTAGGAGTAGGAACGGTTTCCAGAGCGCTGAATGGGACCGGATATGTAGCGGAGGACACCAAAGGAAGGATTCTGGCTGCTGCCAGAGAACTGGATTATAAGCCCAATGAGCTGGCCAGAAATCTGTTCCGAAATCGGACCGGAATTATCGGAATCGTGGTTCCGGATATGGAAAATCCTTTTTTCAGCAAGCTGCTGAAGCATATGGAAATTGAATTATATAAAAATGGATACAAGGCGCTGATCTGCAATACCATCGAGATCAGCAACCGGGAGCAGGATTTTATCGATATGCTGAAGCAGAATGTGATGGATGGGATCATCACCGGCGCCCATTCTCTTCGGAATGACGCCTACCTGAACCTAAATAAGCCGGTGGTGGCCATGGACCGGGATCTTGGGCCTACCATTCCGCTGATTCATTCGGATCATGCCAAAGGCGGAAGACTGGCGGCAGAGCTGCTTTTAGAGGCCGGCTGCAAAAATGTTCTCCAGTTCGGCGGCGATTTCCGGGTACAGACGCCCTCCAATAACCGGCATACGGAATTTATCCGGGTGATGGAGGAAGCGGGCGTCACCGTCAGGACTGTGGAAATGGCGTGGAACATGGTGGAATATGACTATTACCGCCGGCTGATGATCCAGTATATGGATATTTACCGGAACGTGGACGGTGTGTTCACCACAGATGTGGGGGCGCTGTACTGCCTGAACATCGCAATGCAGCGGGGGATCCGGGTGCCGGAGGAGCTTCATATTGTAGGCTACGACGGTGTGGATATGACCAGGCTGTTTACTCCGGAATTGACCACCATCACCCAGGACATTCCGGCTCTGGCCAGATGCTGCGTGGATACCATGATGGATCTGCTGGATGGAAAGCCTGTGGAAATGGAACAGATATTGGATGTTTCCATACAAAGAGGGGGGACTGTATAAAATGTTCCAATGCGTTCCACATTGAAAAACAACGGAAATCAGGGAGAAAGAAGAAAATACTGGGAAAATATATAGAAATAGTGCACAATTTCGGTGATTGAAAACTGGCATTGTGTACTATTTTTGCATTTTTAAAAAAGATATATTGACAGATTGTGCAAATGGTACTATATTATAGACATGGAACGGGTTCCACAAAGCGAAAAAGTAAATCGGAAACCGCTGGTGGAACAAAAAAGAAAAATCAGGAAAGGAGATTTGTGAAAATGTGTGAATTCCGAAACGATCACTATCAAGAAATTCACATATTTGCTCAAAGGGATGGAGAAGAGGAAGGCTGGCTCTGTCTGCATGGACCGGAAGGATACCGGCAGGAAATCCATATGGGAGAGGACCTCTACCGCTTGCTGCGGTTCCCGCTTCCAGGCGAGGGAAGCTATCGTCTGGAAAGCAGAGGAGTACAGATCCCGCAGATGTATCTGACCGAGTGCGAGGATCTTCTGGAACGAGGAATCCGGTTCCTTCATCCGGAAACCGGACAGAAGCTGAATCTGGCAGACTGGTATGACACTCCATGGAGGGAGCAGTACCATTTCGGCCCTATTGTCAACTGGATTAATGATCCAAATGGACTATGCTGGTACAAAGGCTGCTATCACCTGTTCTTCCAGGCCAATCCCTTCGGGCAGATATGGAACGATATGTATTGGGGACACGCAGTCAGCAAGGATCTGGTTCACTGGACCCATATGCCTTACGCTTTGGAGCCCCAGCCGGTTCTATGGAGGGATCCTCAGAAAAAGGGAGGAGCCTTTTCCGGATGCGCAGTGGCGGAGAAGGATCAGATCCATCTGTATCTGACCCGCCATGACGGCCCTCAGGAAGACTGCGGCGACACATTGGAATGGCAGACGGAAGCGTTCTGTGCAGATGGGATCCATATTACCAATGAGACGGATCTGATCCGGGAAAAGCCGGAAGGAGCATCCTTTGATTTCCGTGACCCGAAGGTAGTGGAAGTAGATGGAACCTGGTATCTGGTTTTAGGCGGCTGCCTGGATGGGATTCCAGCGATCCTGCTCTATGAAAAGCAGGAGGATGGCTCCTGGCAGTATCAAGGTCCTTTGTTAGAAGAGCATCATCCAGGGATCCGCACCTTTGAGTGTCCGGACTTTTTCCCATTAGATGGGAAATGCGCTGCCATCGGCGCCTGGATGTGCTATCGAGATGAATACAGCCGTTATCAGATGACCCGGTGCTACATAGGAAATTTCGATGGAAAAAAGCTTCAGGTAAATGCCCAGCAGTGGATGGATTTCGGCAGCAATTTCTACGCGGCCCAGACCTTTGAGCATGATGGCAGAAGAATTGCCATCGGCTGGGTCAACGATCAGTACCAGGAGCACTGGAACCGGAAGAATGGCGCCAACGGAAGCTTTGCTCTTCCAAGAGAGCTTTCCATTCAAAAGAACCGTCTTTTCATGAAACCGGCAGAGGAGTGCTATCAGCTTCTGGGAGAGCAGATCTTCCGGGCGGAGAATACAGGGAAGATTCCTTACACCAGAATACGGGGGAACAGCTTTTACAGTAAGGTGCTTCTGGCGGGAGACGGAGATTTCCGCATCCTTCTGGCGAAGGACGGTGAGGACAGCTTATCTCTGGTAAGAAGGGACGGAATTACCAGTATTGTATCAACGAAAGAGGAGATCCGTCAGGTTCAGTTCCCTTCCGATGTGAAGGCAGTGAGGGAGATTGAGATCTTTATGGACCGGAGAATGGCGGAGGTCTTTTTAAACAGGGGAGAAGGCGCCGGAACCAAGCTGTTTTATCAAAACGGCCTGGGCGGCTGTCTGGAAGCAGAATTTGCAGATGGAGATCTGATTGAACTGGAAGTGCAGGAAGTCAAGTCTATCTGGAAATAAAAAATTCTGAAGATAAGCGAAAAAATCGTGTTGAAAACGTGATGAAATGTAAAAAAATGTGCGCAGCACAAAGAATGGAGGATATTATGATGAGAAAGAGTACATTAAGTGTAGTATTGGCGGCATCTCTGGCAGCAACAGCATTGGCAGGCTGCGGCGGCGGTTCCAAGTCTTCTTCCGGCAGCGGCCAGACTACCAGCGACGGCGCAAAGGTGGTTACCATCTGGAGCCCCACCGATGAGCCGGCCATCGAGGAGTGGTGGGTCGAGAAGATCAATGCATTCAACGAAGCACATAAGGGCGAGATCGAGTTAAAAAGAGAGGCCATTGTAAGAGCAGATTCTTACGCATACGAGGATAAGATCAATGCAGCCGTGACCTCCAATGACCTTCCGGACATTCTTTATGTAGATGGCCCCAACATCTCCAACTATGCAGCAGACGGCATTATCGTTCCCATTGATGACTACTTCACTGAGGAAGATTTAAATGACTTTGTAGATTCCATCAAGGTTCAGGGAACCTATGACGGAAAGCTGTACGCTCTGGGCGCAACCGAGTCCTCCGTGGCGCTGTTTTATAATAAGGATATGACGGAAGCAGCAGGCATCACCATGCCAGATAAGCTGGAGGATGCGCTGACTTGGTCCGAATTTGAGGAGATCGCAGCAAAGCTGACCACCGGCGATGTAGTGGGAACCAATATCATTATGGATAAGGGCGAGGGTCTTCCATACGTTTTAGAGCAGTTCTGGATCTCCAACGGCACAGACTTTGTAAGTGCGGACGGTTCTACCGCAGATGGGTATGTAAACAGCGAAAAGGGTATTGAGGCAGCCAACTTCTTAAACGGCCTGATCCAGAAGGGCTATGCAAATGTTTCTCCCATTCAGCAGGAGTTCCACAATGGAAAGTGCGCCACCATGCTGGGCGGCTCCTGGGAAGTTGCAACTCTGGAAACCCAGTTCCCAGATGTAAACTGGGGCGTAACTTACTTCCCGGTAGCAGACAACGGCGGAATCCCAACCTCCCCAACCGGTGACTGGGCAGCCTGCATCACCAGAAACGCTGACGTAGAAGCAGCCGGTACCGTAATTGCTTATTTAATGAATGAGGAAAATGTTACTACCTATGCACAGGCGATTGCAAAGCTTCCAACCAGAGCTTCCAGCTATGATACCTTAACCGAGTACGATGAGTATCCACGTTCCGTATTTAAAGAGCAGTCCTTAAATACCGGTCATCCAAGACCAAGAACTCCTGGTTATACCGTATTATCTCCTGGCTTCTCTGAGGCTATGATGAATATCTTTACCGGAGCGGATGTAAAGGAATCATTAGATCAGTTAGCAGAAGACACCGATTCCAATTACCAGAAGAACTATGCAAAGTAAGAAATAATAGGTGAAGTATGTTTTCATTCGAGAGGAGGGGCTCCATGAAGAAAGCTGTCGTTAAAAAATATCATGAGAAACGGGCAGCCCTGCTGTTTGTCCTGCCGGCAGTCATCCTGCTGTTTGCATTCTTGATTCTGCCGGCATTTTCTACCATCCGTTACGCATTTACCGATTACAATATTCTGAGACCTGACGACATCACCTTCTGCGGTATCCAAAACTTTGTAGATCTGTTTCAGGATAAGGATTTTAAAAAGTCACTGCTTAACACCATTTACTTTACCATCATCGTAGTGCCGTTCCAGTGTGCGCTGGCATTAGCGCTGGCGCTGCTGATTTCTCCAAGGAAAAAGGGCGTATCCATCTTCCGTGCCGCTTACTTCAGCCCAAACGTTACTTCCATGGTAGTAGTAGCCATCCTTTGGAGCGTGCTGTACAATCCGAACCCAAGCACCGGTCTGTTAAATGCATTCCTGACCAAGCTGGGATTCCCGGCCTGCGGCTTCCTGACTGACCCGAAAACAGCCATGAATTCCATTATCTTCATGTCTGCATGGCAGGCAGCCGGATACCAGATGATGATCTTCCTTGCCGGACTTCAGGGAATTCCAGGGGATCAGTACGAGGCGGCATCCATTGACGGCGCCAATAAGTTCCAGCAGTTCCGCTATATCACCATTCCGGGACTGAAAAACGTGATCAAGTACGTAGTTATGATCACCATGATCCAGGCTATGAAGCTGTTCACCCAGCCGTACGTTATGACTCAGGGCGGACCGCAGAACTCTACCAGAACACTGGTTTACTACATCTACGAGCAGGGCTTCCAGAGCCGTAACTTCGGCTATGCCTGCAGCGTGGCAACGGTATTCTTTATCATTGTTATCACCATGTCGCTGATGTTAAAGCGCGTGATCAAGGCAGATTAGGAGGGGACGAAAATGGGAAAAAAGAATAAAGACCTGCTGTACAATGTACTGTTTTACGGCGGAAATGTGATCATTGCCTTAATCTTCGTTTCTCCGCTGCTGTGGATGATCGCAGCTTCCTTAAAGCCGGAGGCACAGATCTTCTCTGACATGAGTTCGCTGAAGACCTTCTGGCCCACCTCCGCATCTCTGGCAAACTATATCGAAGTGTTTACCAGAGTCAATATGTTCAAGTACATCATCAACAGCTTACTGTATGTATTTGTAATCGTTGTATTTGATATGATTATTAACTCTCTTTGCGGATATGCACTGGCTAAGTTTGATTTTCCTGGAAAGGAGCTTCTGCTGACGGTGATCATCAGCCTGATGGTACTTCCAATGGAAGCGATCATGCTGCCGCTGTATATCGAAGTTGCTAACCTGGGATGGGTTAACACCTGGGCCGGCCTGATCGTACCCTTTGTAGGCAAATGCTTCTCCGTCTATATGTTCCGTCAGTTCTTCATCGACATACCCAATGACCTCCTTGAGGCGGCGGCTATAGACGGATGCGGTCCGGTGAAGACCTTCTTTACCATCGTAATGCCGATCTCCGGTACGGTTTATGCTACCATCTTTATCCTGGATTTCGTGGCCCATTGGAATGACTTTATGTGGCCAATGCTGGCAGTGACCGGTGAGGAGATGCGGACCATTCAGCTGGCGATCCAGACCTTCTTTGGATCCAAGCCGATCCATTACGGCGCGATCATGGCATCCCTGACCATTTCAGCGATTCCTATGCTGATCATGTTTGTGTTCCTGCAGAAGTATTATGTGGCAGGTATTGCATCTACTGGTATTAAGGGATGATTTTCTGCAGCTGCAGCGATATTGAGCAGTTATCAAACTCAAAAAAATAGAATGTGCGAAAGGCTCGCCGGGAAAGATTCTGGCGGGTCTTTTTGCATGACTGGCGATTTCCTTTGCTGGCAGGGGTCCGCATCGGAGGGGAATGTAGAGATGTCAGTAACGATTCAGTAGAGTAACCTCTTTTGAGAGGGAACTGGGTTAGGAGGAAAAATGGGGTTGAAAAGCAGGGGGAATCTGGTATTATAGGGGAAAGGCTGGGAGTTTTCCTGGGTGGTTGGAAGGGAAAAGGAACAGTTACCATACGATCAGGAAGGGCGGATTACATATGAGACGGAAGGTTCGTTTTGAAGAGATTTCGGATGGAAGGCTGTATGGCTTGAATGATATGGTGAAGGCGGATTGCGGGGATTGCAAGGGGTGCTCTGCCTGCTGCCAGGGGATGGGAGAGTCCATTGTGCTGGATCCGCTGGATGTGCACCGGCTGGCGGTGAATCTTGGAGCGGGATTTGAACAGCTGATGGAGAGGCATATTGAGCTGCATGTGGTGGATGGCCTGATTCTGCCTAATCTTAAGCTGGCTGGAGCGGATGAAAGGTGTACCTTTTTAAATGAGCAGGGGAGATGCGGGATTCATGGGTTCCGGCCTGGGATCTGCCGGCTGTTTCCACTGGGAAGGTATTATGAGGGCCGGTCTTTTCAGTATTTTCTGCAGGTTCATGAGTGCAGGAAGGAAAACAGGGCCAAGGTGAAGGTGAAAAAATGGATTGATACGCCGGATAGTAAGGCGTATGAGAGGTTTGTGAATGACTGGCATTATTTCCTGGAAGACCTGGATGTGATGCTTTCCAGGGATGGAGATGAAGGGATGCGTAAAGGGAGCTGCATGTATGTGCTGCGGCAGTTTTATATGACGCCCTTTGATGGAGAACAGGATTTTTACGGGCAGTTTCAGGAACGGCTGGAGCGGGCGAGAGCGGATCTGGGGGTGTGAGAAGAAGCGGGCAATGCTTCCTGATAGAGAGAGGAGGCATTGCCCGTATACTTTTTTACATTATGAGCTATAGGAGAAAGGACAGGATCAGATTAAACACCGTAGATGCCCCCACGCTTGCCGGAACAGCCAGAAACAGAAGTCTTGGGAACATTTCATTCCGTTCTTCTTCCGTGGAGCAGGATCCAAGAACCAGACTTCCGCCGGAGGAGAAGGGAGAGATGGCAGAGCTCTGGGCGCCGATGACAATGCAGGTGAACAGCACCAGAGGACTGATTTCGGAAGCTTCCGCCAGAGTGGGAACCAGCGGATACAGCGCCGGACACACAACGCCCAGGGTGCTGGAGAAAAAACTCATGATAGCTCCGATCACGCTGAATGCGATGGGGACAAACCAGGATGGAAGGCTGCTTCCGGCCCATGCTGCCAGCATATCCAGGGTTCCTGCCTTGATGGCCACGTTGATCAGCATTCCTACGCCGCAAATCATGATAATGGTGTTCCATGGCACCTTGGCAATCACTTCTTTTTGGGGCGCCAGATGGAAAAATAATGCGATCACGGAAAACAGCACAGCCACCAGTCCCACATCCAGCTTACTGTTTACGAAGCTGATCCATGATACGTCCGGAAGAATGATATGTAAGATGGGGAAGACTAAAACGGTGATGATCATGGCGATCATCAGGTATAAATTAAGTTTCTGCTGATGAGTAAAGGCTTCCGGTTTTTCAAAGGTCATTTCCTTTCCAATGGCGCGGTTGCTTTTGGGGATATAACGGAAGGCGGCGATCAGCAGCAGAGAGAAGATTACGCTTGCTGCGAAAATAATGGCGGAGTAGGAAAATGACTGGTCAGGCAGTCCGGCTTCATCCATCAGCCCGCGAAAAATGATCCCGCTGCCGCTGGTCATGAAATTGGCTCCGGACAAAGCGCCGCAGTTGATGGCAACCGCTCCGGTAAGCTTATCCATCTTTGCCTCCTTGCAGATCAGCAGGGTAACCGGAGCCATGAATGCCATAACGGTGAAAAATCCGGCTCCCAGAGCTGCGATCCCGGCGCTGGCCAGATACAGGGCGAAAGGCAGAAGTCCGGGAAATTTCCGGCAGGCATATAGAAGATATCGGGCGGTTTTTTCCAGGGTTCCGTTTACCAGGGCAAAATTGTAAAACAGGGAAACGGAAAAGATGACAAACATAGTGCTGACAGGCCATCCGCCGATCACCTCTTTGGTGCTCATGCCCAGCCCGAAGCAGCCGATCAGATAAGCAAAGACAATTGCAAAAAATCCGGTATTGTAGCTTGTTTTGTAACCGATTGCCACAGATGCGGCAATTCCTCCGATAATTAGTACACTTAACATAAGCCTCCTCCTTTGTAATTAATCGATCCCAAGCAGAGCTGCCTGAATGGTGTGGGTCATGTGATAGAGCTGTGATTCTGAAATTCCATGGTCAAGGAGATACTGCATATACTGTTCCAATGCAATTTCCCAGTAAGGATTCTCCACCTGGCCGCCGTCTGTACATACCATCACATGTTCATATCCGCAGGCTTCAATGGCTTCCAGATTCATTGGAAGATTGCTTTTGTATTTTCCTCCCCCCAGAGGCTGAGCGAAGCAGTGCTCCAAAATAACCTGATAGTCCCGAACGATCCGAACCTGGTCTTTCAGGCTCATGCCGACCAACCACCATTCCGGATGGGTGACTACGATCTTTCGGATTCCGGCGTCCCTTGCTGCTTCTACTACACGGAAGCACTCATCCGGAGAGAGATGACCAGTTCCCAGAACCACATCGAAATCCTTGATCAGCTGAAACACGCTTTTCAGCTCCGGCACAATATGGCCGTCTTTGATTACATCTACACAGTTTGACGGATCCAGGTGGTTCTGGCACTGATGGTTCCGCGCAGACTGTGTGGGCATCCAGATTACCTTAGCTCCCAGCTTTAAGCCGCTCTCTACTGCCGCCGGATTGATTCCTCCCATCTGACGGTTCAGGGTGACGCTGCCGAACATGGTAAAATCATTGTCTCCGTGATGAACCAGCTCATTGTGACGGTTGCAGAGATAAGCCCGATCCACAGTGGTTCCCTGATGGGTCTTGATAACGATAGCCCTTGCGCCCACCCGGATTCCGGCTTCCATCAGCTGAAAATCGTCATAAGCCCGGTGACGGATGTCCGGATTGGAGTGAACGTGCATGTCAATAACCCCTTTTAGTGATACATTTCCCATTTCTTTTCCTCCTAATAAATGATTTGGCAATCGGTAATACCGTATTGCAAGTTGTGTATTTTTATCATATAATCGGAGAAAGATTGGTGAAACTGAAAATACTTTATACACTATATTGGTAAAACCGATGGAAGAGCGGATGAAGGAGCCGGTAAGTATTAGAATGGATGTTTGATTGTAATGACAGGGGAGAACGAAGATGCATTTAAAGGAATTGAATTACATTGTAACATTGGCAGATGAACAGAGCATTTCACGGGCTGCGGACAAGCTGTATATGGCACAGTCCAGTTTGAGCCAGTTTCTGCAGCAGTACGAGTCTGAGCTGGGAATTGCATTATTTGTGCGTACCTCCAAGGGGATACGGCCTACAGCGGCAGGAAAGGTGTTTATTGACAATGCCAGATCGATCCTGATGCATTACCGGCTGGTGCAGAATGAGCTGTGGGATATGGCAAAATTAGAGGGCGGAAATGTGATCCTGGGAATCAGCTCTTTTCGTGCCAAATATATGCTTCCTAAAATCTTAACCTGCTTTCGGCAGAAGTATCCTAAGGTGCAGGTGGATATTGTGGAAGCCAACAGCATGGCGCTGGAAGATATGCTGGTGGAGGGCTCCATCGATATCGCCATTGTGGCTCTGCCGCTGACACGTCTGGCACATGAGGTGGAATTTTTAAAGAGGGATGAAGTCTTTTTGATAGCAAATCGAGACCATCCGATTATGAAGGCGGCTCACAGACGGGAGGGGACGCCATATTATTGGGTAGATTTTAAGGATACGGCAGAATTTGAATATATATTAAGCGATTATGATACGATTCTGGGAAGCATCAGCCGACAGCAGTTTAAAAAGGCAGGCATAAAGCAGATCGCCCATTATACGAATATTACGGCAGATCTGGCTGCCGCCATGGCGCGAGAAGGGCTGGGACTGGCATTCGCCTATCATTCCTGTGCAGAGCCTTACGAGGACGCAGTGTATCTTTCCATTGGAGAGGAAGGCGTGTATCTGAATCTGGCTCTGGCACATCCTTATTCTACTTATCAGTCAAAGGCGGCGAAGGCTTTGGGACAGGTGATTCAGGAAGTAGTGGGGACGGGGTAAGATAAGGAAGCTGCTGTTCGATGGCAGAGAAGCGGCAGGAAGGATAGAGATAGCAGAACATATCACAAAAAAGAGGCTGGACAGGAATGCCGGCCTCTTTTAAACATATGTAAGAATTAACTGATACTGATACAGGTTCTGAATGACGGCGAAATACGTTCTGCCCAGGCTAACAGATGGTTGGTAGCGCCACGCACTTCTTCCATAGATTCCGTCAGATCGTCAAGCCGTTCTTCAATGGAATCCAACCGCTGGTCGATGCCGTCGAATCTGCGGTCCACAGAATCCAGCCTCTGGTCGATGCCGTCGAATCTGCGGTCCATAGCATCCAATCGCTGATTGATTGGCATAAGCTGTGACTGCATGATCTGTGTCAGCTGCATGATCTCATCTGATGAAAACATAATCTCACTCCCTTCTCTTATTATAACAATTAGCCAATTACGGACAATGTGTTTGCTGCTGGAGACATTATATCATGGATGGAAGAAATTTACAATAACTATTTGCGTTTGTTTGGAGCATAATATTCCCTTACAAGGGAAAGGAAATACTGATCGGCCCTGGACAGGAAGCCGTTTTTTAATGTGGTGATACATAGATCCCATCCGGCGCTGTATGTTTCGTCAATGGACAAAAGCGCAGGCGGACTGTCCATTGAGGTGATATCTGCATAATCACTGGGCAGCAAAGTGATGCCAAGTCCTTGTCCGGCAAGGCTCTGAGCGGTCTCGTAATTTTTCAGAGTCAGTATGATAGTGGGATTGATCTTGGCCTGGGCCAGAATGGCATCGGTAACATGGCGGATACGCTGTTCCTTGTGGAGCATGATAAAGGGTTCCTGCTTCAAAAGCTTTAGATCCAGTACGGGATAAGGATATCCGTCTTTGATCTGTGCTTTTTCAACCAGGGGATGGTTTTGTGCCAGGGCGATCACAAAGGGATCATTTGCCAGAATCTCATAGTTCAGCATAGGATGAGGATTTTTTTTCGGCGCATGGAGGATCGCAAAATCCAGTTCGCCGGAGAGCAGCTTTTCCTCCTGACGGTCTGTGTTTTCTTCATACACCTGGATTTCCACAAAGGGGCATTCCTGCTTAAATTTCGGCAGGATCTTCGGCAGGATAATGGTACCCAGATGGTTGGTAATTCCCATAAAAATTCGGCCGGTTTTCAGATTATTGATATCACTGATCTCGGTCTCAAAATCCTCATAGATTTTTAAGATCTGACATGCGATCTGATAGTAGCGTTCCCCGGCATAGGTCAGAGTCATGCCGCCGGTGCCGCGATTGAAAAGCTGGGTGCCCAGGCTTTCCTCGATTCGTTGGAGGGACTGGCTGAGTGACGGCTGGGCAATAAAAAGTTTTTTGGCAGCTTGGGAGATGCTGTTTTCATCGGCTATGGTTTTCACATACAGAAGTTCACGGCTGGTCATGGGGCCTCCTTTGGAAATGGACTGGGAAAAGGTTCCGGTGCCTTGAATTTTCATAAAAAATTGTATCACGTAATGAAAAAAAATTCTACATCCTTTTATCTTAAAAGGATTCTGGCAGTTCTGGCTGCCTTTTTTTGAACAAATATATAGGAAAAACCTATTAGAATTATAATATATATAGTATTTGAATTATATCAAAGACCGTTATATATTATAGTTACAAGATAACTGAGACAAAAAATCAAAAAAGAAACCTGAATTTCAAATCAAATTCAATTCCACAGGAGGAGGAAACACAATGGTAAAACTGTATGACGGCGGCGTATATCTGGTAAACGGCAGCGAGATCGTTCCGGAGGCAGAGGCTGCAAAGGTGGAGGCATTAACAGGAAAGGCAGCTGTGAAGGAAGAGGCAAAGAAGGGAACCATTGCTTATTCCATTATGAAGGCACACAATACGTCGGAGGACATGGAGCATTTAAAGCTGAGATTTGACGCCATGGCTTCCCACGATATTACCTTCGTAGGAATTATCCAGACGGCAAAGGCATCCGGCATGGAGAAGTTCCCCATTCCTTACGTATTAACCAACTGTCACAATTCCTTGTGTGCAGTAGGCGGAACGATCAACGAGGATGACCATATGTTCGGCTTATCTGCAGCAAAGAAGTACGGCGGAATCTACGTTCCTCCTCACATTGCAGTGATTCATCAGTACATGAGAGAAATGCACGCAGGCTGCGGCCGCATGATCCTGGGTTCTGACTCTCATACTCGTTACGGCGCGCTGGGAACCATGGCCATCGGTGAGGGCGGCGGCGAGCTGGTAAAGCAGCTTCTCCGGGATACTTATGATGTTGCATATCCGGGGGTCGTTGCCATTTATCTGACCGGCAAGCCAAACCCAGGCGTAGGTCCTCAGGATATTGCACTGGCTATCATCGGAGCAGTATTTAAGAAGGGCTATGTAAAGAATAAGGTAATGGAATTCGTAGGACCTGGCATTGCATCTATGTCCACCGATTTCCGGAATGGCGTGGATGTTATGACCACCGAAACCACCTGCCTGTCCTCTATCTGGAAGACGGATGAGGATACCAGAAGCTTCCTGGCGCTCCACGGAAGAGGTGAGGATTACAGGGAGATGAATCCGGCAGATGTGGCTTACTATGATGGCTGTGTTTATGTGGATTTAAGCGCGGTTAAGCCTATGATCGCCTTCCCATTCCATCCAAGCAACACTTACGAGATCGATGAGCTGAATGCAAATCTTGAAGATATTTTAAGAGAGGTAGAGAAGGAAGCAGCGCGGATCAGCGACGGAAGAGCAAGCTTTACCTTAACGGATAAGATTGTAGATGGAAAGCTTCAGGTACAGCAGGGCGTGATCGCAGGCTGTGCAGGCGGCAACTACACCAACGTAATCGAGGCTGCTCATATGTTAAAGGGCAGAAGCTGCGGCGCAGGTGAATTTTCCTTAGCAGTATATCCTTCTTCCCAGCCGGTATTTATCGACCTGGTAAGAAAGGGCATGATCGCAGATCTGATGGAGGCTGGTGCGATTATCCGTACCGCATTCTGCGGACCATGCTTCGGCGCAGGCGACACGCCTTGCAATAACGGCTTAAGCATCCGCCACACCACCAGAAACTTCCCCAACCGGGAAGGCTCCAAGCCGGGCAACGG
>JAUNOF010000102.1:0-7960 GCA_030537215.1 Lachnospiraceae bacterium
ACAGGATGGAGGGCAGAGAAATCTCTTTGCAGGAAGTGATGGCATTTCGGGAAGAAAAGGCGTTTCATCAGGCATGGATGCAGCAGAAAAAGCCGGGATGTGTGATCATCAGCCTGGGAATGAATATTCCAGGTCCCAGAAAGACGGCTCCTCCTGTCCGCATGGCTTTTTTTGCAGGCGTGCAGGCACTGGAGGAACTGCTGAGACAGGAGAAATTTTCTGTCTGTATGGCAGAGCGGTTGGAAAAGGACAGCGGATTTGCCGCGCTCTATGCCGTCAGCGGGAGCAGCGGACTGGAAGTGAAAAAGAAGGTTCTGACCATTGAAGAATCCCATCCGCTGGGCCGACTGTTTGATATCGATGTGATGGATGGAGAGGGCAGAGGAATCTCCCGGCAGGAGACCGGTTTCCCCCCGAGAAAATGTCTGATCTGCGACAAAGATGCCAAGGTCTGCGGGCGAAGCCGTGCCCATACGGTGCAGGAGCTTGAAGAAGCAGTTTTGGCTGTAATACAGAAATATGATGGTACCAGCGCCTGCCGAAACAGAGCGCAGACCGCAGAAACATGAGGTGAAAGCGAAGGGGAGAATAGGCAACAGGCCAATCAGGAGGAGCAGGATGCAGGCAGTTTTATGGAATCAAAACACCAGTAACCTTCCAAACATTCTTACGGTGCAGAGCGGTACCGCATTCAGAGCATCAACCAGTGCCAGGGCTGCATCTGGTTTGCAGTCCTGGGCATTATCTGGTCAGATGGGCCGTTTTGCTTATCAGTCTCTTCTGGAGGAGGTGTATACCTTCCCGAAACCGGGACTGGTGGATCCGTATTCCAACGGCGCTCACCGGGATATGGACTGTCACACGTTCGAGCGCAGTGCGGCAGCCCTGGAGCCTTACTTTGTCAAAATGGCGGAGGCAGGGATCCAGAATCCCGGCAGCCCGGAGCGGCTGTTCCAAACCATCCGCCAAATTGGAATCCAGGCGGAAGCGGCCATGTATCAGGCTACTGGCGGAGTGAATACACATAAAGGCGCCGTTTTTACCATAGGGATCTTATGCGCCGCTGCTGGCGCCTGCCAGGCGCTTTACGGAACGATTGCATTGTCAGATGTGATCGTGATGGAGCAGAGGATGGTCAGAAGGATTCTGCTGAGGGAGATCTCCCGGATCGCCGGAATATCAAAGACACAGCCTATCAGCAATGGACAGCGGAATTTCCATGTATACGGTGCCCTTGGGGTTCGGGGAGAAGCTGCATTCGGATACCCTTCCGTAACAGAACTGGCGCTGCCGGTTTTGCAGAAGGGATTAAGGGAAAAACGGGACTGGAACCAGGTCAAGCTCCAGGTTCTTCTTACCTTGATGAGTCAGGTGGAGGACGGCAATGTGCTGTCCCGGACCGGAAGGGACGGGATGCTGGAGGTACAGCACATCGCAGGCGAATTTTTGCAGGCGGGAGGCGCTTACCAGAAGGATGCCGCAGAGCAGTTAAAGGCGATGGACCAGTATTTTATTGAAAAGAATTACAGCAATGGAGGCTGTGCAGATCTTCTGGCAGCCGCTGTTTTTCTGGCAGGAATAACAGACGGAAATTTGTGTTTGCAGGCAGAGAATTCTGAAAATGCCGCAGCAGACAGAGACATGTAACAAGGCGCCGCTTTTCCATAACGGCGCCTTGTTCATTTCATAGAAAAGTGCGTTCTATGAAATAAAAAACATCAAGGAATAAAGGGAATCTCTTACGGCACAAACCGGTATCCCAGCCCGCGAACCGTTACGATGTGCGCCGGCTTCTGCCGGTCTTTTTCGATCTTGCTGCGGAGGCGGTTGATATAGACCATGATGGCATTATCATCGATGGCCACGCTGGTTCCCCACACCTGTTCATAGATCATATCCTTTGTGAACACCTGATTGGGGTGCTTCATGAAGAGAAGCAGAAGGCTGCTTTCCTTGGCAGAGAGGATCAGCTCCTCCCTTTCTTTATAAAAGCGCATGGTAGCGGAATCATAGGAGAATGGCCCGCATTCCAGCAGATTGGAGTTTTCCAGAACCAGATTCTTGTTCCGGCGGATCAGCGCCTTTACCTTAGCGCCCAGCACCAGCGGGCGGAATGGCTTGGTGATATAGTCGTCGGCTCCCAGAGACAGGCCGTAAAGGGAATCATAATCTTCATTTCTGCCGCTGACGATCATCACCGGTGTCTGGATCCCCTGGCCTCTCAGCCGTTTAATTACCTCGAAGCCTTCCATGTCTCCCAGCATTACATCCATGAGGATCATGTCATATGTGTGATTTTTCAGAAGGTTCAGCGCTTCCATGCCGCTGCTGGCGGTTTCTGTTTCCAGCTCATTGCTGTGCATAACCTTTTCTAACAGCTTTCGGATAGCTGGGTCATCGTCCACGATCAATACTTTATCTGCCATAAGTTCCCCCGTATTTCCTGCATGAAGCAGCTTAAAATTAGATTTTTCTGTATAAAGGTTTGTCAAACATTATTGATATCTATTATAATGTTAGGAAAATAGGAAGTCAATATTGGAAGTGAAAGGGGTGGCCGGATGAAGGAATCAAAAACGCCGGAAACGGCAAAGCAGTTCAAAAAGCAGAAAAATGACCAGAAAAGCTTTTGGATCATGGGGCTGATATTCAGCACGATTTTGTTTTTGTTTGGTTATCTGGGCGGTACTGCGTGGAAGGGGTATAAGGAAGGAATCATTGACCAGCAGAAGGAGCAGATGCTTTTGACCGTTCAAAGCATGGGATTTAACTTAAGGCTGACCATTCAGGAGTATATGGCCGATCTGGAGGGGCTTTGCCAGACAGAAAAACGATATGATATGATTCGTCAGACGGAAAACTGGGAGATTTTGGACGACTATACGGCGACCCATGCTCCTTATGTGTGGGATGTGGTTTTAGAGGATCAGGATGGGACGATCATAAGGAGCAGCAAGGGAGGCCAGATCATCAGCACCAGCACCCAGATGGAGTTAAGTGAAACCATCCGCCTCAGTCAGTCTAAAATGGAGAACGGAAGCAGCTATCTGGTGGTGCAAAAGCAGCTGCGGGACGGAAGGAGCCTGGCGATCATCCTGGATGAGGAGGTCTATTATCAGAATCTGATCTCAGGGATCCGTTTGGGAACCAATGGGTATGCGCTGGTTAAGGATTCCAAGGGAGTGATCATGATGCATCCGGACCGGAAGCAGTGGGGAATCGAAACCATCAGCGGCCGTCAGGAGCTGTATCCCGGGGTGGATCTGAAAAGCCTTGAGAATATGCTGGACAGCCAGCTAAAGGGGGAGGAGGACATTCTGGAATATTATTCTTATTGGTGGACCTCCCCGGATCTGGAGCGGGTGAAAAAGATCAGCGCCTACACGCCGGTTCAGATGGGAAAGGATTTTCTGGTGGTCAGCGCGGTGATGGATTATGACGATATTTATGTTCCCATCGTGTCCGGGATCTATAAAATGATCCTGATCTGTATCGGCTTCCTGGGATCAGTGCTGCTTCTTGGCATTTATCTGTACCGGATGGCGGCGCAGTCGAAGAAGGACAAGGCGGAGATCCTTTATCTGCAGGAGTTAAACCGGATCCTGCAAAAGATGCACCAGAGCGAGGAGACCATCGCCCACCAGCAGCGGCTTCAGATCATGGGAACCATGACAGGGGGCATTGCCCATGAATTTAACAATCTGCTGACACCCATCATGGGGTATGCAGACCTGCTTTTAATGGAGCTTCCGGAGGATTCGGAAGCCTATGAGGAGGCGGCGGAGATTTATGAGGCATCGGCCAAGGCCAAGGAGCTGATTCAGCAGATCTCCTCCTTAAGCCGCAAAAACATGGAGACTGCATTTAAAAATATTGTCGCTGCCCAGATATTTCGGAGAGCCTTTAAGATGGTGCGCTCTGTGTGCCCGGCCAATGTTGTGTTTGAGGAGCAGTTAGAGCTGGAGGGACAGTGTATGCTGGGCAATGAAACCCAGCTGAACCAGGTGATCTTAAATATCTGCGTCAATGCCATCCACGCCATCGGACGGAAGGAGGATGGAAGAGTGCGGATTACTGGAGCGGTGGTAGGTCGGGAGGAGCTGGAGCGCTGGGAGCTTTCTTCCATTCCAGATACCTGGAAGCATTATATTAAGCTTGCCATCTCTGACAATGGCTGCGGTATGACCAGGGAAGTGATGGATCAGATCTTTAATCCGTTTTTTACCACCAAGGAAAACGGCAAGGGAACGGGACTGGGACTGGCCCTGGCAGAGCAGATCATCCATTCCCACAAGGGATATATTTTTGTAGAGAGCACGGTGGGAGCGGGAAGTACCTTTTACTTATATTTTCCGGTAAATGAACAGAAGGTGCAGGAGGAAGAGATCCATGGACCGGACGGTGAGGAGCTGCGGCTTCTGGTGGCAGATGACAATGCCAAGGTGCTGAAGCTTTTGGAGCGGAACTTTGCCAAACTGGGAGTATCGGCGGATTTCTGCATGAATTTTGAGGAGGCGGGAAAGCTTCTGAAGGAGAAAAAGTATGATGCCATGGCGGCGGAGCAGGCGATCCAGGGAAGAAGTGCGGTAGACTTTTTCATGGCCATTCAGGGACGATATCCGGAGCTGATCAAGATCGTGATGGCGGATTATATTACCAGGGAGCTGGCGGAGGCCAAGGACCGGAAGGTGATCGATGAGTATATCGATAAGCCGGTCTCCGATGCGGCGATTCTGGGTGCTGTGAAGAGGGGGAGAGCAGACTGGAGAATGTGAGAGCAGGCATGCAGGACTCAGATACGTCAGAAGCACATGTGAGGGATAAAAGCCTAACCTTAATAACTTTTAATATTTGCCTTAATCAGATTTAAGGCAGATAGGGGAAGTCTGTAAGGTTGGGCTTTTATAATGTGATCATAAGGTTGAGAGAACAAAAAACCAAAACAAAAAACAAAATCACATGAAAAGGAGGAACAAACCATGAATGAGACTATGCTTGCAATATTAGGCTTTGCAACCATTATCATGATCATCGTTTTGTTGCTGAGAAACGTAACTGTACCTGCCATCGCCTTTATCGGAGTCTCCTCTGTGACGGCACTGATCCTGGTCCTCACCGGAACCTACACCATCAGCGAAATGGGCGACTTCATTTCCGCCGGCGTAAAGGGCGTACATTCCACCGCCGCCCTGTTTATCTTCTCCGTATTGTTCTTCGGAATTATGACAGATGTAGGCATGTTTGACCGTATTATCAATGCGCTGATGAAAAGGGTGGGCAACAATGTAGTCGGCGTTGCCGTAATGACCTGTATCATTGCCATGATCGGCCATTTAGACGGCGGCGGAGCTTCCACCTTCCTGATCACCATTCCGGCTATGCTTCCCGTTTATAAAAAGCTGCGGATGCGACCCACCACCCTGCTTCTGATCTGCGTCACCGCTATGGGTGTTATGAATCTGATGCCCTGGGGCGGCCCTACCATGCGCTCTGCCTCTGTGCTTGGGATTGAGGCAAATACACTGTGGATGAAGCTTCTGCCCATGCAGATCGTCGGCATCGTGCTTGCTTTCGCAACGGCATTCTTCTGGGGCAATGTAGAGAAGAAGAGAGGCGCAGGAGCGGGCAGCAGCATTGCAGTAGAAGAAAATGCTGCTGTTGAGGAAATGGCAGAGGCAGCCGCCTCCAATGAGCTGGCAAGACCGCAGTTCTTCTGGTTTAATATTGCATTAACCCTGATCGTGATTGTCTGCCTGATCTTTTTAAAGGTTCCGTCCTATTTTACCTTTATGCTGGGCTGTGTGGCAGCGCTGCTGGTAAACTATCCAGGCGCCAAGCTGCAGAACAAGATCATCAAGTCCCACTCCGGTCCGGCTCTGATGATGGCTTCCACCATCCTGGCTGCAGGCGTGTTCTTAGGTGTGCTGGAGGACAGCGAGATCATGAATCACATGGCAAACGTGCTGGCACAGTTTATTCCTCAGTCCATGGGACGGTTCCTGCCTCTGATCATCGGTGTTCTGTCCGTACCGTTAACGCTGATGTTCTGTACGGACTCTTACTTCTATGGCCTGCTTCCGGTTCTGATCGGAGTCGGCAACAACTTCGGAGTGGATCCGGTACATACCGCCATCGCGATGGTAGTATGCCGCAACTGTGCAACCTTTATCAGCCCGGTAGTTCCGGCAACCTTCCTCGGCGTCGGTCTGGCCGGTGTGGAGATCAAGGATCACATCAAGAACAGCTTCTTCTGGATCTGGGGCGTCAGTCTGGTGTGTATGCTGGCAGGTCTGGTGCTGGGTGTGCTTACCTTCTAATGAATTCCAGGCAGTAAGCCTGAATGAAATGGGATAAAAGAAAATAAAATGGAAATAGGAGCTGTCGCGAATGGAAGCGGCAGCTCCTTAATTTGATGATACCAACACCATTTGATTATTGAATGATAACTTTCGGAAGAAAATGAAATATAATTGATATTTTTCTGAATATAAGTTATAATTAGCGGAAAGAAAGAGATATATGAATGATTGGAGATGAACACGGATGAAAACATGTAAGGAAATGGCAAAGGTGTGGAATGTTACAGAACGTACGGTAACAACATTTTGTAAATCCGGAAAGATACCTGGCGCTGAAAAAAATGGAAAAAGCTGGATGATTCCGGACCATGCAGAAAAACCCGCTGATGGTCGAGTTTCATCTGGGAAATATATTAAGAAATCTGTGCTGAAAGAGAAAAAATCTCTTCCTATTGGAATTTCTGATTATATTCGTGCGCAGTCAGAGTACTATTATGTTGATAAAACATTGCTCATAAAGGAATTTTTAGATCAGAAGCCATTGGTATCATTATTTACAAGACCGAGGAGATTTGGAAAAACCTTGAACATGGATATGCTTAGAGTATTCTTTGAAATATCCGATGAAGATACAAGCATTTATTTTAAAGATAAAGCAATCTGGAAGTGCGGAGATGAATATCGTTCCCATCAAGGAAAATATCCAGTTATATTCCTAACATTTAAGGATGTAAAATTCGCTTCACAGGAGGCAACGGTTGATAAGATCAGAGATCTTCTGCAGGCGGAGTATGGCAGGCATCAGGAACTTTTGAAGAGCAAAAAAATCGCAAAGTATGAGAAAGAATATTTTGCAAGAATCTTAAATGGAAGCGCTACAGAAGTTGATTTAACATCAGCTCTTGAAAAGCTCTCCAAGATGCTGACGGAACACTATGAGAAGTCACCAGTCATCATTATTGATGAATACGATACTCCGATTCAAGAAGGCTATTCGAAGGATTTTTATGATGAAATGGTCGGTTTTATGCGAAATTTTTTCTCTGGAGCATTTAAGGACAATAAGAATCTTTCCTATGGTTTTCTTACCGGTATCCTCCGCATCGCTCAGGAAAGCATTTTCAGCGGCCTTAATAATCTGACTGTAAATTCTGTAATGGATGAAGCGTACGACAGTTACTTTGGGTTTACTGATTCGGAAGTACATGAAATGCTGGAATACTACGGATTGACAGATAAAGAGACAGAACTTAAAGACTGGTATGATGGCTATTTGTTTGGAAGCACAGAAATCTATAATCCCTGGTCCGTGATCAATTACATTTCAAGAGGATGTATTCCTCAGGCATACTGGGTAAATACCGGAAAGAACGAGGTGCTGGAAGATGTTCTTAAGGCAGCCACAGATGATATTACGGAAAGACTTTATGCACTTCTACAGGGAGAGCGGGTGATTGCGCGAATAGACCAGAGTGTGGTTTACAGATCACTTTCTGAGGATCCTGCAAATATCTATAGTCTTTTGCTGATGGCTGGATATCTGAAAACACCAGCGAAGGAATTGCAGGCAGACGGGGCATATCTATGTGAGGTATCGATTCCCAATAGAGAAATCGCAGTTGTTTACAAGAGTGAAATTCTATCTCACTTGCTTCAGATAG
>JAUNOF010000102.1:8060-11275 GCA_030537215.1 Lachnospiraceae bacterium
GCGAAGCGATGGTACTGAACAGTTACAAATCAACACAGCGCAGCAGATAAAAGATACGATTAGTCTGTCACGGCTTCCAGGCGTCCGGTTTTGGTGTCCATAATACACCCATGAACCGCCACATCCTTCGGCATCAGCGGATGACTTCGCAGCAGTCCCACTGATTGTACTACAGAAGCCTCCAGATCCTCAAAGCCGTGAAAGAATTGTACCAGATCCACATGCTCCTTCTCAAGGGCAAGGAAGGTTTCCTCCGGAATGCCCCGCTGCTTTAAAAGCCGGATCATTCCTTCTGCTGTCAGTCCCTTCACGCCGCAGTCAGTATGGCCGATCACCAGAATTTCCTCCACCTGCAGCTCCAAAACTGCAATCAGCAGGCTTAAGGCTGAGCTGTCATAAGGGCTGCGGATCATGGCACCTGCATTGGTAACTAATTTGATATCTCCCTGCCGCAGCCCCAGTGCGGCGGGAAGCAGCTCCACCAGGCGGGTATCCATGCAGGTCAGGATGGCAAGCTTTTTCCTGGGATATTTTTCCGCCTCATAGTTTTCATAGCCGCAGGTTGTTACAAAGTGGTGGTTGTAGCGTAAGATTTCTTCCAGCATAAATAAGGTTCCTCCCTGTTTGATTTTGGCTCCGGAACGTGATTTGCTTCCAGGAACCGGCAAGATCAATCTTACAGGAGGAACCTTACATGGGATTAGCTGGTTTTCTTAATATTTATTCAGGATTCGCAAGTCTTTTATAGTTCTGCTTTCTCTTGGTAATTATTCATCAAAAATAGTAACGATCTCTCCGTCCAGGATCCGGTTGGTATTCTTCACTGCGCAGAAGTTGCCGCACATGCTGCAGGTATCCTCCTTCTCCGGCTTTGCCTCGGCGCGGTAGCGGCGTGCCTTCTCCGGGTCCATACTTAAGGCAAACATGGCTTCCCAATCCAGATTCTTTCTGGCCTGGCTCATCTTGTAATCCCAGTCGGCTGCGCCGGGGACGCCCTTGGCGATGTCGGCGGCATGGGCCGCAATCTTGGCAGCGATGATGCCTTCCTTCACATCCTCTGCATTTGGCAGACGCAGATGCTCTGCCGGGGTCACATAGCACAGGAAGGCAGCTCCGGAGCTGGCTGCGATAGCGCCGCCGATGGCGGAAGTGATGTGGTCATAGCCTGGAGCCACATCGGTTACCAGAGGTCCTAATACGTAGAAGGGAGCGCCGTGGCACAGGGTCTTCTGGATCTCCATGTTGGCGGCGATCTGGTTCATGGGCATATGCCCTGGTCCCTCGATCATTACCTGCACATCCTTCTCCCATGCCCGTTTGGTCAGCTCGCCTAAGGTGATCAGCTCCTCGATCTGGGCCGTGTCGGTGGCATCGGCAATGCATCCCGGACGGCAGGCATCGCCAAGGCTCATGGTGATATCATACTCCCGGCAGATCTCCAGGATCTCATCGTAATGCTCATAGAATGGATTTTCCTGGCCGGTCATCTCCATCCAGGCAAACATGATGGAGCCACCCCGGGAAACGATGTTCATCAGGCGCTTATTTTTCTTAAAGCGGGCGGCAGTGGCGCGGTTCATACCGCAGTGGATGGTCATAAAGTCCACGCCGTCCTCGGCATGCATCCGCACAATATCGATCCATTCCTCCGAGGTAATTTTTCCCAGAGCCTTGTGGTAGTAGACCACGGCATCGTAGATGGGAACGGTTCCGATCATGGCCGGACAGGTTTCTGTCAGCTTCCGGCGGAAGGTACGGGTGTCGCCGTAGGAGCTTAAGTCCATAATGGCCTCTGCGCCCATCTCTACGGCAGAGCGGACCTTCTCATATTCCATATCCACATCCTTCCAGTCACGGGAAACACCTAAGTTTACATTGATCTTGGTAGTCAGCCTGGCGCCTACGCCGCTTGGACTTAACGCCTTGTGATTCTTATTGCATGGGATGATTACCTGGCCTTTGGCGATCAGCTTGCGCAGCTCCTCTGCATCCATATGTTCCTTCTCGGCTACAATCTTCATCTGCGGTGTGATAATGCCCTGGCGGGCAGCGTCCATCTGGGTAGTGTAATTTGACATAATGGTTTCCTCCTTTGTACCTGCTGTAAGGTTTTTTCATAATTTTTTTCATGTGCGGTAGTGCGTCTGCCAAGACTATCATGTGCGACAGCGCGTCTGTCTGCCGGGCACATGCAGGTTTGCGATAACAGGAGGAGATGAATGAGATGGACAGACCGGAATACCGGGATCAGAAGTGAAAAATAAAAAAACTGCGCTGTGCCGAAACGCATATCGCAGTGGTGAAAACTTTCGGTTCCCTACGTTGGCATTATCCAAATCAGGTTATGGGTCTAAGCGATACAGCTTACTCTCAGCCTGCTCATGCAAGCTCCCCGGCTATGAAACTGAAATTATTGTAGCATGGAGGAATGGGAAAGTCAAGGAGATGCTTTGAGCCTGCAGCAGCACAACTTCAAATATTCACCGTCTGAAAGGGTAATAAAAGCGGTTCCTTTTACAAGAATCTGCCGGGAAACAGCATCTGGCTGATGGGTGCTGTTTTCTGAAATTTCCGCATAGCCATATCCCAGCGGAGAATCCGCATCCGTTTCCAGAGTATACTCACCAGCAGGAAGGTGAAGGCCTACCTTAAACATTCCGCCTCCAGATAGATCCAGCTTGCCGGCGGATCCAATCGGGACTGCATGGCAATGCTCCATATAAAAGGTCTGGTTATCCTTAAGCGTTACGATGGACCATGGGGAAACGGAGTCGCTTACCGTTTTATCTTCCTCTGTCAGCTCAAAATAAGCCAGAAAGGAATCACAAAACAGAACATATTCTCCAGCAGGGATTTCAGTTCCTACCAGATAGATGCCTGCCGGATAGCAGTCTGCGGGCGAGGCCGAAGGAGAGGAGCGGAGTATTCCGCCTATCAGGATATAGGCCAGATACAGACTGCCTGCCAGGAGGCAGCTGATGGAAAGCAGCTTCCGGTTCTGAAAATTGGGAAAGTTTTTATATTGTCTCATATGGATTCATCCTCTGTAAACTATTAGTAAATACTATTATACACCTAAAGTGTACAGCATGTCTATACACTAAAAGTTAATGGAGGTGTAAACATATAATGAATACCGGGGAACGTTTGAGAAAGTTGAGAGAACAATATAATTTGTCCCAGAATGATGTGGCTAAAATTTTGCAGGCAGCGCC
>JAUNOF010000010.1:0-8894 GCA_030537215.1 Lachnospiraceae bacterium
ATCCACTGACGGAACCGTTGAATAAGAGGTTTGCGTCAGATCCATATCCATGCTTCCGCCTGAAAAAATCTTGATATCCCGTTCCTTTAAGCCGGCAATCAGACAATCTCCCAGCCGTTCCGATTCCTCCCAGTTAGACACTACCGGCTCCATTTCCCGATAGGATTTCACCTCGGGCACGCTCATATAAAAAGCCCCTTTATCCGTTTCCGTAGAATCCCAGTGCAGGGCAATGTGGCAGTCGGCGCACTGATTGGCAATCACAGTGCGGGCCACATTATCAAGCTGCACATCCGCCTCCGTCCGGATCATCAGGACATCATAGCCGTTTTCAAGCAGCTTATCCTTCAGAATATGCGCCATTTTTAACGTTACCTCCGCCTCCGGCGTGCCGTCCGCAAATGTCATGCCTCCCGAAACCGCAGCGGCTGTATATGCCCCGGCTCCTGTAGTCCCTCCCGTTACCTTCGGCGTACCGTCCGGGTGGCATTGGGTCTTAACGCTGCTTCCGCCCTCCGTCCCATGTCCGGCATTTACACATATGACCTTGTCCCTGGGAGACTGGCTGGACGATTGATATAATATGGCTTTCCCTTCGGTAATCTTTGAAAACTCCGCGTACTCCCACTCTGGATCCAGGCTGATTTCCTGGGGCGGGATTTCCGCGGTTATTTTTTCCGCGTCGGAGGGAGTGGCCTCCGTTAATGGCTCTGTCTCCAGGTAATCGACGCCCGAAGCATTCCGTTCTTCCTCCGTCTCCGGCTCCTCGTCCGCGGCAAGCTGTGTCTGCGGCGGCTGCTCCGCAGTCTCCTCTTTCCCCTTTCCTCCGCAGCCGACAGCAGCCAGAGAACAGAACAAAAGGCAATATCCCAAGAAAATCCTTTTTTTCTTTTTTCTGAAGTGTCTATCCATATCCTTCGCTTCCTCCCTTATCCCATCCAGGTTCTGCATTTCGGACAGAACAGCGTCCCTGTTTCCGCCGGACTGCCGCATTTCGGGCAAATTTTGCCGGACTGCGCAGGCGGCGGTGTCTGGGGCTGCGCAGCCTGAATGGGCTTAGCCTCCGTCAGCGGCGGCGGAGCCGGCAGAGGCGGCAGAGGCGTTGTTGCCGCCTGGCTTTCCTGGAATCCGAATCCCCCGGATTCCTTGGACCATCCTTTCGCTTCTGCGTCGCTCTCGAAAATAATCCCCGGATCCTCCGTCTGCCGGAGCAGATATCCGGCCCATTCCGTGGAGCAATAGGATCCCCTGCGGCATTTTTTGCACATCACTGCATATTGGGACTTTAATGTCAGAGTAGGAATAAATACAATATCAATTTTCTGCTTTACTTCCTCCAGAAAAAACTCCGCTGAATTTTTACAGTCAGGGCAGACATGCGTCCCCAGACTTTTGACCTTTTTAAAATGATCGGTTACTCCGCACCCATTGACCCGGAATCCTCCCATATCCCTTCCTCCCTAAATTACGATATTTCGTAACTGTTCAGTACACTCACAATTACGATATTTCTCTTAAAAATTGTTCATATAGCCGGCCGCGATCGCATTCTGTCTGCTGCAGCTTTTCCAGTTTTTGCTGCAGCTGGCTTTCATCCTCTATGCTTCCGGTTACGATCTCTGCATTTTTACGCAGAACTTCCGTCAGCCTCCGAATCTCCTGATCTATCCTCTGACTGGATTCTGCAATCATCTTTTTAAGCTGTCTTTCTCTCCGCTCCCGGTAGTCCTCAATGCTCCTTAAGACCGCCTGTCTTACAGATTCCGCAAAGTTCAGCTTTTCTCCCTGGTTTTCCGGCCTGGCAGCCGGGCTGGCCGCCCACCGAAAGGGTTCCGCCTGCTCCTCGTCCTGAATCAGAGAAAAAAAACGGGCGAAGCCTGAAATTTCCGGTTTCATCGCCGAATAAAGCGCGGGAACCGGCTGCAGGATTTCCTCCAGTTTCCGGCAGCATTCTCTTCCCGCAAGGGAAAGGGTTCCCTGCTGGTAGCTGTCCAGGTACCGTTCCTCCTTTGCGTGAAACCGTTCATTCCATTCCCTGGAAAGTTCATCCATAACCGGAGCCATGATTTCCTCCAGTTCTTCCAGACGGAATTGCCTTTTTGTTCCGATCGCCTGAAAAAAGCGGTTCTGATTTGCAAGCAGCTCCTTCTTCGCATCGGGCAGTACCGAGGGAATTTCCTTCTCCAAAGGCGCGAACAGCTTTCCTGCCTGATCCGCCGCGCACTGCTCGAATGCCTGGGCCGCCGCCTGAAGCTGCCGAAGCTGGCAGGGATTTTGCTTTTGTTTTTCCTGAAGCTGCTTCCCGTATTCTTCGATTATTTTTTTCAGATCCCGGATGGTATTTAAAATAACGCTTCTGCTCTGGGTTTTCAAAATAATTTGAGGGAGCCGGTCGTTCAGTTCCCGGAATCCGCTTTTTTCATAGGCCTCCATATCGCCGCATGCCAGCGCCTCCAGCGCGTCCAGGGACGCGGCGGGGAAAATCTGCAGTTCGTCAAAGATCTGATGATATTTTTTCAAGCTTTCGCTTTCCTCGTCATAATACTGAAGCAGATATTCTTTCACGCTGTCCTGAATCCGCCGCCTGATAAAAGCAATGGTTTTTTCCCGCTCTTTTTCCCGCACCATATCGATTTTCGTAACAGCCACAACGATCTGGCAGATCTGCCGGCTTTCCAGCATCTGTGCTGTGAACATACATTCCGTCTTGCTGAATGGCAGGGAGGGATCCACCGCAAGGATTGCCAGGTCAATATCCTCCAGCTTCGATATGGTCACTGCATTCATGGCGTCCTCATCGTTCATTCCCGGCGTATCGATCAAGTCTACGCCATTCCTGCACAGCAGAGACGGATACTCCACCACCGCTTCCCTCAGGTTCGCGGCCTGCTCCGCGGACGCTTCCGTCAGCTTCGTCACATATCCTGACAGCTCCGATATGGGAATACATTCCCTCTTTCCGGTTTTAAACAGGAGATAAGCTCCCGGCTCATCGCTGTAGGTGATCCGGTTTACAGCCGCCGTGGTGGGAACATAATCCGCCGGAAGGATCTCCTTCCCCAGCAGCGCGTTCACAAAACTGGTTTTTCCCCTGTTAAACTCTCCCACCACAGCGATCCGAAACCGCCTCTGCTCCAGGTTTATCCTGGACTGGGCAAGCTGCCTGCCCCACAGTTCTGTCTGAGGGGAACTGCTTTCCCCGGAAAGCAGATTTTCCATCTGACGAATCAGATCATACGCCTGAAATTCATACGACCTGTAATTAACATCCATATTCCCTCCGTCTCAGTCAGCTTTGCACTACCTGGAAGGCTTCCTGGGACGTGGCCAGGAAAAACACGTCCCCCGGCTTCAGCCGATATGCCTGGTTCGGTACCAGCCTGCTTCCGTTTAAAAACGTTCCATACTGGGAACCTGCGTCCCTCAAATAAAGCGCCCCGTTTTGAATCAGCAGCATACAGTGCACAGAGCTGATTCCTGCCGTTCCCGCCGGATATTTCAACTTGCAGGAAGGACCGGTTCCAAGCTGGTATTGATCGCCGCTGAACGCGAATGTCCGTCCGTTAAAATAACCGCTGACGCCTTTCAGCTTTAAGGCGGTTTGAATCATTTTCGGCTGCTTCTGCTGCTTTGGCTGCCCCGCAAAAGGCGCCGGGGAAGGAATCCCCCCTCCTCCATTCATTCCGCTGGCGTGAGCAGCAGCAAGCTTTGCTTTCTTTTTCTTTTTGAAAACCACAGCGCATACCGCTGCCGCCGCCAGCACCAGAACCGCCGCCGGCACGGCCGCCCATAAAAAGCCTCCGCTCTTATAGGTATCATAGGAAATCCCCTGCCTGTCCAGAGCGTTCATTACATACTGGATGGATACCGCAACTGCATATTCGCTTGCGTTTGCGGAGCCTTCCGTCATATTTACCGTGCTGTCGCCGAAGCCGTATGTATTGATCCCGATTACCGCTCCCTCTTCATTCACCAGGGGACCGCCGGAATTTCCATGGTTAATATGGGCGCTGTGCTGAATGACCTCATAAGGGACTCCGGAAAAATTATCCAGGAACCTTGAAATGGTACCGCTTGTCAGCGTCACCTCCGAAGCCATAGCTGCCAGATATTCTCCTCCGTTGGCAATATCTCCGTTTCCCGGAAAGCCCAGCGCGTAGACCGTATCGGAAACCTCACATTCCGCGTCAGACAGAAGCGGAAGGGCCACATGATCCGGAATCCTGCGGTCCGCCTGGAGAATCGCGTAATCCGGTACTCCAAGCATGGAGGTTGTGGTCGCCAGCATGTCGCACCGGACCGCGCGGGTTTCGTCAAACCCCCGATAGGTAACGGCATGGTCGTCCAGCAAAATATAAACTTCCATCGGCGAATATCCATGCTGGCAGGGCTGCACGGCAACATGCCAGTTCGTCACATAAATATCCGTTTCTTCTCCTGCCTTTCCCACGCCGAATCCGGATCCGGTGCTGGCGCAGTCGTCTTCGTAAAGCGTCAAAATACGAACCACGCCATTGCAGGCGTCAGATGGCTTGCTTCTGGATGAAGCAGCCCATACCGGAAAGCACCACAGAAGCGCCAAAAAGCAAGCTAACACACGCTGGATGTCTTTTTTTCTCCAATGCATTCTGATCCATTCCCCCTAATCTCCCTTTGTTTCTGCTCTGGTATGACCCACACCAATTACCGTGGATCATACTAGTATAGCGTCTCAGATCACTTCAATTTCAATCATCGGAGGCGGAGATGGTATGGATACCTTTTCCGCGTCAAATGAATTAGTCACAGCGCTGATGCTGCTGGACAGCCATACAAACGCTTCCTTGAAATTGGAAGCGGTTGCCTTGAGAACCATCCGGCTTCCGCCTTCTGTATAAGACATCAGCTTCTGAATATTGGCGTTTCCAATTCCCATCGGGAAAAAGTTTACTTTTTTATTCCGGATCGCGTCCCCCAGCATCTGCTTTGCCGCTCCCTCCCGGTTGGTATCTGTAGGTTCGCCGTCTGTCATCAGAAAGATCCACGGCCTGTAATAGGGGATTCCGTAGCTTTTATACAGATTTTTCCTCTCCTCCAAGGCATTCAGTCCGGCAATGATGGCTTCGTTCATGGAGGTCAGGCCGTTTGCAGTAAGCTTGGGAGCGCTGTAATTCATGGCCGGACAGAAGGGAACCTCCATCTGCACATAGGAATTAAAGCTGATTACGCACACATCGGCGCAGCCTCTCGCCTGAGCGTCCTGCTCCAGCGCTTTTCCGAATTCGATTAATCCATTATTCAGTTCATTGATGGGGGCGCCCATCATGGAGCCTGAGGTATCCACCAGCAAAACACACGCAATGTGCTTATCTCCAATGTTCTGGGGAATCATTGATTCAAAATCAAAGGGCATTTTATCTTCCATTTTTGTTTTCTCCTTTTCCTTATTCTGTTTGTAACATTTCCGTAACCGGTTCTGTTCCTGTTTCCGTATTTCCGTCCGCTTCCCAGGCAGCCTCGTCCTGTTTTTCCGCCCATTTCCATTTCAGGCGGAACATCTTCTCCAGCAGCTGGTTCATCCTCTCTTCCGTAATCGTATGGTTTTTTACCGCCAGCAGCACTGCTTGATAAGCGGATTCAAACTCTTTCTGATTCGTTTCAATCAGCAGCATATCCGCTCCTGACGTAATTGCGTTCACCGCGTTTTCCGCTGCTTTTCCAGGATCTTTTTCACCTTCCAGCCGGAAGGCCACCACCCCCTGGAATCCGTTTTCCTGCCTCAGCAGATTCAGCTCCTCCAGACTTTGAACCGTCATAATGATCTCTCTGTCAGATCCGTCCTGATTCTGATGGACGCTCCTGCTTCCGTCCGCTGACTCCACTGATTCGGAAGCTTTCCGCAGCACTGCGTTAAGCTCCAGCGCTTCAAACTGGGGATAGGCTTCCCCAGCGCCTGCCAGTTCCCATTCTTCCCCACACAGGAACGGCGGAATTTCCGCGCAATCCATAAAATAATTCCTGGTATTCGCAAGCATCTCATCAAACTGATCCTGATTGACCTGATTTGTGCTGTGATAGACCAAGCCGCATACCGGATAGTTCTGAATGGCTTCCTTTGTGGTATCCGCCGCTACTGTTACTTTGCCCTTTCCTGTCAAAGCTTCCGGAGAAAGAAGGAACAGCTGCGCCGCCTTCCTTTCATCTGTCATGCTGCCGATCTTATCCCTGATTTCCTGGATTTCCGCCTGTATCTCCTGGTCAGAGCCGGAATCCTTTTCCCTGTTTTCCAAAACAGGTTCTTTGTTCTTCTCCTCTGGACCTGCCTCCTCTATGCCTGCGCTTTCACCTGTGGTTTCCCTGCTTTCGGCAGGTTCTTTTTTCTGGACATCCGCCTGCCCGGTCTCTTTCTCTGGGCCGGCCTGCGGCAGCTGGGCGGCCGTAACCTGAACAGGAGCTTCATTCTTTTTTCCGAAATATCTGCCGATCCCAAACCCCACCATGCCTCCGGCTGCCAGGATGACCAGCAGCGCGCCTCCGGCCGCGGCAAACATCGGGAGCCTGTTATCCCTTCTCCCTCTGTACCGGTTGTTATAATGGCGTTCCTCATAATACGGCAGATTTCCGAAGTTTTTTCTGTCAGAATCAAAGGACGGACTCTTCCTCACCGTATGCCCCGCCCGGTTCTCGGTTTCTTCCTGACTGGATTCCCTCCTGACCGCAGGTTCCCGCCAGGCATTTTCTCCCTCGCCGGTTTCCTCTCCTTCCTCCATCACGCCCTGTTCTTTCCACTCTCTTTCACTCTTCCTTACATACCCAAGTGCCTCCGCTTTTTTTCTTTCGCTTTCTCTTTCAATCCGGTTCCAGGTGTCAATGCTGAACACGGGACGTTTGGAAATGGAAAGAACATCCGGCGCAATCACCGCCGCCAATGTGAGATCATCCGTAACCTTCGACTGATAGCCGGCGCTGCTTAAGTATCGTTTATAGTAGTCCAGCGTATCGTTTGCCGCGGCCTTCCGGTCTTTGCCTGCCAATCCATAGATCGCGGGCTCCATAAAGGGATAATAGATCCGGTTAAAATAGTTGATCTTATTAAAGTCAGGATACATCATGGCAAAAGCGTCCAGTACGCCGTCTGTGGCCATAACAAAGCCTGCTACGGAGGTCATCTTCGTAATCTCCCATTTCCCGGTCTGGAGAGGATAAACGCTGCTCGCCTCCTCTCCCTTCAGGCGCCGGGTGGCAAGCTTGACCACGCCGCTTTGCGTCTGCGCCACAACGCCGTCGTCTCCTACATGGCAGCAGTACAGACTGCTGCCGTCATACAGGGCTACCGTTAAGGTTGACTGGAGATTCCGCACCGCCTGCATGGCCTGGTCGGCAGCCTCTTCCATCTTTCTTACGGCCGTTTCAAACGCGTCATTTAACATTACATGAATCTGTTCCTCTTCCAGCCGCGGCCCCTGCCTTCTGACGGCGTCCTCTACATAGTCCAACGCTTCCGTTACCGCAATATAAGCTCCCCAGTGGGACAAGGGGCAGCTCCCCAGCCCGTCGGCGATCCCTCCGATCGCCACGTTTCGGTTCTCCACGATCCGCACATCGCTGTAATCCTGGCAGGGAACTCCTTTTTTCACGTGAGAAAGTCCCTGCAAAGAAACCGCGAATGCGGAAAATTCCGAATTATATATCGCCTTTCCCTCCTGAAGGGGAGGAAAGGTATTGATTAGATCCATACTGATCCCTCCATCTTGTTTCCCCTGTCCCGCTTATTCCATCGATTTGATCAGATCCCGGTTCGCCTTCTCATATTTGTTGAACATGCTGTCATCGTTAAAATCCTCCGGCTCTATGGTTGGGCTGTACCAGTCGAACTGATTGAAATACGCGTTCAGGTCTTCTGAATTAAACTTGCGGCCCCGCCTTGCGTAAAGCTCATTCCTGGCAAGGCGAAGCTGGGATTTGGAAAGCGACGCAAGCTCAGCCTCGGTATAATACCGGCTGTCTGACTCCGGCAGGATAAAACCAGAGCCGGATGAGGAGGCGGCCTGTGTGGTCTGCTGCTGAATCCGGTCAGGAGCCTTTGTCTTCGCGTCGGCATAATGCACTTCCATATCGCCGTCTGACGTATTGCTTATAATTTCCAGCATTCTGCCGTCTCTGGTAGAAGAAACCACCACTTCGGAGCCGTATCGGATCATATCGCTGTCCAGGTTCATGAATTCCCAGTAATTTCCATCCGAATCCTCCAGCCTCATATCCCAATCCGCGGACCAGCTGAGACCGGCCTGAAAATACTGATGATCCCCGATAATATCGCTTCCCAGCCAATCATCTCCCCAGCTTGCGGAACTGGATTTTGACAGATACAGCTTATAAATCGTATCCTCCGCCAGGTTAATGATCCGAAGTGTTTTGCGGTCCGGCTCCCCCACCAGGAATTCATATGCCTTGGGCGATCCGGACCGGCTCTCCTCCTCCGCTTCCGTCCGCGCCTGGGTTCTGGCTTCCGTCTGTTCCTGGGTTCTGGCTTCCGTCCGCGCTTCGGTCCGGGTCTCCCGTTCTTCCGTTTCCTCCCGCGTCCGTCTTCTTGCCGCCTCTGTAGTGGAAATCCTTGCATAGTCCCTGGAAGCGTATGCAGACGGCTTGCTGCTTTCCATATTTGCCGCTATGCCCACCCCGGCTGCCACAAAGATGGCAACGACCGCGGCAGCGAATCCTTTCCGCAGATAAAAGGGCTTTTTCTTCGAATCGGTTTTGGCCGCAGCCGCTTCCTTTTCCGCCGTTTTCTCCTTACCTGCTCCGGCTTTCAGCTCTACGCTGCTGCTTGCCACCACATTTTGATTTCCGTCCAGAAGCTCGATCCGGCAAAGCCCCTCCTGCTGGCCAGGCGGCCCTTCCAGCTTTCCCTCCAC
>JAUNOF010000010.1:8994-10876 GCA_030537215.1 Lachnospiraceae bacterium
CTCACCTGCAATTCCGGGGCCAGGTATTCCGGACGGCCTACCGTACATTTAAAATGCTCTCCGGTGTCCTTGTCCCTGATATCAAAGCTGTCCACATCCATGATGGTCACATATCCGTTGGGATGAACGGAAATATTATTGCTGTTCATATCTCCGATCACGATCTTACGGTCATGAAGATAGGCAACAAGAGACGCCAGATTCGCCGCGACCACCAGCGCCTTTGACCAGTCATACTTCTGTTTAAACAGTTCCTGGCGCCCGTCTTCCCGTCCCATCTTCCATATGGGAAATCCGCCTGTTACCCGCGGCATCACATAACCCGCGAACCCGTTTCCGTAATAGACAGCGTCCTGAGGCCAAGTAATCAGCGGAATTCCCCCTGGTGAGCTGAGCACGATCCCATCCTTCAGCATGCTCAAGATCTTCTTTTCTACCGCGTAATTCGGCTTTTTATAGACCTTTGCCACCATGGAGGGGTCATCAATGTTATATACAATCCCTTCCCCGCCTTCCCCAAGCTTATCCTTCACACGATACGTTCTGCCGCTTTTTCCGTACAAAATTTCGCCTGCCTGTATCATATATGTATTCCCCCTGCAATTCCTTCCAGCACGGTTTTCAGCCGCGCCGCGGCCTGCCGGATCTCCTCCTTCTTTTTCTGATCCGTCCGCGCGGCCGCCATAGACTGATCCGCCTGCGCCTGGAAATTCAGAAGCTGGCTGTCAACATATTCTGTCATCAGCTGTTTCGCTTTTTCTCCAAGCTGCCCGTAAGCCTCCTCCATGCACTTCTGGACAGAAAGCTGCAGCGCGTCATACTGACGTACAATATTCTGAATCAGTTCTGGTTTTTTGTCCTTGATTTCCTTTTTTCTCATAAGACCGCCGATTCCATCTGCCGCCAGGCTGATCAGCCCGTTGCCCATGACAGAACCCACAAAGCCCACGCTGTCTCCCCGGGTCCAGGTTCTTCCGGTAATCGCGAAACGGAAATTATACTGTTTCTTCTCATATTCCCGGCTCAGCTTCTTACCCAGCTCTGATGATATCTCATCCAGCATTTCATAAATTTCGTCAATATGAACATCGATGCAGGTTCGGATGGCGTCCTGCATGGTATCGATGCAGAAGAAGGGATAATATCGTAAAAGCTCATCGATGGAATATTGATCCAGGCTGCCTGTTCCTTCCCGCATCCTGCTGATCAGTTCCCCCATCCAGACGCTTGCCTCATTCTGCATCTGCCTGATCCCGTCGTCAACCCGACCGCGATACTCCTCCAGTCGTTCTGCCTGCTGCTCTCTCAGGCGCCTTACAGCGGCCGCCGTTTCCTCTGCCTCCTGGCTGCTCATATCCAGCCCTTTTTCCAGCGCTGCCAGATCATCTCCGATATCCGCTGTCATAATGGCTGCCATCCTCTGCATACGGTCTGGAATTACATGCTCTTTTTTCCCGCCAATCAGATCCGATATGCTGCTCCTCAGCCTGCTGAATTCTTCTTCCAGCGTATCCTGAAGCCTCCGGCACGGCCTTTCCTCCTGACGCTGGCGGCATTGCTCATCCAGCGCGCTGACCATCCAGATCTTCTGCCCCGGCAACATTCCTTCCAGCTTCTTTTCCATATTTTCTCTTACGCGGGAAAGATCCTTTTCCGAGCTGAGCATATCCGCGAAATTGGACACCAGAAACAAGCTGGTGTATTTCTGGGGCAGAATCCCGGTTTTCAAATACAGCATCTCGCTTTTTGACAGCGGCATGGAAACAGACATCACATAAATAACAGCGTCGGCCTGCTGCAGCGCATCTGCCACCATATTAGAAAAATCCCGAATGGAATCCTGCAGGCCTGGGGTATCAATAATGGTAATCTGTTTTAAAAG
>JAUNOF010000010.1:10976-12337 GCA_030537215.1 Lachnospiraceae bacterium
ACCAGGGTAAAGGGATCTTCCCTGCGCCTTCGGATATTTTTTTCCCAGAAAGAAATTTTGTCAATCAGATGATCCCCAAGCAGTTCCCGGTATTTGCTATCATACTGAAAAGGCTTCAATCGGTCCAGCGCCGTTTCCAGATCCTCCATGACCTTACCGGTATCATAGTAGACGCGTTCCTCCAAATTCACTCCCATTTCCCTACCTCTTTTCCCTCAAATCAATATACCGGTTGCAGCGCATATCCGTTTCCTGCTTGCTGCGCATTATACCCCCAGGCAGTTTCCGTTCCGGACGCCACTCATAGTAAACTGCACACTCTGCAAATTCGGAAATGGCAGCGATCCTTCTTGCCGTGGCAGGATGGGTACTCATAATCTCGCTGTACCTTGCCACACTTTCCATGGTATCATCAAGCTGCCTGCGGATATCGCCAAAATCGATCTGATGCTCCGAACCGATGATGCCTCCATACATCAACTTTGCCATTGCATTATGGCAATCCTCCAGAGAATCTGCGCATAAAAGCCCGGCTCTGTCAGCCGTTACCTCACTGGCCCGGCTCCAGGTATTTAAAAGCACCATGCTTCCTGCACTGAGCAGCCCTCCCAGCACAGAAGAGATCCCTGCGGAAACACCGGCCACACCGATGCCAAGGACCATACTGCTAAGCACCTTGTAAGCGCCATGATAATTGTGGAGATGTCCGCATTCATGTCCGATCACGTATTTCAATTCCGGAAGGGTAAACCGTTCCAGCATTCCGCTGTTTACGATCACCGTTGGCTCCACATCATCCACTGCATAGGCGCAGGCGTTAACATCCTGTGCATTTTTAATGTAAATATTAGGAATTGCAATCCCCAGAGTGCTGGCGCACTCACAGGCAATCTGATAAATTTCAGGAAACTGATTTGGCCCCACCGCAAGAGAGGTGCGTGTATATTCATGTACCTCCCGGCTGACGGAAGGCCTGGTGATGGTTTTTGCCGTTTCATAAAAGCCGGGAATCGCGTCCAGCTTTCTGCGGCTCTCATAGTCCAGCTCATATGCGTAATTGGGAATTCCATTGCCGTCAATCCGTTTGCTTTCCATCATTTTCTTCCTGGTAAGATAATTTCCAAAGCTGCTGTCCACACTTGCCAGCGGAGAGTTTCGTTCTGTGAAATCGGTATTCATCTTTTCCTCCTTCTGTACAGTCACGCCTCGCTTCGGCTGCTGTTCACCTTTTCCAGCATAGGCAGCAGCTGCTCCATGATCTGGTTTACCGATGCGATAATCCCATCGTACCGTCTTGCTTCCTGTTCCTTCTGCATTTCATTCTTTGTCAGATCCCGCTTAATGGAATCAATGGTCTGCTC
>JAUNOF010000010.1:12437-20170 GCA_030537215.1 Lachnospiraceae bacterium
GCTTCCTTTCCAATGGACTCCATTACCTTGCTCTTCATTCTCTCGCAAAAATAACTCATCTGCTCCTGCAATGTGCTCTGCACCGCCTCTTCGATCCGCTGAGCCGCTGCTGCTTTTCCTGCATCCATAGCTAATGATTTTTCATCAATTTTCACCTGATCGATTGCATCATACAGCTTTTTTTCCAGCTCCTGATAAAATTCCGCCGCCTGAGGCATAAGGGAAACCCGGATTTCCTGTCCTGCCGCCTTAATCTTTTTATTTTCCGCGCGCTTGTCATTTCTCAGGCGGTTAATCCGTTCCAAAGCCTCCTGCTGTTTCTGGCGAAAGGTATCCCCGGACAGGTTTAAACTGTTTTTCCTGGTTTCCGCCGTCTGGATTACCTCCTCTGATGTCCGCAGCAGGTTCGATAAAGGAGGTGCCAGCTCTAACGCCCCTCGTTCCACTGTCAGCATATACGTCAGCTCTTTCTCAAATGCTGCAATTCCGCTCTCCTTTACCAGTTCCGGATCTCCCTCCAGACGGCCGTCCAGAGCATCTGCTGCAGAAATGGGGAAAATACGGATATTTCCCAGCTTTGCCTTTGCATCCTGGTACTCTTTTGATCCATTCCCATAAACCTCCGCCATTTTATCCAGTACTGCTGTCTGAATTCGATTCCGGATATCCTGTACGCACCGCTCTCTTTCTTTGGGACGAATGGTATCGATCTTGTTTACCAGAAAGATCAGCCGTCCCAAGTCACTTCCTACCAGCTTATTCCGTACAAAATCTGCCTCGCTTTTCCCAAAGGGAGCTCCGGGCACCACTACCATAATTACCGCATCCAGCTTGGGAATCACCTGCTCGCTGATCCGGTCCATCCGGTCGTCATCATTTAATCCTGGGGTGTCTACGATGTCTACACCGTTCTGGCAGAACTTACACGGATAATATACGATGGCTTCATCCACGCTTTCTGATCTTTTATCACTTTCTTCATTCAGCTTGGTGACATAGTCCTTAATCTGATCCACCGGTACATCTGTAACACTTCCATCACTGGATATCACCTGTGCATGGGGCGTCAAATCGTAGGTAACCCGGTTCATTGTGGCAGTACATGGAAGAATATCCGCCGGCATGATTTCCGCTCCTAAAAGAGCATTGATCACCGTACTTTTTCCTCTCTTAAATTCCCCCATAATCCCAACCGAAAACTTGTGTTCCGCCAGCTTTTTTCTGCTCTGGTCAATGCTTCTTTGATTTTCCTCCATCTCAAGCTGCCCGCAAAGCTTTGACAGCTCCGTCATAGCGGTATTAACCTCCGCTACCATACCGTGATAACTGGTGTATCCCTGCTCCTCCATCATCCTTTGTCTCCTTTCTGCTTTTCGGTATCTTTATGTATCGTTACGTTCAATTTCACGCTGCTACGTTTTTACGTTATAATATAGTCTTATAAACGTTATATCAAAATTCGACTTATTTCGCAAGAAATATTTGTAATTTTTGCCATTTTGTTCCCAAATTCAAATATTTTCTTATTTTTTTTCTTTTTTTCTCATCAGTCTCTCTTTCGTACTCTCTGTACATTTCCACATAAGAGTCATCGTCAATTACCCGTTTTCCTTTTGAAAAAAACTTATGATACAGCAAATACCCATCTTCGCTTCCCAGCTCCGCCGCCTGTTTCAAACACAGCCCCGCCAGCTTACGGTCTCTGGGGCATCCCAGCCCCTTCAGGAACATGATCCCCAGCCTGCAGTAAGCATCGGCTGACCCGCTTAATCCCTTTATCCATAGATTCCTGATTCTCCGATTCATTCTCCCGTCCCCTTCTTTTTGTTCAGCAGCGATTCCTTCCTGCTTTTTTCCGTATTTTACTATCCACTCACTGCAAAAACTGAATCTTTTTTCCGTCTGCAGATGATTCATGCTTGATGCCTGATTATTACTTGATTTTTGCAGCAGCACTGTACCCGCTGCGCTGCTTCCCATAAGCTATATGCATAAAAACGAACCAATAACCTTCTATGTGACGTATTAACGTCCTTATTATGTCGTAATATAGTATCTGTACCATTTCTTTTATTTCAGCTATGATAAAATCATGCAATTTTAGAAAACAGAGGGAATTTTATGGACGATTTTAATCCTTTGGAGCGAATCAAAGAACTCTGCGCCGAGAGAAACTGGTCCTATTATCAACTGGCAAAAGCCTCCGGCATTACCTACTCCACCTTAAGCACCATGATCAACAAGCAAAATATGCCGTCCCTTCCTACGCTGCAGAAGCTGTGTCACGGTTTCGGCATTTCCGTAACAGATTTCTTTGAGCCTGACAAAAGCTTAAGCGGGCTTACCAAGGAGCAATCCCAGTGCCTTACCTTATTTACTGCGCTCCCGGAGAAGGATAAGCAGCTGGCCCTTGCCTATATGAAAGGACTGGCCAAACAATTATAACGAACAACAAAAACCTCTGTATTTTGCTCCTAAAACAAAATACAGAGGTTTTTAACCAATCCGCTTCAAGTTAAATTTTAGTTTTTAAAAATATCCCTATCTCTCCATCCCTTTCACTTCCTTCTCCAATTCATACAGCCGTTCCTGCTTTTCCCCTAATCTTTCCGCAGATTGATCCAAACGCTCTTCGATCCGGTTCAGGTAGGTATTCATTCTTACCTCAACAGCGTCCCGTTCCGTCTCCCACACCGGATTTTCTACAGAGAAGGACAAAAACTGCTCCAGCACCTGTTCCTTCACGTATTCCACATCCTCAGCTTCCCATCCGGCAAACCAGTAATTCACGCCTGTATAGTTATAACCCTGCATATCCTTCTGATTCTCCATATATCCCTGGTAGGCTTCATCCAGCTCGTCCATGGCGATCTCATCGTAATCCGCGCTTTCTACATAAAATTCCAGAAACGTTAGATCCTGAATGTACATGGCAAGCATCTGATATCTTCCGTTTGCATTCATCTCATACTCAGCAGAGCTGATTCCGTTTTCATCCAGCAATTTTGCAAACTCCTGATCCGCCTGGTAGGGCACATAGGAATCGGTTAATTTCTCCATATCTTGAATGGTATTTTCCATCAGCTCCAGAAGCTTCTCCTGCTTATCTGAATCGGGCTGTTCCAGATATGCGCCGATCTCTTCCAGAACCTGATCATAGGCCTGACTGTCCTGATCCTGAAGCATCATAATCTGAGCGTAATCATCCACAATGGTCTTCCGGTCCTCTGCTTCTTTTTTTCTGTTTCCTGATCCGCAGGCTGACAGCGCGATTACCGCTCCGCCTAACATACCGAAAACCGCTGCCTTCTTCCCCTTTCTTGGATTCCTTGCTGCCGATTCTTTTTTCATTTGAACTCCTCCCATCTCTTATTTTCCTTCAATAGTAACTGTTCAGTACCTTCACAGTTACTTTTAATACTTCACTTCCGGTATCCTATAATTCTGAGTTTTCATCTCCCTCGCCGCGTCCTTCAGATTGTCCTCGGCCTGCTTTACCTGTTCTTCTGCCTCCTGCTGTGACAAATTCGACATAGGATACTGCAGCAAATACTGCTGAAATACCGGCATATTGGATACCGTTTCCCTGACCTCCTTTAAGTTCTTCTCGTCTAGCTGGATCATCAGGCAATTCAGTTCCAGATACGTATAAGCAGCGTACACATCCAAGTAGTTTTCATATGCACGGATCAGCGGCTCACGTTTCTCTGCTCCGATATAAACACTGTCAGCATCACATAATTTATCCTTCAAATGCCTCTGGGCTTCTTCCATGATAGTGTCCATTTCAAAGGTTCTGGTATACAGATCCTGAATGATGGTTGTGGGAACATCTGCCTTAACATTCTTCAGGGCTTCGCTGATATCATTCCGTTCCCCTCTCATGTATAAATACGTTTCCAGATCTTTTTCCTGTTTTTCCATACAAGCTTCCAGCTTTTGGATTCCTGTCTCATTGCCTTCTAATACAGAATCATCCCATGCTGTTTTTAAAATCTCCTTCTGCGCCTGAATCTGTTTTCCCAGTACTGCCAGATTGCTCTCCATATACTTCAAAGCATTGCCAAGTGCTCCCTGCTGCTCCCTGGTCATCCTGGAAGGCATCTGTGTTTTCCAAAACATGCCTCCCGCAGCAGTCAGTATAACCGCAGCCAGAATTCCCCCAATTCCTTTTCGTCCCCATTCCTTTTTCCGAAATGTCAGTTCCTTCTGCCGGTTCTTCCGGTCCTCTTCTGCAAGAAAATTCAAAAAATTATCATGAACCAGCCGGTATGTTCCGTCACTGCTTCGTTCCAGCAGATTCAGATGCTGGGTCAGTTGTTCCGTTACTGCATAATCAAACCATTCCTTCTCGTTATGGATCCCCTGGAGCATCAGACGGGATCTCCCTAAAAACTCCGGGAATGCCAGAGAAAAGCTTTTCCGGTTTAAGTTCTGGTAATTTTTCTCCGCCAGATCATACAGGTTTTCCGTGGTCAGCAGCGTCCGCTTCCGGCGTTTCAGTTCTCCGGCGATCTCCGGAAGGAAATGATGCAGCAGATACTGGTGGCGAAGCTGCTCTCCCTGGTTTCCGGAATCCACACGCTGCTCATGAATCAGAAGGCTTTCCAGATACCGTCCGATCATACCCTCCATGGTGACTTCTGCCAAACGCGCCGGATCGTTTTCGTCTCTTGTTTCCTGTCCGACAAATCCATTTTCCCTGGACAGCACCATGGTTTTTCGATACAGTGAAAGCAGCATGGGATTTTGCAGAAGCTTCAGCAGCTTCTGATCTGACGGGCAGTCAAGTCCCGCCTGCTCCAAGCTCAGTCTCACCATTGATTCGGAAAAAGGCAGAAGCTCTGCCGCTGCAAACTCCCGCAGCCCGTAAGAACGCACTGCATCCGATCGATCTGTAACCAAAATCCCAACGCTTGGCTTTGCTCCCAGCTTCTCAATCTCCTTTAACAGCCCCGCCTGGCGGCTTCCCGCTTCATTCAGACCGTCTAAAAGCAGAATCAGCCGCAGGCCGTCCTCCTGATCCATCAGACGTTCCAGCTCATGAAGCCCTTCCTCGATTCCATCCACCTGCTCCCAAAAATACAGGGAACGAAGAATATATTTTCTTATATAGAACGTTTCTCCTGCTGCCTTCTGCTCTGCTTCCTGATAGCTGGCCAGGGGAATATAGACGGTCACCGGCTGGCTGGGAACATAGTCGTTAACCGTTTTTCCCCAAAGCTCCATCAAAAGTCTGGTTTTTCCCATTCCCCCGGCTCCTGTCAGAAGCAAAAGCTTCCCCTGCTCCAGCAGCTGAAATCCTTCCTCCTGGGTGAATGGTCTGCCGCGATCTGATAGAAAGGAAAGGATTCTTTCCTGGTACCGTTCTTCCAGGCATCGCTGCCTTTTCCAGTCCCGGCGACTCCCTTCCCAGACCGCACTATGAGAAATTCCTTTCCCGTCGATCCGTCTGAGAAGCTCCTTAATTTCATCACGCAGCTCATCCACCGACTGATACCGTTTCCGTGCCAGAGTGTGCAGGCCCTTTGTGACGATCTGCACCGCCTTTCTGGCTGCAGATACCGGTTCGCCCTGAAATATTTCCAGGTCTTTCGGAAAACATCGCTTCAAACCATTTCCAGTGGTCTCCTCTTCCGAGACAGTCCTCCCTGTCAGCATGCGGAAAAAAACGGCGCAGACCGAATACAGATCGGACGCCGGTCCCACATCCCAGGCCTCTTCCAGGCAGACCTCCGGCGCCGTGTAGCCTTCCTTTTCACTAAAAAAGCAATTCTCCTCCAGATCATCCATCTGCCAGATGCTGTTGTAATCAATCAGAAGCGCCCGCTCCGGCAGAATCAAAATATTGTCCGGGCTGATATCCAGATGCAGAATCCGATTCCGATGGAAGCAGTCCACCGCATCCAGAATCTTCATCATCCCTTCTGCAATTGTTTTCAAGCGGTTAAATTCGCTGTCTTCTTCCAGCAGCTCCTCCAGACTTCTCCCGCCGTGAACCGTCAAGATCGAATAAAAGGTACCATAGCTCTCGTAAGAATTCAAATTACCGGATATCTTCTCCGGAAGCTTTGTGAGCAGTTCCAAATTGGCCTGATTTCCCTTAAAAAAGCTTTTCCGGCAGCGCTCCATCACTGCTCTGCCGTCTCCCTCGCAGCAGATCACACCAGCTTCATTCCGATAAATCAATCCTCGTGAATGACATGGGTATAATTCCTTGATCAGAACCTGATGACGGCTGCCGCAGTTTAACTGGTCTTCGTAAGATGCCTGATACACCACTGAGCTGCCCCCACAGCCAATCATCGATTCCAGCCGGTATTCTACGCCGCCCAGCTTCAGCAGTTCTCCTTTTTTCCGAAATTGTCGTTTTTCCTTCATTCGCCCTCTCCTAAGCTTCTTTTTCGGTAATGGCTCCGTCTCCTTCACCGTTGCCTGTTTCATTGCCATACAGTTCTCGTCATTGATTGGCAAACCATATGGCAGCTCTTATGTTAGCATGATAGCATCGGAAAAGAATCTCATCTGTAACTTTTTTCCGCAATAACGTTTTCGTCCTATTGCTTTTCTTCCTCCTGAAACAAAAGCTCCAGCACCTGCTCCATCCGCTCACTGACCGGCTCCCCATCCCTGGACTTCATTGCGTACAGCACCAGATAGTCAAACAGATTACCAGGATCCAGGGGATTCATTCCGTAAGCCTTCAGAAACAGATTCATCTGCTTGATCCGTCTTTCCAGCACCGTATCTGCATCTTCTTCTTCGTCATCCATATAATAATCCTTCTGTTCATTCATATCCGGCTCATTCATCTGGCAAAAATCAAATTCCTCTGTAACCAGGTACAAAAGAACCATCACCTTCCGGCTTACATCCTCCTTCCGGTTTTTCATATTAAAAAGGCTGGTTTCATTTGGCCAATATTTTCGAACTAATTTCTGCAGGCTGGTATAATCTGCAGTTTTTCTGCCTTCTGGGATATGCATCTGGAAATAAGTATCCATGATCTCATCCATGGTATATTTTTCCTCTGTTTTTCCGTTTAATCCTTCCGGCTGCTGCAGGTAATCCATCAATTTCATAAATTTCTGATATGCGGTTTCATGCAGTACTCCTAAATCTTTTCCATGTTCCTGGAAAAATTCCATCAGGCTGGCTTCATCCGTTACCTGACTAAACTCATTCCATATCTGCCTGGTAAAAACAGAGGGGCGTTCTTCCTCCCCTTCCTGGTCCCCGCTGCTCCACATAGAACCATATTGGTTCTGTATATTCCTTCTCAGATCCTCTGCATACTGGTAGCTTTTTCCCATCCGAAGGGCAAACGCATACACCAGCTCGTCCGGATTGCGGTAATGAATCCCTGTTTCGGCTGCCGCACCCAGCACTCGTCCGGTTTCCCCTTCATTTAATCCTAATGCAAAACAGATTTGGAATAACGTTTTTCGGTTCTTCGGTATGTTTTTCCCCTTCAGCCAGTTCCGCACCTTCCTTGCCACACTGTCCGGTTTTTCTCCTGTAATCTCTATCATCCCCTGAATCAGCTTTTCCGTCATCTTTTCATCCGGGCAGGCACGGGACAGAACCTGATCAAAGCTTCGATATAATGCACCTTTCTTTAAAAAAGCAACCAGTTCCCTGGGAGATCGTTCCTTTCCCTCCAGAAAACTCATGTTATTTTCAGATATTCTTGTTCTGTCCATAGTATTTCTCTCCTTTAGCCTATTGGGTTT
>JAUNOF010000010.1:20270-23665 GCA_030537215.1 Lachnospiraceae bacterium
AAAAACAGGAACCCATCTTCTGCATATTCACATTCAGGTCCCTGTCGTTTCACCTTATCATTTTGTTTTTCGTAATCATTCTTTGAGTTTCCGGCTATTGATATTTTCTATGCTCCATCCGTTCTTTACGCTTCCGTCCACCCCTTACAAACATCCACCCACTCCTCATACCCAGAGCACAGCTCCAGCTCAGGAATCGTCAGCTCCACCGCACTGTTGCTGCTGCCGCAGGCCGGATACACGATCTCAAACCGCTTCAGGGATTCATCCAAAAACACTCTCACGCCGTCCTTCACGCCAAATGGACACACTCCGCCTACTGCATGTCCCACTAACTCCGCTACTTCCTCCGCTGAAAGCATCTTCGCCTTGGTATGAAACTTCTCTTTATACTTATGGTTATCCACCTTTGCATCCCCTGCTGCTACGATCAGGATCGCCTTTCCCTCCACCAGAAAGGATAATGTCTTTGCGATCCGTGCCGGCTGGCATCCTACTGCCTGGGCCGCCAGCTCCACGGTAGCGCTGGAAACTGCAAACTCCTTTACCCGATCTCCAAATCCTTTCTGATCCAAATATGCTTTCGCCTTCTCAAATGCCATTTTATCTCGTCTCCTTGCATCTTATCATCGATTCCATCCAGCTACATCTGCTTCCTAACGATCTTATATTCATCATAAAGCTGATAATAGGGACATGCATACCGCCGATCCGCCAGCAGCCGGCTCATCTCATCTTCGTCCAGATTTACCATGCACCAGTAATCTTCCGTTTCCTCATCATACACATAATTCACACAACTATCACAACTGCTCTTTCCAGCCATCTGCACTCACCTGCCTGTTTTGTTTTCAAAGTAACGTTCTAAAAGCTGGATTGCCACGCTTCCTTTCCGCATCCTCTTATGGGCCTCCTCATAGGTAAACCAATCTGCCCGGTCCACCTCTCCGGAAATATGGAAATCTGCCTTTTTCACATGAGCTTCAAAGGCCAGCATCAGCTGGCTTCTCTCCGGCATGGGATAGCTTCTGGTATACCGGATCTGTTCCACATCCAGCCCCAGCTCCTCCTTCACCTCTCTGACCGCCGTCTCCTCCGCGCTCTCTCCGCACTTCACATACCCGGCAATGCAAACATAAAACTGATCGGAAATATATCCCTGGCGGATCAACGCCACCTCATCAAACTCATTGATCACCAGGGTAATGGTGCATGTATAAAAACCATCAAACCAGGGACGCTTACAGGTTTCACAGTAAGGCACCAGCCCCTCGTCCCCGATTTCCTTCTCAATTAATTTCTCCCCGCACTGAGGGCAATATTGATACTTCATAATTTATACCATCCCCCGATACTCCTGCTTCCACTCCCTTACCAATGCTGCCGCGCCTTCCAGCCGCTTCACAGGATCCTTCAGAAACAGTTCATCCAGCTCCTTCACGGCCTCTGACTCCCGGCCGTTCTTCTTGGCGTCCTCGATCCTCTGATCCCATTGGTCCTGCTTCACGCCGTTCCAGATCACCTGATACCGCTGCGCCACATCCAGGCCAGGACAAAAAGATTTCAGATAGTACATCCGCTCCAGGATCTCCTCATTCCGCCCATCATAAAAAAATGCCTTATCATAGGCGTGATACGCCTTCTCGAACTGAAACATCCTGGCCTGGCAGGCTCCCAGGCAGCACCACACCTTGCTGAGAAACCGGTTATCGATCACATGATCCCGGCTCATATCCAAAAGCTTCTCGTACATGGGAATGGCCCTGCCGTACTGCTTCCGCTCAAACAGATAATCGGCCTTCATTTTCCCGTATTCTGCCGGGTGCTTCTTCCGCATCTGGATCAGTGTCTGGCGGTATTTGCTCACCTCCGCAGCAGTATAATAGGTGCATTCGGAAAGAATCAAAAGCAGCATATTATCGGAATTTTCCCCGCTCTTTCTCCAGTTATCCAGCTTTCCCGCCAGAAATTCCATATTTAAATCCTCCCGGATAAACTGGATCAGCCGGTCGTCTACAAAGTCGTCCATGACCAGCAGCTGATTTTCATAAATCACATAACAAAGTTCCTGGGAGGAGTAAAGATGCACTCCCAGCTCCGGCACCTCAAAGGGATGCCTGACCGGTTCCATCCGGCATAAAATTAAACTCATAATGCTATCTCCCTGCGTATTACAGCGTCGGAAGCCGGGTACAGCTCTCCGAAGCCTTTATCCTGTATTACAATCGCCATGGTTCTCTCATCTATAAACCCGGCCTTCATCTGGATCCGTGTGGTCCGGTTGGGACGGCTGGGAAAGCCCTCCAGGGGGATCCGCACCTCTGCCTTTTTCCTGGAATCCACTGGCTGGATCTGAAATACCAGTTCATTCTGGCGGTCCAGAATAAACTCCATGGTGCTCTTTGCTTCATACCAGCTGTCCCCCGAGGCTGCAATCACCAGCTGTGTTGGCTTCTCATCGTGAAGCACCTCCATGGAAACCGTTGCCTTCAGCCGCCCTTCGCAAATCATCACATAAGGAAAGGAAGTTTCCTCCGCCAGGTAATCCTGAGCCTTGTAAGCTGCTCCCTTGGCAAACAAATTGGATTCTCCGTACACCTTTCTCCGCCTGCAGATCAGCTTCATAAAATCAGAAGCCCATTCCGGCTTATCAAATCCTCTTCCGGTGAGCAGGATGGAAGAAAACATTTTCTTTGCCAGAAGCCGTTCTCCGCTGGCACATAACAGCTTATCCGCCTGCTTCGCCCCGGAGGCGGAATCCAGCCGGTCCAGCTTCATCCCTTCGTCCAGAACTTCATAATCAGAAACAACGGTAGTCTGGCGAAGCCCCCGCTGAACCTTCATCTCATAGTAGCGCAGCCCATTCTGAGACAGGTCAAACAGCCCCACCTGGCTGGACCAGACCTCCTTCTTCTGGCTCAGCACATAATATAAAAAGCTTTCGCTGTGACTGATCACATGAAACCGATTCCTTGGAATTTCCAGGTAATCCGCACAGTACAGCAGGCAATCCATGGTCCGGCTGTCTACGCTTGGAAGGGTGATCACCATCTGATTCACCCGCTCTGTCCTGTACTCCTTTCCAGGCAGTGCGATCACCTGCTTTAAAAAGCGCTGCAGCAGCTCCTGCCCGCTGTACTCTGTATTCCCAATGGCAACTGTCCCATTTTTCCGTGCAAAGCTAACCAGCTTATCCACGATCACCCCGTCTCCAGCCAGATTCGCTCCATATGCATCTTCTCCCGCAAACCACTGGTCCTCATTTTTCTTCCGGCATATCACTGTGGGAAGATTCCAAACCTTATCCTTCCCGCCGCAGTTAATCTGGGCATATGCATCACACAAATCCAAACCAATTACAAGTCCGTCCATAGACAGCCTCCATTTTCTTTATT
>JAUNOF010000010.1:23765-35060 GCA_030537215.1 Lachnospiraceae bacterium
ACCAGAGGGAACAGCTCCTCCAGAGCAGCATTCCGCATCAGATACTCCTGCATGCTCTTCTTCAGTCCTGCCTCTTCCTTCATGCTGAGGCAAAGCCCCATATCGTTTAAGCTGGCGAACCGGCTTTCTCTTAAGTTTCCTGCCGCCAGCTCGCACAGGATCGTTCCTTCTGCCACCTTTTCCCGGCCTCTGCCCAGCTTCTCGTGGCGATAGATCTGGTATTCCAGGGTTTCTCCCTCAAACAGAACCTTCTGGCACACATAGATCCCCTGGTAGACCCGCTTCAGCTCCTCCCGGCGGAAACCTTCCTCATCCGGCAGAATGCGGATAAACAGCTCCAGACGATCCTCCTTTCGCCCCTCATAGCAGATCATTGCCTTATCCTGGATATCCTGTGGAATGGGTACGAAGGCAGCAAGCTTCTTCGTATAGGGGAAGATCAGCCCCTCCCCCACCAGATAATCTGCCATCCGTTTGCAGAGCGCCTTCTGGTCCTCCTCCAGGGTCCGGCACTGGGAATAGTACCGGGTCAGCGCCAGCAGATTGATCACCGGCACTCTGGTCAGGTCATCTGCCTGGTTGACGGTAGCCTCCAGATAGGCAAACACCTCTCCCTCTGCCGTTTCATGCTTCAGGAAGTATCCGATGGACTTCACGGTAAAGTAAGCCTTCATCACCGTGTCGCTCATTTTCTTTCTCTTTGAATAAAAATGGAAGGTTTGATCCAGATGCCCCATGCTGCCGGAAAACATCATCTGGCACAGCAGCCGCTCTTCCAGATCATAGGTCTCCACTCTGGCGGAGATTGCCTGGGACAGCAGCTTGAACATCTGTTCCGAGCTGCCGTTGTAATGCTCACACAGATAATCCAGGATCACACTGTCTGCTTTTCCTCTGGCAAACACCTTTACAGAAAGGCGCAGCAGAAACTGGTCCTCATCAAAAAGATTCAGCAGAATGGTCTTGCTGCACAGCTTCACCAGACGCCCAGTTTCCATTCCCTCCCAGCCATAGGTCTTCAGAATTCCATAAGCCTCCTCCAGATAATTCTGGCTGATCAGCGTTTCGCACACTGCCAGCCGCTCCTGGCGGTTCATGGCTTCAGTATCCAGGGTAAGCAGATATCCGCACTCGCTCTCTCCTGCATCCTCACTGCCTGCCAGCTTCCGGTAATATTCGATCACACGCTCCAGCAGCACCTTCCGGTAAAGGGAATTTAAGGACAGCTCCTTCATCCCCCGCTCCAAAATATGGATCTGGCTCTCCTGCACATCCTTAGAGGCTGCGATCTCCCGGCAGGCTGTCAGGCACAGCATAGGATGCTCCGGATTAACCTGAAAGCAGCGCTTCTCCAGCTCCGGCTTATCCATCACCGGTGTCTTCAGATATGGAACATCGGCATACCGGTTTCCAAAGGCATCCTGGAACAGGATCACAGTCCGGTCGGAAAACAGGGGAACGTAGGCCACGCCATCCGCCAGCAGGTACAGATCCTCCTGGGTCAGCTCCTCATACCGGATGATCACATACTTCATATGCCGGTTCCGGCAGGAGATCCGATAGGACTTCAGTACCGCCGGAAGCACCGCCGCAATGCGCTCATCAATCATATCTTTAAATATCATATGGTCATAGATTACCGCCAGACGGCTGTCGATCCGGGAGGCAAACAACTGATCCATGGCAAAGATTTCCATATCCCGTTCATATTCCTGGTAAAGCTTGGCGGAAGGATTCATAAACAGCAGGATATTTTTATATAAAACAGACTTGCTGTGTTCATCCAGATCATGTCCATAGGAGAAATACAGCAGCACCTCCTTGGGCAGCAGATGGCTGTAATTGTCCGGCAGGGAATACAGATAATATTCATACAGCCTGGTCAGGCTGATCTTTCTCTCCAGTGCGGCTTCATACCAACTAAAATCCTCCTGCTTTCTGCACTCGCCTTTTATCATCATGCAGCAGACGGCTTCTAAAATGTTATCCTTTGGATAACTGTCATACAGCTTTACCAGCAGGCGGTGGAACCGCTTCTGATAATGCTTCTCCAGTTTCGCCATACCGGCGATCTGGATCGCCAGCTCCTCATCCACCAGCTCTTTCTTCGCTGCAAAATCCAGTACCTGTATCATAAACGGGTCCATACGCTGCAAAAACTCCGGGTGCTTTTGGAGCAGCTTAAATGCCTCCAGATACAAAAATGGGCTGTGGTATCCCTTTTCATACAGCTTTCTCATATCCCCCAGCAGCGTCAGCGGCGTATCAAAGATACCAGCATCCAGCTCCAGCCGGATAAAAAACAGGGAAGGATGCTCCCCTTCCGCCAGATACTTGCGCACCAGCCGCAGCAGCGAATCTCTCTGACTGATATTGGGCTGGATCTTCTGGTGAAGAAACTGGTAAAAGCAGTATTCCTCGATCTGATCCCGTCTGGACATCAGGATATCATCCCGGCATTCATCCAGGATCAGCGCTGCCTGCTCCTTTTTTCCGGAAGCAAATAAGGTCTGTGCCATCCAAAGCGCCGCCAGGTTCTTATCTCCCGGCACATTCCGCATCACATCCAGCTCCAGAAGCATCCGTTCCCGAAGCTTTGCTCCATTATAAAGGCCGGTGAATTCATCCAGCTTCAGTTCCAGAAAACGTCCAAGAGCCCTGCGGAAACGGGAGGTATCCACATGAGACGGATCCCTGGAGGGATCTCCCTGAACCTGGATGGGGATCACTTTTGATTCCTTCACCGTATTCAGCCGGATGCAGCCGAAATTCTTTCCCCGATGAAGCCGCCCTGGCAGAATCCGGTAAGGAATCCGGCAGATGCCGTCCACAAAATTCTGGCTGCCATAATGCTTAAGCGGCACATCCAGAAAGGCGCCGTCCACCTGCACATCCACTGCTGTATAGCCCCACTGGTTCTTCTGAATCTGGATCACATCCTCCAGCGGCCCATCCGGATACTCATATCGTCGAAGCTCCTGAGAGACCATCAGGGTCACTGGCTCCTTCACGCCCAGCGCCACCAGAAACTCCTCCAGCTGATTTCCCCAATCTGCATATCCTTTCAGCCCATCATAGATCGCTCTGGTATGCATGTCCTGCATAAATGGAGTTTCTGTAAAATCCTGGTAATTAAACAAGCGAAGTGCCGTTTCCAGATCCTCCTTTGCGATGGCAGCAAAGTCCTTTGCCGTCTTAAGGCCGGCCAGGGTCTGACCAGAAACGCCAAGCTGAACATGGAAAACAAAGGGAAGCTTCATCTCCCCTCCGTTAGTCACCAGCTCAAACTCACCGTTGATCACATCTCCGTCCTCCAGATGTCCTGCATCCACCTGATACGAGATCCGGTTCCGCAGGCCGCCGAAGGCCGGATTGCTCACGGTAACTCTTGTATGATTGGTGTAGACCAGGCCCTTGATATGCAGTCCATTTCCGCTGTTCACATGAAATTCCCTGGTTATAGTCTTTCCTGCCTGCACCGTTTCTTCTATGTTTCCCGGCATCACCACGATCTGTGGGATATCCATATCCAGAATGCCTCTGGCTAATCGATTGATTCGTTCTTTCATATTTGTCACCAAAATCTCCCTATAATCAACTTATTCTATCATATTTCTGCTTGATTTAAAAGAGTTAAGTTGATATCATATTAAATGTATGATAAAGTAGAAAGAAGAAGGAATCAGGTAAAACAAATGTTATCAGAGCCAATAACCCTTTATAAGTTAATGAATCTGTATATGCTGGAGCAGGTGAATTTTCCGCTGACCAATGCACAGCTTACCAATTTTTTCCTAGAACATGACTATACCACTTACTTCACCCTGCAGCAGGCATTAAGCGAGCTGCTGGAAGCCGGACTGATCCAGAAGGAGACTATCCGCAACAGCACCCGCTATGAAATTACCCCGGAAGGTTCTGATACTTTAAGCTTTTTTGGAGACAAGATCTCACCTGCCATCATTGCAGACATTGACCAGTACCTGAAAGAAAATAAATTCCGGCTCCGTGATGAAGTAGGTGTGATCTCAGATTATTATAAATCCACCAGCCAGGATTACATCGTCCACTGTGAGGTTCGGGAAGGAAAATCTCCGCTGATCGAGTTAAACCTTTCTGTGCCGGATAAGACCCAGGCGGAATACATGTGCAGCAACTGGCGGAAGAAAAGCCAGGAGATCTACGCATTTGCCATGAAAGCTCTGATGAGCAAGGAATAAGGAGGAAATAGGATGAAGCTGCCCTGGAAATTTGCCAAAAAAGAACCGATGACCCCATGGGAGGAAGCAATTCAGCTTATCTGCAAAAAATGGAAGCGATATGAGCGGAAACGAAAATATTATAAGATCTATCTGTTTGTTCTGTTTATCCTTCCCATCTTCGCCAGTATCCTGACCGTTAAGGTGGTAAAAACTTATGTAAAAATCAAACTTCGTCAGATTGCAATGAAGGCGCCGTCGGAAATAGAAACTGCTGCAGCTTTCGATTCATGACCTACGCAAGAAAGAGAGCGCTGACCAAACTCACCTCCTACCAGATTTACGAGTTTGTCAGCACTCTCTTTTTATTTCTGCAGCCGGTAACGGTTCCTCACCCTCACAGGCACCAATTCTCTATGAATCTGCTGATTCATCCAGGCTGCCCTGTTCTGGTTCTTTCAATCCGATGCTGCCCTCGATCAGCTCCCAGATCTCCTCCCGGCCCTGCTTCGTCTCGGCGGAAAATGGGATCAGAATATCTTCCTTCTCCATTCCCAGACCTTCCCGGACCAGCTTGATCTGTTTGGCTACCTGACTGCGCTTCAGCTTATCCAGCTTGGTGGCGATAATCACCGGGCGGTATCCATTATATACGATCCACTGATACATGGTCCTGTCATTTTCCGAAGGCTCGTGGCGGATATCAATCAGAAGGAATACCATCTTCAGGACTGGGGATTTTTTCAGATAACGTTCAATCATCTTTCCCCATTTTGCCTTGGCCTCCGCGGACACCTTGGCGTAGCCGTAGCCAGGAAGATCCACAAAATAAAGGGCGTCATTAATGTTGTAAAAATTAATGGTCTGGGTCTTGCCGGGCTGGGATGACGTTCTGGCCAGGGACTTCCGGTTGATCATGGCATTGATCATAGATGATTTTCCCACATTGGACTTTCCGGCAAAGGCAAATTCCGGCAGTATATGATCCGGCAGCTTGCTGGTCACTCCGCACACCGTTTCCAAATTTACATTCTTTATAATCATGTCGTTCCTCTTTCTCTCCTCACTGCTACAGCTGCCGCTGCGTGCTGTTTTATTCACATTCAGCGAACACACTACTCCTCTGCAAACGCCTCCTTCAGCACATCTTCCATCTGGCTGACATAGCAGATCTCAAGCCCCTTGGTAATCTCTTTGGAAAGCTCGCTGATATCCGGCCGGTTCTTAACCGGAACCAGAACGGTTTTCATATGAGCCATCTTGGCAGCCAATATCTTTTCCTTTAAGCCGCCGATGGGAAGGACGCGCCCTCGCAGAGTGATCTCTCCAGTCATGGCAACCTTAGCCTTTACCTTCTTATTGGTCACAGCAGACAGCATGGCAGTGGCCATGGTGATGCCTGCCGAGGGGCCGTCCTTGGGCACAGCTCCCTCCGGGATGTGGATATGGATGTCATGCTTTTCGAAATAATCATCTGCAACCTGATACTGAGGGCAAACACTTCTGACATAGGTTAATGCAGTCTGGGCGGATTCCTTCATCACATCGCCCATCTGACCAGTCAGCTGGAGATTGCCTTTTCCCGGCATCACATTAACCTCGATCTGCAGGGTATCTCCTCCTACGCTGGTCCAGGCAAGTCCCCTCACGATTCCCACCTGGTCCTCCTCATTGGCATCCTCAAAAGTCACCCGCTCCTTACCCAGGTACTTTTCCAGATTGCCCTCGGTTACCTTGATCGCCTTCTTCTTATCCTCTAAAAATTCTCTGGCCGCCTTCCGGCAGATATCGCCGATCCGCCGCTCCAGATTCCGGACACCAGCTTCCCTGGTATAATTATGAATGATCTTCTCCAGAGCATGATCGGAAATGGACACCTGCTCCGTGGTCAATCCATTCTTCTCCAACTGCTTCCCTACCAGATATTCTTTGGCAATATGGAACTTTTCATTCTCGGTATAGCTGTTGACCTCGATCACTTCCATACGGTCCAGCAGCGGTCCCGGAATGGTCTGAGTTGTATTGGCCGTGGCAATAAACATTACCTGAGACAAATCAATGGGAACCTCCACATAGTGGTCGCGGAACCGCACGTTCTGCTCCCCGTCCAGAACCTCCAAAAGGGCAGAGGAGGTATCGCCCTTGTAATCGCTGCTTACCTTATCGATCTCATCCAAAAGCATCAGCGGGTTGGACACACCGGCCTGGCGCAATCCCTCCACAAGCCGGCCCGGCATAGCCCCCACATAGGTTTTCCGGTGACCGCGGATCTCCGCCTCATCCCGGATACCGCCCAGACTGATGCGGACGTATTTTTTATTTAATGCTCTGGCCATGGATCGGGCGATGGAGGTCTTTCCCGTTCCTGGCGGGCCTACCAGGCAGAGAATCGGGCTGGTACCTTTATCCGTCAGAGCACGGACTGCCAGATACTCCAGAATCCGCTCTTTTACCTTGTCCAGGCCGTAGTGATCTTCATTTAAGATCTCCTCCGCATGGCGAATATCGTTGTTATCCCTGGATGCCTTCTTCCAGGGAAGCTCCAGAAGTGTCTCGATGTAGGTTCGAATCACATTTCCTTCCTGGCTTCCGCTGGGCATGATCTTCAGCCGCTCGATCTCCTTTGCAAGCTTATCCTTTACCTCTTTATCGGCCTTCAGATTTTTCAGCTGCTTTTTATATTCATCTGCATCGGATACGGGATTATCCTCTCCCAGCTCCTGGCGGATGATCCGCATCTGCTCCCGCAGAATGTATTCCTTCTGGTTCTTATCGATCGCTGCCTTCACCTTGGCCTGGAAATCGCGTTTGATCTTGGCCACCTCGATCTCCGTTACCAGGCTATGTACCACATGCTCATAGCGAATGGTCAGATACAGGCTTTCCAGCACCTCCTGGCGCAGGGTGTAGTCCCAGGGAATCTGAATGGCTGTCTGATCCAGCAGCTCCTCCAGATCTCGGATCAGCAAAAGATTGGGAAGGATTTCCTTCACCAGTCTGGGATTAATCCGGCCGTACTCCTCCAGCTTATCCTTCACCACCCGGACCATGGCCTCGATGGTCACATAGTCCAGAGGCTCCAGTTCCATGGCAGAAGGAACGGTCTCCACCTCTGCGATCAGATAGGAGCCGTCAAAATCCATATCGATCAGATCGGCCCGCTCCAGACCTTCCACCATAACCCGAATAATGTTATCCGGCAGCTTGACCAATTGTTTTACCACTGCGATACAGCCCACCTGATATAAATCCTCCCGCTGGGGTTCCATCACATCTGCCTGTTTCTGAGTGATCAGAAACACCTTCTGATCACCCACCATGGCCTTCTCCACGGCCGCAATCGACTTATTCCGGCTGATGTCAAAATGAATCATCATCTTCGGAAGCACCGTCAGCCCCCGAAGCGCAATGGCCGGCATTGTATATATTTTCTGTTCCATGTTTATCCTTCCTGCTTGTATCATGAAGATATTGGGGACAAAAGCATTTTGATATATTCCTTTAACCCTGGTATCATCATGAAAAGGGAAGCACTGACCCATGAAAGATGCAGCGCCTCCCCTCGTATCTCAACTTGTAACTGTTCCGTACCCTCACAGTTACCTCAACTTCATATCTTTACCTGGAATTATGCAATCTCTCCAGGCTGATTCTTCTTAAATCTTCTGGAGGCACCGGTCTTCGGCACTGCAGTATCCCGGTAAACGATCTCCGGCTCACCTTCTCCGATGATGACCTCCCTTGTAATGGTGACGATGCCGATGGTGTCATCCGACGGAATCTCATACATCAGGTCATTCATCACCTTCTCAAGAATGGAACGCAGTCCTCTGGCTCCGGTCTTGCGCTCCGCCGCCAGCTCCGCTACCGCCATCAGCGCATCTTCTGTAAACTCCAGCTTCACATCATCCAACTCAAACAGCTTTTGATACTGTTTGGTTAATGCGTTCTTCGGCTTGGACAGAATCTGGACTAATGTATTTTTATCCAGCATATTTAAGGATACCGTTACCGGCACACGGCCGATAAACTCCGGGATCAGGCCGAACTTGGTCAGATCCTGGGGAAGAACCTGGTGAAGCAGTTCATCAATGTCCGCCTTATTCTTATCCACGATGGGGGCATTAAAGCCGATGGAGCCGGAATTCAGACGCTGCTCCACGATCCGCTCCAGTCCGTCAAAGGCGCCGCCGCAGATAAAGAGAATATTGGTGGTATCGATCTGCAGAAGCTCCTGATGGGGATGCTTTCTGCCGCCCTGGGGAGGCACGCTTGCTACCGTTCCTTCCAGGATCTTTAACAGAGCCTGCTGCACACCTTCGCCGGAAACGTCACGGGTAATAGATACATTCTCTGACTTCTTTGTGATCTTGTCAATCTCATCAATGTAGATGATGCCATACTCTGCCTTACTGATGTCGTAATCCGCCGCCTGAATCAGCTTCAGAAGGATATTCTCCACATCCTCGCCTACGTAACCGGCTTCTGTAAGAGCGGTTGCATCTGCAATAGCAAATGGAACATTTAATATCTTCGCCAGCGTCTGTGCCAGATAGGTTTTACCAGAGCCGGTAGGGCCTAACATCAGAATATTGCTCTTGGCAAGGTCCATATCGATGTGTCTTGACGCAGTAACTCTCTTATAATGATTGTATACAGCTACGGAAAGCACCTTCTTCGCCTCATCCTGGCCGATTACATAATCATCCAGAAATGCCTTGATCTCCTTGGGCTTCATCAAATTGATCTCACTGAATTCGGAGAAATCCTCTTCTTCTGCATCTGCAAATTCTTCTTCCAGAATTTCGGAGCAAAGCTCGATACATTCATCACAGATGAATACATTATTCGATCCGGCAATCAGCTTTCTCACCTGATCCTGGGTCTTTCCGCAAAAAGAGCATCTGACCTTGTCATCTGTTCTGACAGGCATACCTTCACCTCATTTCTACCAGCATCAGCGGCTGGTGATTACTTTATCGATGAGGCCATATGCCATCGCCTCATCTGCTGTCATATAATTGTCTCTCTCTGTGTCTCTCTCAATCACTTCCAGAGGCTGACCCGTATTGGCAGCCAAAATCTCATTTAACTTCTTTCTGGTCTGTAAGATCTTCTCTGCCACGATCTTGATCTCCGTAGCCTGACCCTGGGCGCCGCCGGAAGGCTGATGGATCATCACCTCTGCGTTTGGAAGGGCCATACGCTTGCCCTTTGCGCCGCCTGCAAGCAGGAATGCACCCATGCTGGCTGCCATGCCGATGCAGATAGTGGAAACATCACACTTAATATAATTCATGGTATCGTAAATGGCAAGTCCGGCTGATACAGAACCGCCGGGACTGTTGATATACAGAGAAATATCCTTGCTTGGATCCTCCGATTCCAGGAACAGAAGCTGTGCGACTACCAGGCTGGCAGACACATCCGTAACTTCTTCTCCCAGAAAAATGATCCGATCCTTCAACAGGCGGGAATAAATATCATAAGAACGCTCTCCACGGCTGGTGGATTCAATGACATAAGGTACTAAACTCATGGAAACCTCTCCTTTCCGCTTCTATGAGCCCCAGAATTAGTCTGGGGCATAACCAGGAAGTCTGCTTCCTGCTATATCAGGAAGGTTGCAGCCGTTTTCTGCCGGCTGACAGAAACTGCTGCAACCTTCTGATTATTTTATACTGGTATGATCTATACTAACTTTGCCTCTGCAACTAAGAAGTCAACTGCTGCCTGAACAGCCAGATCCTGCTTCATCTGAGCCTTCTCATAGTCGCCCATGTACTCTTTCAGCTTCTCAACTTCCATCTTGTAAGCGTCAGCCATCTTCTGCAGCTCTTCATCCAGTTTCTCGTCGGAAACCTCAATGTTCTCTGCCTTAACAACAGCCTCCAGAACCAGTCTGGTCTGGATCCGTCTAACTGCCTGCGGCTTCATCTGCTCTTTCAGCATATCCATGGTCATGCCGGTAAACTGCATGTACTGATCTAAAGAGATACCCTGGCTCTGCATACGGCGGGAATAATCCTGAACCATATTCTCAACCTGTCCGTCTACCATCGGATCCGGGATATCCATGGAAGCATTGTTCACAACTGCCTCAACTACCTTATCCTCGTTAGCAGTTGCTGCTTCCTTCTTCTTCTTCTCCTCTAACTTGGCTCTTAAGTCAGCCTTGTACTCCTCTAAGGTGTCAAACTCAGAAACCTCGCTTGCGAACTCGTCATTGATCTCCGGCAGCTCTTTCTTCTTGATCTCCTTAACAGTTACCTTGAAGGTAGCTGGCTTGCCTGCCAGATTCTCTGCATGATACTCGGTGGGGAAGGTAACATCAACCTGGCACTCCTCACCGATGTTCTTGCCGATCAACTGCTCCTCAAAGGTGTCGATAAAGGAATGGGAACCGATAGTCAGAGGATAATCTTCAGCCTTGCCGCCCTCGAAGGGAGCGCCGTCTACAAAGCCCTCAAAGTTGATCACGGTCTGATCGCCGTCCTCTACTGCACGATCCTCAACCGTAACTAATCTGGAGTTCTGGTCCTGAACCTTTACTAACTCAGCAGCAACATCCTCATCGGTAACTTCCTCAGAAGCCTTCTCTACCTCTACGCCCTTGTACTGGCCTAAGGTAACCTCCGGCTTAACTGCTACGGTAGCGGTGTAAATAAATGGCTTGCCCTTTTCGATCTGAACCACATCCACCTCAGGTCTGGATACGATCTCCAGCTCGCTCTCCTTCATGGCATCTGCGTAGGTTGCATTAATCGCTTCATCTGCTGCATCCTCGTAGAAAACGCCAACACCATACATCTTCTCAATCATATTTAATGGAGCTTTGCCCTTCCGGAAGCCTGGAATCACAAATCTGTTCTTATTCTTCTTGTATGCGGTCTTGATGCACTCTTCAAACTGCTCGGCGGAAACTTCCACAGTCAGCTTCGCCATGTTTTTCTCTAATTTTTCTACTTGTAAACTCATGTTATGGGTTCCTCCTTAATCTATATGTGAACCGCCTGGCCTATGGGCGTTACACTTCAATTTAATACTATAGCATATCCAGACGGCAAATACCAGCCCTAAAAATAAAAAATTTGTG
>JAUNOF010000010.1:35160-40963 GCA_030537215.1 Lachnospiraceae bacterium
GGCAAGCAAAATAGAAAAGACCAGACAGCGTCCTTAGATGGATAAACGGATTTTGGCTGGTCTTTTTGGAAAATTGATTTGTTTGCAGTTGATTTTCAATCATTTACGGTTTAATGGAATTAAACCTGATCGTACTGGATGGAGGCCTTGACTTTGGCGGCGGTTTCCTGGCCTATCAGGAGTCTGGACAGTTCCAGACCTAAGTCCAGGGCGTATCCTAAGCCCCTGGCGGTGGTGATCAGACCGTCTGTTACCACGCCCTGGTTTGTGTATTCGGCTCCAATAAGGCTGTCTTCAAAGCCGGGATAGCAGGTGGCTTTTTTGCCTCTTAAAAAGCCCAGGCCGCCCAGGACACTGGGAGCTGCGCAGATGGCGGCTACTCTCCGGTCTTCGCCTAACGCCTGCTCCAGCGCCTCTGCCAGGCCCTTGTGCTCTGCCAGATGTTTCGTTCCCGGCATGCCGCCAGGCAGGAAGATGCAGTCGGCCTCGCCGGGCTGGGAATCCTCCCAGAGCATGTGGGTTACGATCTTGATTCCATGGGAACCGGTCACTATCGGCTGGCCTGACATGGAGATCAGCTTCACATCAATGCCGCTCCGGATCATCACATCCACGGCCGCCAGGCACTCCACTTCCTCTAATCCTTCTGCCACACAGGCATATACTTTTGCTTTCATTTTTATATCCTCCTTTTTTCAATCAGTCAGCTTCTGCCTGCTGGGTAAAAACGGCCCCATCCCGATCCGGTTCATGGGTTCCTTCCCTGAAGATTCCCAGCCGCTCCTGGCGGAGCTTCAGATACAGCTCTGCATAAGTGGCTTCCTTATAGGGCTGGATAAAAAGTGAACCGATGCAGCACAGCAGAATCCCCAGCAGATCCCATCCGATAAAGGAAAGCTCCAGCACCCAGACCGCAAACTTATTTCCATCCATCATTTCCTTGCTCAGACGGAAGATCTCCTTCTGGTCCATCTGGGGATACTCTGCCGTCAGGTAGGGAACCATATAATATTCATAATGCTTGATAATACCCGGGATAATCAGGAGCAGGCTCCATAAAAATTCATACAGCCCCCGCAGAAACTGGATTTTCACCACGTTCCAGTACCGGCCTTTTTTAAAGCAGGCAAATAGTTCCTCAAAGCCGGCATTCTGCTGGAACAGGGTACTCATAGTGAAATACCGGCATTTGCCAACAGCAACTACGCCGGATAGAAACACCGATAGGCAGATGACTGCCAGAAACACCACCAGAGCAATGCATACCGCAAATAATGTTATACCCAGATTGATATAAGGATCCTGGAAGAAATCCAGCACCTCCGCTCCCGCTCTGGTCTGGGAAGTGGTCCCCCCTCTCAGTGAAAGGTTTGGAAGACTGGTGCTGCCTCCTGCTCCAAGAATTCCTGCAACAAAAGCAACTAAAAGCCCATACCAGTAATACTGTTTCAGACCAGCCTTGGCCCGGTCCTTTAATTCAGCTCTCGTCCACATAGTAAGCCTCCTTTTGCCAAATTTTCACATCTACCGTCAGTATATCACAAAGTCTTCTCAGTGAAAATAGAAAGATCCTGGATACTTCTTACGTTTTTCTTTCAAGTATGATATATATATATGCAGAACCTGATACGGAAAAGGGTTCAAAAAACTCAAGAAAGGAAATCATATGGAAATCGAGCGCAAATATCTGATCGACAGGCCGGAATGCTTGCCTGAAAATTACAAAGCATTTCCTTCCCATCCTATTGAACAGGGCTATCTCTGCACGTCCCCGGTGGTCCGTGTGCGGAAATCAGATGACGAATACTATCTAACCTACAAGGGAAAGGGGCTTCTGGCAAGGGAGGAGTATAATCTTCCTCTGACCAAAGAGGCTTATGAGCATCTGATCCAGAAGGCAGACGGAATCGTGCTGACCAAGCGCAGGTACCTGATCCCCCTTGCCGGCCAATACCCGGCATCAGATCCGGCAGCATCCAGTGATCTGATGATTGAGCTGGATATCTTTGAAGGCGTATACGCAGGACTGATCCTGGCTGAAGTGGAATTTCCCTCGCTGGAGGAAGCGGAACGCTTCACGCCTCCTGCCTGGTTCGGCCGGGATGTAACATTCAGCGGTGAATACCAGAACAGCAAATTAAGCGCCGGCAGATAACTGCCGACGCTTGCTTCCCTGCTGTCATTACTTCTTTGCAATGTACTTCCGGATATCCAGTGCGATGGACACGATGATAACAATACCCTGTACAATATACTGATAGTTGGTCTCCAGACCTAAGAACTGCATTGCAGACTTTAAAAGCTCGAATACCAGTACGCCGATCAGTACGCCGGAAACCTTACCAACACCGCCGTTTACCGATACGCCGCCGATGGTACAAGCTGCGATTGCTTCCAGCTCGTAGCCCTGGCCCATGTTAACGGAGGTACCGCCGGCCTTTGCACCTAACAGGAAACCTGCCAGAGCGTACAGCATAGCTGCCATGATGTAGATGATGATCTTCGTCTTCTTTACATTAACACCAGAAACCTCTGCCGCCTGCTCGTTGCCTCCGATGGCGTACATATACTTGCCATGGGGCATCATATTGTATAAGAACCACATTAAGAATCCAACTGCTAATGCAATCCAGAACAGGAAGGGAATTCCGAGAAAGCTTCCGGTTGCCACATAGGTATAATCATTGCGGTAGCCGCCGATAGGGGTTGCATTGGTGTAAACCAGACAGATACCGTAAACCATAAGCTGCATGCCCAAGGTTCCGATAAAGGCGGGAACACTTAAGAAGGAAATTACCACGCCGTTGATCAGACCGAAGATGGCGCAGACCAGCATGACAATGATCAGGACAACGAATACCCACCAGCCGCCGAATGCCGGCAGATTCTGGGTCAGCTCAAATCTTCCGGAGTAATCCGGCTTCTGAAGCAGCGTACCTGCGATACATGCTGCCAGACCTACCAGACGTCCTGCGGAAAGGTCAGTACCCTTGGTGATCAGGCATCCGGATACGCCTACAGCGATGATAAAACGAGGCGCTACGTTCAGTGCGATACTTCTTAAGTTCTGCGGTGTGAAGAATTTGGGTCTCATAATTCCGGTATAGATTACCAGAAGGCCCAGTACGCAGATGATTCCGTAATTGATAAGGAATTGCTTCCAATCCATTTTCTTGCTCATTCTTTTATCCTCCCTACTTATCGAACTGAGTTGCAAAACTCATAACCCGCTCCTGAGTTGCTTCATCACCTTCCAGCTCACCGGTCACATGTCCGTTGCACATAACGATCACACGGTTGGACATGCCTAACAGCTCCGGCATCTCAGATGAAATCATGATAATGGATTTCCCCTGTTTCACCAAATCGATCATAATCTGATAGATCTCGTACTTAGCGCCTACGTCGATACCGCGAGTAGGTTCATCCATGATCAGCACATCCGGATTATTAGCCAGCCATCTTGCGATGATAACCTTCTGCTGGTTGCCGCCGGACAGAGACTGAATCAGAGTCTTGCTGCTTGGAGTCTTAATACTCAGCTTGCCTACATTTTCCTGAACCAGATTTTCAATCTTTTTATGGTTCAGCATAACTCCGCCTTCCAGATACTGGTTTAAGGAGGAGATGGATACATTATCTGCTATAGAAAGAACACCCAGAATACCCGTTCCCCGCCGGTCCTCTGTGATCATGCCGATTCCTTCCCGGATAGCATCGGCAGGACGTTTAATCGTTACCTTCTTGCCCTTCACCAGCACATCGCCGCTGGCAATGCCTCTCATACCGAAGATGGCCTCCATGATCTCTGTTCTCTGGGCACCTACCAGTCCGCCGAAGCCAAGGATCTCGCCTCTGTGGAGCTTAAAGGAGCATTTCTGGAAAGACCGCTCATGAATGGAGCAAAGATCCTTGACCTCCAGAAGCACCTCATCTGTCCGGTAATCCTCCTTGGGTGGATATACATTTGTCAGCTCCCGGCCTACCATCTGACGAACAATCTCGTCGTCTGAGATGTTCTTCACCTCCCAGGAGCCTACGTATGTACCATCCCGCATAATGGTGATATCATCCGCGATCTGCCGGATCTCCGCCATCTTGTGGGAAATATATATCATTGCAACGCCTCTGGATTTTAAATCCCGGATAATTCGGAACAGTGCATCTACTTCATTATCCGTCAGAGAAGAGGTCGGTTCATCCAAAATCACAAGCTTTGCGTTCTGGGAAACTGCCTTTGCAATTTCAACAGACTGCATCTGGCCGATGGACAGCGTGCCAAGCTTAGCCTTCGGGTCGAAGGTCATCTTTACATCCTTCAGCCATTTCTCCGCCTCCTGGTTCATGGTTTTATGGTCAACCATGCCTAAGGGGCCGATCTTCTTCATGGGATATCGTCCCAAATACATGTTTTCTGCAATCGTCCGCTCCGGAATGGGCTGCAGCTCCTGATGCACCATGGCCAGACCTTTATGAAGGGCATCATCCGGGTTTTCAATTACCGTATCCTTTCCATCAATTTTAATGGATCCGGTATCCATCTTATAGATACCAAATAAACATTTCATCAGCGTGGACTTACCCGCACCGTTTTCCCCCATCAGAGCGTGAACCGTGCCAGGACGTACCTTTAAGTGAATACCGTCCAAGGCCTTTACACCCGGGAAGCTTTTCGATACATTTTCCATTTCCAGCCTGTACTCTGCCATCCCTTCGTCTCCTTTCAAAAAATAGGGTGTATCCTTAGATACACCCTATACAAGCAAATTCTTAATCTGATTACTTCAGAGCGTCTAATACTTCCTGAGCATTTTCGGTGGTAACCTTGCGGTAGTCAACCATGTTAACCGGATCTACAGCTTCACCCTTTAAGAACTTAACAGCGATATCGGCAGCAGACTTAGCCTGAGCAATGTGATCGTTAAATACGGTACCGGTCATCTTGCCGTCTAATACGTTCTGAACCGCCTCGGTTAAAGCGTCAACACCTACCAGGTAGATGTCTTCATTTACCTTGCGTCCGGCTGCCTCGATTGCCTGTAATGCGCCAAGAGCCATTGCATCGTTGTTGCAGAATACAACCTCTACTTCCTCGCCAAACAGAGTTAAAGCGTCCTGAGTTAACTGCTGGCCCTTAGCCTGATCCCAGTCGCCGCGCTGCTTAAACAGCTCGTTTACTTCAACGCCTGCATCGGTTAATGCCTTTACAGAGAACTCGGTTCTGTACTGAGCGTCTACGTTCTCCGGATCACCCTGAATCATGATATAGGATACCTTGCCGTCCCCGTTGATATCGCCCTTATTTGCAGTCTCTAAGATCTCTTCGCCCTGGAAGGTACCAGACTGTCTTGCGTCACAGCCAACGTAGGTAGCGTTAATTCCTTCAGAAGCCCATCTCTCTTCCTCTTCTGCATCCGGCTCACGGTTAATATAAACAACTGGGATACCGGCTTCCTTGCACTTGTCAGTGATCTGAGGAGCGGAAGAAGCCTGTACCAGGTTCAGAATCAGAACGTCAACACCGGAGGTGATGAAGTTATCGATCTGATTGGACTGCTCAGCCTGATCGCCCTTGCCGTCCTGGATGGTGATGTTCGCCTTATCGAAGCCCAGATCCTCAACTAAGTATCTCTCCAGCTCGGTACGGTATAAGGTCATGAAGTTATCATCAAACTTATAAATGGAAATACCAACCTTTACATTAGAAGCATCAAAATCACTGGTAGCCTCTGCTGCTGCCTCTGCGGTAGTCTCAGCAGCCTCTGCTGCTGCAGTCTCCTCTGCCTTAGCCTCAGTCTGTGCT
>JAUNOF010000103.1 GCA_030537215.1 Lachnospiraceae bacterium
ACCTTCTGGGATACACGGGCTGCCATAGGAACTGCAGATACACCGGCGGAACCGATCAGCGGATTTACCTTGCCTCCCGTTACCTTGCACATGGCCTTGCCAAAGAGAACACCTGCTGCGGTGCCGATTGCAAATGCAATCAGACCTAATGCAACGATCTTAAGAGTATCTGCGTTCAGGAATGCTTCTGCGCTGGTGGACGCACCTACAGAAGTACCTAACAGGATAACTACGATATACATCAGTGCGTTGGAAGCCGTTTCTGTCAGCTGCTTTACCACACCAGACTCACGGAACAGGTTGCCTAACATCAGCATACCTACCAGAGGAGCGGTAGACGGCAGGATCAGACACACGATCGTGGTAACGATGATTGGGAACAGGATCTTCTCCAGCTTGGAAACCGGACGAAGCTGCTCCATCTTGATCTTGCGCTCCTCCTCAGTAGTCAGAAGCTTCATGATGGGAGGCTGGATGATGGGAACTAAGGCCATGTAGGAGTAAGCTGCTACTGCAATCGGTCCCATCAGAGAGGACTGTCCTAACTTACCAGCCAGGAAGATGGAGGTCGGGCCGTCAGCGCCGCCGATGATGGAGATCGCTGCCGCTGCCTTGCCGTTGAAGCCCATTAAAATAGCGAAGAAATACGCGCTGTAAATACCGAACTGAGCTGCCGCGCCAAGCAGGAAGCTCTTGGGGTTGGCGATCAGCGGACCGAAGTCGGTCATTGCACCTACGCCCATGAAAATCAAGGATGGAAGAATACTCCACTCATCCAGCACAAAGAAGTAGTGAAGAAGACCGCCTACTCCATTGGAAGTCTCTTCAGGAGATGCCATAATATCCGGATAGATATTAACCAGAAGCATACCGAATGCGATCGGTACCAGCAGCAAAGGCTCAAATCCCTTGCGGATCGCCAGGTATAAGAAGACGAACGCTACTGCGATCATAACGAAATTGCCCCAGGTTAAATTGAAGAATGCCATCTGATGAAGAAGGTTGTCAAATGTACTAGCAAAATCCATATTTAATCCCTCCGTCAGGAATGCAAATATTTATGCATTTCTTCATTTTAGTTTAAAGTAGCGATCGTTGCACCTGCCTCAACAGAATCGCCTGCTGCTGCGTTAATGGTGGCAATCGTACCATCCTGCGGAGCTACGATATCATTCTCCATCTTCATTGCTTCCAGAACCAGGATCACATCACCCTTCTTTACTGCCTGGCCTACAGAAGCCTTAACAGCTAAGATCTTGCCTGGCATTGGAGCGGATACGGTTACGGAGCCTGCTGCGCCTGCCGGTGCTGCTGCCTTTGGAGCAGCTGCTGGTGCTGCTTTGGGCGCTGCCTTTGGAGCAGCCTTTGGTGCTGCTGGCGCTGCTGCGCCGGAGATGCCTTCTTCTACGGTTACTTCATAAACATTACCATTTACTGTAATTGTATAATTCTTCATGATGAAAATCCTCCTAATATTTTGCGAGATTTATGCTCGTTTCCACTTTGCACCTGATTTCCGCTTAATGGAGCGGACTACCAGGCCGTCAGTTGAAGTATTCATAGATGCTGCGATGGCTGCAGTGATCACGGCTACCAGCTCCAGATCATCTGCCAGCTCTTCCTCTTCCTCAACAGCTGCCGCAGCAGGAGTTGCTGCCAGTGCCGGTGCAGGCGCAGGAGCTGCCGGTGCGTTCTTCGCGTTCAATTTCTTTTCCCAGGCATTGATATACTTAAAGCAGCCGATGATCAGGCTGATGAAGATCAGTACAAGGAATACGGTTCCCATACCGATAATGGTATGAACAGCGGCCCTGGACATGTTCTCGCCCAGAGAATATTCTGGAGCGAATTCCATGCTGGTGATAATGCCCTTCTTATCGTAAATGAATGTTACGCTCATAGGACGCTTCTCAAAGGTAGCATCGATGGTAGCCACATACTGATTATCCTTAAGCTCCGCGGAGGAACCATTCACCTGGACAAAGCCGCCCACCTCTTCCATTGTGGTCAGCCAGGCATCCAGGCTGTCTGCCATAGTTTTATTATCACTGTCCTCATACTGTTCGATCATGCTGCTGATGTAAGCTGCATCGTAGCTGGCCAGCTCCTCAAGGATATTTTCTGACCCCATAGCAATCGATGCGCTCATCTCAGCATCCAGAACATCCTCTGCGTTCTGTTTTGCACAGCCGGTAAAGGAGCCTACGCACAGTACCATGGCAGCGATGGCGAATAGCTTTCTTTTTATTTTCATTCTGCGTCACCTCATCCTTAAACAGTACCGTGTTTCTTATCCGGACGGTCCTCTCTCTTTGTGAACAGCATTTCAAACGCTGCAATCACACGCTTTCTGGTATCCGCAGCCTCAATGATATCATCCACATAACCTCTCTTAGCTGCTGCCAGAGCGCTGGACTGCTTCTCACTGTAAGCAGCCGCCTTTTCTGCGATCAGAGAAGCTGCATTATCTGCTGCTGCGATCTCCTTCGCATACATGATCTTTGCTGCTGCAGATGCCTCCATCATGCCGATGGAAGCGTCCGGCCATGCGTAAACCACATCAGCGCCGATGGACTTGCTTGCCATGGTCAGATAAGCAGTTCCGTATGCCTGTCCTACTACTACTGTTACCTTGGGAACGGTAGCATTGGCAAAGGCATAGGTGAGACGGCCTGCAGCCTTGGCGATCTTCCTCTCGGTGTGCTTGTCAGCCTTGTAGCCCTTAACATTTACCAGAGTCAATACCGGGATATTGAAGGCATCACAGAAGGTTACAAAATCAGCGGCCTTTCCGCAGCCGTTGGCGGTCAGAACTGCATCGTAGGAAGCGGTCTTTTCGCCATCCTCGTATACTTCCGTACGGTTAGCCACACAGCCTACGGTGGTGCCGTTTAAACGGATAAAGCCGGTAACCATTTCAGGAGCGTACATCTTCTTCAGCTCCATAAAGAAATTATCATCAGAAATCATAGACAGAGCCAGGGAAGTGTCTCCCGCGCAGCCTGCCAGATCGGCGCAGACACGGTTTAAATCGTCATTGCACTCGTCGTAAGACATGTCATCTTCATTGTTTGCAGGAAGGATAGATACCAGGGTGCGGATCTCCTCTAAAATAGAAGCCTCATCTCCTACATAATCTACCATGCCAGCCTCTTCGCTCTGGAACTTGGCAGATGCGGTATCACACTTGGCAGTGTAGTTTCCGTCCAGGGCATTTGGAGAATTAACGAATAACTTCGCTTTCTTCTCCTCCATAAAGGTAAAGTCAGTGATAGCAGAAGCCACTGCCATACCGCCGCCGCAGGTACCAAAGATTGCTGTGATCTGCGGAACCACGCCGGAAGCCATGGTCTGGCTCAAATACATCTGTCCAAAGCCATTTAATGCATCCGTTGCTTCCTGAAGACGCAGACCTGCACAGTCAACCAATCCAATTACCGGTGCTCCCATCTTCATAGCCAGGGCATAAATATTAGAGATTTTCTTTGCATGCATCTCACCTACTGATCCGCCTAATACAGCAGCATCCTGGCTGTACACATACACAAGGTTGCCTTCGATGGTGCCGTAGCCGGTCACTACACCGTCAGCTGGTGTTTCCTGTTCAGTCATGTTGAAGTCTGTTGCTCTGGCAGAGATATATCCGCCGACTTCTACAAAACTGTTTTCATCAAGTAAAGCTTCAATTCTTTTACTTGCTGAAGTTTGTGCTGAATTACTCATTTTGCAGTCCTCCATTTTTTAATATTTTGACAGGAATCTGTTTGTTTTGACGCAAACAGAAGACCCGGTAAATCAAAAATTTCTGCATTTTAATTTTATACCGGACTGGGAAAAATATCAAGTCATTTCGACATAAAATTCACAATATTATACAGATTGCTTATGTTTCCCTTACCTGCGGCCGAAATGACTTCCTTTATGATACATTTTATACCAATCCTGCCAAATTGTAAAATTCCCTTTTATCCTTTTCATGTATTCAGTATATGAATGCATCCTGCCCGGACCGACCAAAATCGGCCTTGTATGGAAAAAAGGGAAATTTGTAAGCAATCATATGCAGAAATTTATTAACTTTACTGTCAACCAATATCGGACGCCGTTTTCCCTTCTCCAAACCGTGAAAAATTAAAAAAAGGGGCTGCAAACGAACAGTTTCATAGAACACACTTTTCTATGAAACAAAAAACAGCCGTCCCACCTGCCGCAAACACCAGGAATACGTAAAACGCTCTGCGGAATCAACTGCAATCACCGGATAGGATGCCAAAACCTGATCATTGAGATAATAAACGATCTCTCCTACCGTCTGCCCAGCTTCCACAGGCGCCTCCAGATAGTCCGGAACCCGCTTTACAATCCTGACCTGATCCCAACTGCTGATCAAAGCCGTCAATTTTTCCGCCGGCTTCTGAACCTGCAGGGAAACACGGCAGGAGCCAATCCGCCAGGCGCTGTCTGCCGGCTCTCCTGCACTCTCCTGCAAACGGACTTTTGCAGAATCCCCTTCGGACAACTCCCTGCCCCAGCCAGTCTGCACTCCCTTTCTCACTGTCAGCGGCGCCAGATCCACCTGCCGTTCCAGCTCACGATACTGATAATTTTCCTTCCCATAAGAGATCAGCGTCCTGGCATCCGACCACTTATACGTCTTGTGAGGCGGCCAGCCGCAGCCCAGCAATGCGATCACAAACACCCTCCCCTGATCCTCCACTGCTCCCGTATAGCAATAACCGGCGCCTCCTGTAAAGCCGGTTTTTCCGGTCATGGCTCCCTCCATCATAGTCAGCAGCGCATTGTGGTTATGGCAGCTATAATTTCCTTTCTGATCCGCATCCTGAAAGCTGTAGTCCGAGGTCCTGGTAATTGCAAGAAACTCCTGGGCCTTGGGAGACTCCGAAATGCAGTAGCAGAGAATCCGCGCCAGATCCTCCGCCGTGGTAGAATGGATCCGCTCTGTTCCATCCTCATCCACCGCCTTTTGGTCCAATCCATTGGGCGTAATAAACCAGGTATTGTCGCATCCAAGCTCCCTGGCCTTCTGATTCATCCTCTGGGCAAATTCCGGAACGCTTCCCGCAGCCGCCTCTGCAATGGCCACTGCAGAATCATTGTGAGATTCCAGCATCAGAGAATACAGAAGATCCCTGGTGTAAAAGCGCTGTCCGGTCCGCATCCCCAAATGTACCTGAGGCTGGGAAGCGGCAAGGCTGGAAGCGGTGACGATTCTGTCCTCCTCCCCTAGCCCCAGCTCCAGCGCCAGAATCCCGGTCATGATCTTTGTGGTGCTGGCCATAGGGCGGATCACATCCCCATTCTTTTCCCAGAGAACCCGGCCTGTTTTCCCGTCCATTAACACTGCCGACTGGGCATAAAGGGTTAATTCCTCCTGACGCCCGTCCTGCTCCTCAGCAAAAGAGGCCGTTACCCAGATCATGCAAATCAGCATGAAACTCAGGATAACAGCCCCTGTCTTTCTGCACACACCCATTCAAGCACCGCCAATGTTTTGTCTGTTCAGTTTATTCGCGGAAAAGAACCTTTATGTGCATCTCAAGCTTTTTTTGTATTTGTTACTGTCAACCTACTGCTCCAGCATTTCCTCCGGCACATTCAGTGCAGCAACCGTTTTATCTCCAAAGACGGTAATTTCACCATTGGATGCCACCGTCCAGTTCTGGTCCATGCCATCCTTGACTCTGGTTCCCTTCATCACCTTTCCGGCAGTATTAATCAGCCGCTTTCCAACTCCCGGAACCTCAAATACCTGGTACTTGGCGTCGCTTTCCGCCCTCTGAAGCTTTCCTTTATAATAGAAATAGCCGTTCCGGATCCCTGTGATGCCCTTGCTGTTATGATCGAAATAATACACCTGATCATCTGCCTCTCCATCGGTGATGGTAACTCTTCCCTTAGCTCCTTCCACGCCATTGGTGCCATTGCCAAAGTAATAGAAATCATCATCCACCTGGATCAGGCCCTTGCAGGCCATTCCTGACTGATTAAACAGATAATTCCCATCCCCGATCCGGCGCATCTCATACTCCTTATTCCGTGACGCCGCATAGGGAACACCGCTGGCATTAAAGCAATACCAGCCTGCATCCTCCGAATCCTCCAGCCCCTCCGGGCATTCCAGATATCTCCACTGGCCCTTTACCGCCTCACCCTCGGTACGTCCTTTGGTATCCGGCTTCTCAAAATATCGATATCCGGTGATCTCCGGTGTTTTGGAAGACAGCTCCACCCAGCCGGTCTGCATGATGCCGTAATTATCAAAGCAATACTCCTTGCCGTCCACAGTCATCACACTGTAGCGCCCCGATGTAGAATACTTCTTTTTCCCGGTGCTGGGGTAGAAATAGAAATATGCCATCTCCCCATTATCCCGGACGTAATCATAAAGATACTCGCTGTCCTCGATCCAGTCCTCCGGAATCTCCAGATACTGCCATCCGGTCAGCGCAACGCCGTCCTCATTGCAGAAGGATCTCTTATCATCTACCCAGCCAGTCTGCAGTTTTCCGCTGCTGGACAGGAAATAGCGCTGGCCATCAATATTGCGCCACTTGCTCTCGCTGGTACGCTTTACCAGTCCATTCTCATCCGCAAAATACCAGTTGTCAACCGTTTCTCCATTGTCATCCTGTCCAGGGATGGAGAACCAGCCATTTCTGGCAATCACACCACTCTCTCCTGCATAGTAATAGCTCTTATCATTCTTCTTCAGCCAGCGGCTCTTATACATCAGGCCGCTCTTATCAAAGCCGTACAAACTGCCGTCAATCTCATAATAGCCGTCTGTATACACGCTTCCGTCCTCTGTGGCATAATACCAGTTCACATACTCGACACCCTGGGAATTGGTTCCGGTAATGGAAAACCAGCCCTTGTTCTCCAGAATTCCATCCTGGTTCAGATAATACCGCTTCTGAGACGTAGGATCCACATACCAGCGCTTCCGGTAGCTTAATCCATTCGCATCAAAAAAATACCAGATTCCATCCTTCTGCTGCCAGCCATTTCTGACAACTGCGCCATCCTCTACGCCGTAATACCAGTTCTCATACTTCACACCCTGGGAATTCTCACCAGTGATAGCAAACCATCCAGTCTGCTTCGCACCTTGCTCATCCACATAATAGCGGTAGTCTCCCACCGTTACCCAAGTCTTTCTAGGGGAATTTCCAGCGCTGTAAAAATAATAGGTTTTTCCATCAATATCATGCCAGCCGTCCCGGTAGATCGAACCATCCGGGCCTGCATAATACCAGTTGGTATACTCCTGTCCCTTTGAATTTACATTGGTAATGGAGAACCAGCCAATCGGATTTCGGATTCCATTTTCATCTGCATAATAACGCTTATCCCCGTCCGTAATCCAGCCCTTTCTGGTATTGGCGCCGCTGGCATTAAAGTAGTAGAGCTGTCCGTCGATCTCATGCCAGCCATCCTTATAGACTGCTCCATCAGGACCGGCATAATACCAGGTAATACGGGTCTCATTTTCCCGTACCGGGTCAGAGGGAAGCTTCTGCTGATAGGTAATCTCCTGGCTGGTAGAAAACCACTGGTTGACTACCACCTGGTCATCCTGCATATAATACCGGTTTCCATTTTCCATTTTCCATCTATTCGCTGCATAAGCCGGTATGGAGCTCAGGCCTGCTGCCAGAACCACTGCCGCCAGAACACCGGCCTGCTTTGTCATTGTTTTTCGTATTTGATGTGCCTTTTTCATTTTCTCATGTACTCCTCATTTTGTTCTGCAATACAGCTGATCGGAAGATGCGTTAGCATCTTTCCATAAAAGGCGCGTCCTTTGCGCCGTCAATCCGATTACCAGGTTCGCGCAGCGGTTCTGGAAATATAGCTTAAGGTCTTCCATGATGTTCTTCTCATCATAGAAGACCTGATTATGATTTCTGCCCTGCTGATGCTGTTTTATTGCTGTGATTCCAATCACGGAAACATTATAGCACAGATAGAAGGCAAAAAAAAGTTACATTTTATTTAAATTTTATAATTTGAGACTTTTTAATATACCATATTCAATGTGGCTTGACATTTTTCCGGAAATCATACAAAATAGAACCATGTTTAAAAATCGTTCATAAATGAAAAAAGAAAATTGTGAAAAAGCAATGGAGGCACTTATGAGAATTGGGTTTGACAATAACAAATATCTTTCTCTTCAGTCAGAGAAGATCAAAGAACGAATCAGTAAATTCGGAGATAAGCTATATCTGGAATTTGGCGGAAAGCTGTTTGATGACTACCACGCCTCCAGGGTACTGCCTGGATTTGCCCCGGACAGCAAGCTTCGGATGCTTCTGCAGCTTGCCGACCAGGCAGAGCTTGTGATCGCCATCAATGCAGCTGATATTGAGAAAAATAAGGTTCGCCATGATTTGGGAATCACCTATGACGTAGATGTGCTCCGTCTGATCCAGGAATTCCGTGACAAAGGACTTTTTGTAGGAAGCGTAGTCATCACCCAATACGCCGGACAAGCCAGCGCCGACCAGTTCCGTAACAAGCTGGAACATATGGGAATCAAGGTCTACCGCCACTATACCATTGAAGGTTATCCCGGCAATGTTTCCCGCATCGTCAGCGATGAAGGCTATGGAAAAAATGACTATATTGAGACCTCCCGTCCTCTGGTGATCATCACCGCACCCGGACCTGGAAGCGGAAAAATGGCAACCTGCCTTTCCCAGCTGTACCATGAAAACAAGAGAGGCATCAAGGCCGGCTATGCCAAATTTGAGACCTTCCCTATCTGGAACCTGCCCTTGAAGCATCCGGTCAACATGGCGTACGAAGCAGCAACTGCCGATTTAAACGATGTAAACATGATCGACCCATTTCATCTGGAGGCTTACGGCGAAACTACTGTCAACTACAACCGTGATGTAGAGATCTTCCCGGTATTAAATGCGATCTTTGACGGAATCTACGGCGAAAGTCCTTACAAATCTCCTACCGACATGGGCGTCAATATGGCCGGATTCTGTATCGTAGATGACGAAGCCTGCCGGGAAGCCTCTAACCAGGAGATCATCCGCCGTTACTATCAGGCATTAAACCGCCTGGTCAGCGAAGAAGGCTCTCAAGATGAGGTATACAAGATCGAACTTCTGATGAAAAAGGACAAGATCACCCCATCCATGCGCCAGGTTGTTGGTGTATGCAACACCCTTGCTACCACCCAGCATGCCCCTGCTGCTGCCATGGAACTAGCTGACGGCCAGATCGTAACCGGCAAGACCAGCCCGCTGTTAGGCGCTTCCGCCGCTCTGCTCTTAAACGCAGTAAAAGCCTGTGCCGGCATTCCTCATGATGTCCATGTAATCGCGCCTTCTGCTATCGAGCCCATCCAGACCTTAAAAACCCGGTATCTGGGCAGCCGGAATCCACGTCTGCACACCGATGAGGTCCTGATCGCCCTTTCCGTCAGCGCGGCAACCGATCCTGTTGCCGAGAAAGCTCTGAATCAGCTTCCAAAGCTGTACGGATGCCAGGTTCACACCTCTGTCATGCTGTCTCAGGTGGATATCAATACCTTTAAGAAACTAGGCATCCAGCTCACCTCTGAGCCGGTTTATGAGCATAAAAAGATCTATCGTTAAATTCCACTGATCCGCGGAAAAATTGGCTGACAGTCTGCTTTCCTTACTGAATTATCTGTTAGTTGGGAAGCAGGGTGTCAGGCCGAGGATTTTGCTTATTCTCTTTTATCAAAATTATCCAGACAGTATCCTCTGCCTACTCCGCCAGTTCTATCTGAAATTTCTCTGCTATATTCCGAACTTCCTTCTCTGGTAAGCCTAAATTGGCTGAAGCTCGAATTACACTCTTTGTTTCCAAAAGCATTTTATATATTGCGATTCCCAGTTCAATTCCCTGCGCTTTTCCAAGTTCTTCCCCACGCTTCAAAGCACGATCTTCAATCGCCTGACTATATGTACACATATTCACAACCTCCTGTTCCATCTCCTCTGACATCTTTAATTGGTACTCCTCCTCCAGCCTGCGGATTCTCTCCTTCGGATCCATATCCCCTAAGAATAAGGTCTGAAGCATCCCCAATGTCTTCTCCTCTGTAGGAGCATCTCCAAGCCGGATCATAATCAGACTCATCAAATCATAATCTTCCCTTTTATCCTTTGCCCATCCATACACATCTTCCTTTGCAAACGTATATCGTGAAATACTCTGCTTTTCTCTTTGTGGAATATCATTTCCCATACAAATCCATATACTGTAGGATTTCTGCAAGGAAGAATAATCTGTATCATACGCCACTGTCTGCAATTGAGAAGAAGTCAGGCGGGAAAGATAATAAATTCCTCTCTTTTCCAGCGGATAGCCGGGGCGGTATTGATTCTGAGCCTCTACGTCCAAATATAAACCGATCTGTGTTTTACTCCTTCGGCCTTCCGGCAGCAATGCTTTGAATTTTACATCAAAGAAGATGGTGCTCTCTCCAAATTCCCCATCCTCCTGCTGCATTCCCTCCACATATTCCTTCTTGTTCGTTAAACCTGGAGCTATGGGAACATCTCCACGGATTTCATTCGGCTCAATGTATTGCTCTGCGATCTCTTCTTTCCTGCAGGAAGCATATTCCGGAACTACTTCATGCAAAATATAGGACAGGATTTCCTTTGATGCAAGAACCTTCTTGCAGGCATTGTCATTTTTCCTTTTATCCTCCGCCAGCTTGATCGCCTGGGCAGAATAAGTATCCCTGCGCATCTGTTTTCTCACATCCTTTCCAAATCGTATCCTCAGTCTTTTATGGTCAGCATAATAAACACACAAACCTACTGAATGATTCCCTTTTATTCAGTATAACATGGCTCATCAGCGATTGCAAGATTTCCTGATATTCCCATATAGCTTTTAATTGTGACAGATAGTCCAAAATTCTGGAAAAAAACAAACGATAACACGTTCTGTCGGAAACTGCGTAAAAAACAGGCCTTCCATGATGTTATTTCTTTATCATAGAAGGCCTGTTGATCAGACTAACTCATTATGTGATTCTAATGTTTCAGTTTTATTTCTTTGTTACAGTAAAGGTTACAGTTCCGTCGGCTTGGATTGGCCTAGAGACGTACATGTCACCAGAGGGTACTAAGATTTTATAGCCGTCCGGAGGGGTTATCTGGTTGCTGCGAACCCATTCTTCATCTGCTGCTACCTCAATCTCATCTCTCATTACTTCCTCTCCTG
>JAUNOF010000104.1:0-4115 GCA_030537215.1 Lachnospiraceae bacterium
GTATCAGGTGATCGGCGCCGGATTGAAGATGCACATGTCGTTGTGGAAGCCGTACTTGTCGCTGTATGGCTCGCGGATGCCGCTTGCCACATCCAGGATCATATCGAAGATCTCCTGGCCTACGTCGGCGATGGTTGCCTCACCGGTCGCGACGGCGCCGGCGGAGATATCGATCAAGTCGAACCAGTGGTTCTTCATCTCGTTGCGGCTGCAGACCTTGATTACCGGGCTGATATCCAGGCCGTAAGGGGTTCCCCGTCCGGTCATAAATACCTGGAGGCCGATACCGCTGGCTACCTGGCTGGGGCCGCAGACGATATCGCTGGCAGGGGTTGCCGCATAGATCAGGCCATGTTTGGTCGGCTTTTCGGCAGGGGAAAGCACCTCCACGATCTGGCTGGTGCCGCTTTTAGCGATACTGCCCATTGCCTTCTCTACAATGTTGGCAAGGCCGCCGGCTTTGTTGCCGGGGGTTGGGTTGGCATCTCTGCCTACGCCGCCGTTGGCAAGATACTCATCGTACCATTTCATTTCTTCTGCAAGGCGGTCACGGGTGTGTGCGTCTGGACAGCGGGCAGCCAGCATATGTACGCCGTCTCTTACCTCGGTAACTTCACTGAACATAACAGTTGCCCCGCCGCGAACCAGCATGTCAGCAGCATAGCCTGCGCTTGGGTTGGCGGAAATGCCGGAGAAGGCATCGCTGCCGCCGCACTGCATACCGATCAGCAGGTCGCTTAAAGGAAGCTCCTCGCGATGTCTCTGGTTCAGCTTCTGAAGTTTTTTCTCCGCCATTTCCATAATTGCATTCATCATAGCGTCATGGCCTGCGTAATCCTGCAGGGTCAGCACGTTCTCAGGAGTGATATCCTCCGGCGGAAGCACACGGTCATAGGTCAGCTTCTCGCAGCCAAGTCCAACCACCATGATCTCGCCGCCGAAGTTTGGATGACGGATTACATTGGTGATGGCACGGATCGGAATGTATGCTAAGGGGGCATTGATGGCAACGCCGCAGCCGTATGGATGGGTGACTGCTACTACACCGTCTACGTTTGGATATTTTGGAAGCAGCTCTTTCTTGATCTGCTCAACTGCCACCTTCAGCACGCCTGCCGCACACTGAACGGTGGTAACGATACCTAACAGGTTTCTGGTGCCTGCAGGGCCTTCTGCGTTGCGGTAGCCCATCCAGGTGGTTCTGGTAGGCATAGGCAGCTCCTCATTAGGAACCAGGTTGGTGCCGTATTCCATATTATCTACAGATGGGCTTTCTGGAAGCTGCAGCATGTGCTCATTGATCCAGTCGCCCTTTTTGATGTCGTTGATTGCGTATCCCAGCACCACACCGTAGCGGATGATCTCGCCGCCTGCCGGGATATCGCAAAGTGCGATCTTGTGTGCCTGTGGAATGTCCTGGTTGGTTACCAGACCTTCCATGACCTCTGTGCCGGCTTTCAGATCCTGGACTGCTACTACCACGTTGTCCTGGTCTTTGATTTTGACATATAATCGTGCCATATAACTCCTCCTGTTCTTGCTTGACCTTTCTTGATGAGTCCATTATAATACGAATTGAAGAATAAGTAAAATTAATTATATTTTTTGCAGACTTATAAAAATTAAGTAAAATAAACGGCGGAATCAGGTATTGCAGAGTGAGATGTTTGGAAGGATATGGGGAAAGGGGAGGCGCTTTTATGGATTTGAAACAGATCGAATATATGGTGAAAATTGCCGATGAGCACAGCATCACCAGGGCGGCGGAAAAGCTGTATCTGACTCAGTCCGCCTTAAACCAGCAGCTTCTCCGCCTGGAGCGGGAGCTGGGCGCGCAGCTTTTCCGCAGAAGCAGGACGGACTGGAGTCCCACTCCCATCGGGGAGGTTTATCTGGAAAATGCCAGGGAGATCCTGAGAATTAAGCACAGAACCTATAATATGATCAGCGATATGCTGGAGGAGAAGAAGGGAAGGCTTTCCATCGGCTTTACGCCGGGCCGGGGCCTTGAGATGTTTACCAAGGTGTATCCCGCATTTCATAAGGCATGTCCGGGAATCGTGGTGGAGCCTAAGGAGCTGAATGTGCGCAGTCAGCAGCTTATGATTGCAAGAGGGGATCTGGATATCGGTTTCCAGACCCTGTCGGAACAGCAGAAGACGGAGGATGAGTACATTTCCCTTGGAAGAGAGGAGATTCTTCTGGCGGTTCCCAGCGGCCATCCCCTGGCAGAGGAAGCGGTGGGAGATCGCAGATATATAGAAAATGTCCGGAGACAGGATTCAAAAGAACACAGGAGAAAGCCGCTTGCAGGCAGCCTGGAGGGGGCTGGCGAAGGAAAACAGGGACTGGAGGAGTTTCCTGTCATCGATCTTGGGTTGTTCCGGTATGAACCTTTTGTGCTGATGTACCGGGAATCGACTGTGCGGGCGATTATCGACGGGCTGTTCCGGAAATCCGGCTTTACGCCTAATATTTTGTTTGAGACTGCCAGCAACTCTGCCATCGTAGCGATGGTTCAGTCCAAGCAGTGCTGCGGCATCGTTCCCTATCATTATGTGAAGCATCATCCGGAGGGAGTGACCTGCTTTTCCTTAAGCGGTCATCCGCAATGGGAGATCGTGGCCAGCTATCAGAGGAATACGTATTTAAGCGATGCAGCCAGGGAGTTTGTGCGGCTGGCAGGGGAATTCTGGTCATCGGAGGAATTATGAAAGGGCGAAGCCGCCGCCATGAAATAAGGAGGATAGAGCGGATATGAAATCACTTGTAATTGCAGAAAAGCCTTCCGTGGCAAGGGACATTGCCCGGGTATTGAAGTGTAATAAAAATCTGAACGGAGCCATTGAGGGAACCAGCTATGTGGTGACATGGGGATTGGGTCATCTGGTAACTCTGGCAGATCCGGAGGATTATGATAAGAAGTATAAGGAATGGAAGCTGGAGGATCTTCCCATGATGCCGGAGGTTTTTCGGCTGGAGGTGATCCGGCAGACTGCAAAGCAGTATCAGGCGGTGAAAGCCCAGCTTTACCGGAAGGATATCGGGGAGATTATTATTGCCACTGATGCCGGGCGGGAAGGAGAGCTGGTGGCGCGGCTGATCTTAAAGAAGGCGGAGTGCCGAAAGCCCATTAAGCGGCTGTGGATCTCCTCAGTGACCGATAAGGCGATTCGGGAGGGCTTTGCCAATTTAAAGGATGGGCGGGAGTTTGATTCTCTGTACGATGCTGCCATGTGCCGGGCAGAGGCGGACTGGCTGGTAGGGATCAATGCCACTCGGGCTCTGACCTGCAAGTATAATGCACAGCTATCCTGCGGGCGGGTGCAGACTCCTACCCTGGCGATGATCGCGGCCAGGGAGAAGGAGATCAAGGAGTTTGTACCGAAGGCTTACTATGGACTGCAGGCAAGGTGGAAGATAGGGAGGGGAAAGGGAGATGGAAGCCGTCCGGCGGTTCCGGCTTCAGGGGAACTTCTGCTGACCTGGCAGGATGAAAGATCCGGCAGCCAGCGCTCCTTTGATAAAGGGCGGATCCAGGAGCTTTTCCAAAGGCTTCAGGGCCAGGATGGAGCGGTAGCAGAGGTGAAACGGACCGGGAAGAAACAGCAGGCGCCCCTTCTTTATGATCTGACGGAGCTTCAGCGGGAAGCCAACCGGCGGTTCCAGTATTCGGCTAAGGAAACGCTGAATATCATGCAGCGGCTGTATGAGAATCATAAGGTTCTGACTTACCCGAGAACCGATTCCCGGTATTTAAGCAGCGATATTCTGCCCACCATCCGGGAGCGGCTGAAGGCGTGCGGAGTTGGGCCGTACCGGAAGCTGGCCGGGCAGATCGTCAATCAAAAGCTGCCGGAAAAGCCCTTTTTTGTGGACAACAGCAAGGTGTCGGACCACCATGCCATCATTCCTACAGAACAGTTTGTCCAGCTGGATCATATGACTATTGATGAGCGGCGGATCTATGATCTGGTGGTGCGCCGGTTCCTGGCAGTGCTGTATCCTCCTTATGAGTATGAACAGCTCCGGCTGACCGTGAAGGTAGGGGAGGAAACCTTTCTGGCTCATGGCAGAATTGTGAAAAATCCCGGCTGGAAGGCAGTATATGAAGA
>JAUNOF010000104.1:4215-11246 GCA_030537215.1 Lachnospiraceae bacterium
GGAGAAAGAAGGAGGGCGCCGGGGTGTCGAAAAAGGATGTGGCCCGGTATTTGAATCAGCAGAGGAAGGAGGCCCAGGAACCCATTAACAATGCCTTTGCCCAGGCGCTGGCAGGGATTAAGCTGGATGAGGATGGAAAATGAAAGTAATATGTGATAAGGTAAGGGACGGGATCCGTATCCTGCGGTGCTTTGGCTACGATGGACAGGCGGAGATACCGGAGCGGATCGGCGGGCTGCCGGTTACAGAGCTGGGGGCTTATCTGTGCTCGGAAACGGTCCGGCGGCAGGAGCCGGGGGAGAAGTACCTGGTGGAAATAGCAGAAGCTGCAGCAGAATTGGAGCCATGCGCCCCGGAGCTGGTGACAGCAGATGCCCTGGAGGACGGAACGCCTGCATTAAAGGGAAATGACCTGCGGTCCGTTTCTCTGCCTTCCGGTCTTCGGAAAATCGGGGCTTATGCATTTTATAATTGTGAAAATCTGGAGCGGCTGGAGTTTTTCAGCAGCTTAAAGGATCTGGGAGCAGGATTGTTTACCGGATGTCTTGGTATCGGACGATTCGATATCCACATGGTTCCGGGAGTGAAATCTTGTTTAAAGGAGGTGCTGGCGGAGCTTCGGCAGACGCTTCGGGTCAATTGTCTGGACGAGCAGGGAAAACTTCAGGCAAGACTTCTGTTTCCGGAGTACTATGAAGAATCCATTGAAAATACACCGGCCAGGATCCTGACTCAGGAGATGCATGGCTGCGGCCACCGGTACCGGAATGCATTCAGCGGAACGGATTTTCAATATTTGACCTATGACAAGCTGTTTCCTCATATCCAGGTACAGGAAAAGCCGGAGCTGGTGACAGAACTGGTATTGGGGCGGCTGATGTATCCGGTTCAGCTTTTGGAGGAACGAAGAAGGATCTATGAGGAGTATGCGGCCGGTCATGGACGGGAGATCTTCCAGGTGGCGGCCAGTCAGCAGGATTGGGATATTCTGAAATTTGCGGCCAGGGCAGGCTGGTGCAGCAAGGAATGTCTGGATGGAATGCTGGGGGAAGGCAGCCGGAAGGGAGATGCCCAGGCATTGGGAATTCTGATGGATATCCGCCATGAAAGAAAGGCAAAGCTTTTGGGGGAGAATATAGTGGGAGATGGGCTGATGCCGGGAAATGGAGCAGGATCTGGAATGCAGGATGGGGCAGAAGAAGCCCAGCAGCCCAGACGGCGCAGGAGATTTGAGCTGTAGCAGCGAAAGAAGGTTCTCAATCTCCGGCTTGTAATTTGCGCTCATGTGGAATATGATGATACCAGGGGCAAAAGGTCGGAAATCCCATGCAAGCTTGCCTGCAGGAGGATTTTTGGCCTTGGGACCCGTCAAAAATGAATGAATATCAGGAGTAAAAAATGCAGAAATTACATGAGACCGTATTATATTATCATACGAAGGAAGCCGGCAGCGAAAAGCGGGTGAGGCAGCTGAAAGGCGTTATGGTTCGTATGGGTGTGCGTATCCGGAATATAGAGCCGGAGCAGGTATTGGAATCGGTTGGGTACCTGGCCGGGATGCCTGGATATCAGTCCAGAAAAGAAGAAGGGGAAGCCAGACCACCCCAGGAGGCTGGGCAGAGTTTAGAATCTGTGCAGGTGCCGGTGATCGGTCAGGATGTGCTGGTGCTCAGGAACTTTACCAGCGGACGGATGGATTTCCTGTTTTATAATCTGAAAAAGGCGGGAGTTCCCAAGATCGATTTAAAGGCTGTCATCACACCACAGAACGCGGAATGGACCTTCTATCAGCTTTATCAGGAGTTGGAAAAGGAACATGCCGCCGTTCAAAAAACAGCCGATTAAAATCAGCAGAAGGAGGATCAGCGATGATCGACCCTACAAGACACCGGCAGCTGCAGGAGCTGGATCAGGTAGGTTTATGTGTGAAAATCCTTACCATGTCCAGAAATGAGCTGTATCTGAATATGCGGTTCCTGGATGTGTCCTTAAGCAGTTTGGGATTTGAGGCGGACTGGAACCGGAGGGGGATCGCCACAGATGGATTCCTGATCTATTATGGACCGGATTTTTTGATTGAGCTGTATCGGCAGGGACGGGTGATGGTGAACCGGGCGTTTCTTCACATGCTGTTTCACTGTCTGTTCTGCCATATGGATACCAGAAAAGGGAGGGATCTGCGTCTGTGGAACCTGGCCTGTGATATCGCCATGGAATCGGTGATCGATGGTCTTTATCAGAAGTGTGTCCACCGACCGCCGTCCATGTTCCGCCGGGAGACCTACCTGCGGTTTAAAAATGCGGGATTAACGGTGATGAATGCAGAGGGAATCTATAAAAAACTGGCAGAGATGAAGTTTAATGAAAAGCAGCTTGACCGGCTGACGGGGGAGTTTTATGTGGACAGCCACGACTTGTGGGAGCAGGAGATGCCAAAGAGCCAGATGATCCGCCGGCAGAATCTGTGGAAGGATAACCGGGAGAAGATGCAGACGGAGATGGAGACCACCGGCTCGAAGGACCCGTCTGAGGACAGCCGGGATCTTTTGGAGCAGGTGCAGGTGGAGAACCGGGAGCGGTATGATTACCGGGCATTTCTGAGAAAATTTGCAGTGCTGAAGGAGGAGATCCAGGTAGATCCGGATTCTTTTGACCCGGTGTTTTATACCTATGGGCTGGAAATGTATGGGAACATGCCGCTGGTTGAGCCCTTGGAAACGAAGGAAGTGTATCGGGTGGAGGATTTTGTGATCGTGATCGATACCTCCATGTCCTGCTCCGGGCCGCTGGTGCGGCGGTTCCTGGAAGAGACGTATTCGGTATTGTCTTCCTCAGAAAGCTATTTTCATAAGGTAAATATCCATATTATTCAGTGCGATGAGAAGATCCAGTCGGATGTGGTGGTTACCAGCCAGGAGGAAATGAAGAATTATATGGAGCATTTCACCATTGCCGGGCAGGGCGGTACCGATTTTAGGCCGGCATTTGAGTATGTGGCCGGGCTGCAGGCGCGGCGGGAGTTTACACGACTGAGAGGTTTAATTTATTTTACAGATGGAAAAGGCATTTATCCAGTGCAGAAGCCGCCCTATGATACCGTATTTGTGTTTATGAAGGACAGCTATTCGGATATTTCTGTGCCGGGGTGGGCGATGAAGATCATCCTTTCTCCGGAGGATCTGGGCCAGGAGCCGGGAGTTTTAGCCGGGGATGCACAGCAGCGGGGTGCCGGAGAGGATCAGACAGCAGATGGAAGCCGCAAGCAGAAGCCGGACGGTTGGTGGCTGGAGGATGAGATTCCAAAGGATGATATGCAGTGGTAGCATAACCGTGAGGGTACGGAACCGTTGCGCGGCAGCCTTTGAGCGGAGATGGCGAAGGGCTGCGGGCCGTAACCACAACAGAACAGGAAAAGGGAGAACGATCAACTATGAATATAAAACGGGCAAAGGAAGAGATCAAGGATACCATCGAGGCGTATCTGTATCGGGATGAATTTGGCGAATACGCCATCCCTGCGATCCGGCAGAGGCCGGTGCTGCTGATCGGCCCGCCGGGAGTGGGAAAGACACAGATCATGGAGCAGATCGCAAAGGAATGCAGAATCGGTCTGGTAGCCTACACCATTACCCATCATACCAGGCAGAGCGCGATCGGCCTGCCTTTTATCGAGAAGAAGTCCTACGGCGGAAAGGAATATTCCGTTACGGAGTATACCATGAGTGAGATTGTGGCATCGATTTATGATAAGATCGAGGCTACTGGATTAAAGGAAGGTATTTTGTTTATCGATGAGATTAACTGCGTTTCAGAGACCCTGGCTCCTACCATGCTGCAGTTCCTTCAGTGCAAAACCTTCGGAAGCCATAAGATCCCGGAGGGATGGGTTATCGTAGCTGCCGGAAATCCGCCGGAGTATAATAAGTCGGTGCGGGATTTTGATGTGGTGACTCTGGACCGGATTAAAAAGATCATGGTGGAGCCGGATTTTGAGGTGTGGAAGGAATATGCCTACCAGGTGAATATTCACCCGGCAGTCCTTGCTTATTTAAGCGTGAAGAAGCAGTATTTCTGCCATATTGAAACTACTGTGGACGGAAGAATGTTTGCTACGCCCAGAGGCTGGGAGGATCTGTCGCGGCTGATTCAGGTGTATGAGAAGCTGGACAAGCAGGTGGACCGGGAGGTGATCGTCCAGTACCTCCAGCATCCGAAGATCGCCAAGGATTTTGCCAATTATCTGGAACTTTATGATAAATATCAGAATGAGTATCAGGTAGATGAGATCCTGGCCGGCGTGATCCGGGAAAGCCTGTGCGATAAGCTGGCAAAGGCGGCCTTTGATGAGCGGCTCAGCGTGGTAGGGCTTCTGTTGTCCAAGCTGGGCAGCCAGTTTGGGCAGGTGCTGTGGCAGGAGGAGATGATGGGACGGCTGATGAGCGTTCTGAAGCGGTTCCAGCAGTCTGAAACCGATGGAACTGGGGCAGGACAGGCAGCAGGCAGCAGCCGGAATGGAGCCAGCAAAAGAACCTTTAATGGAGCTGGACGAATGTCAGAGCTGCTTCAGGAAACGGAGCAGGAATGGGAAAGCCTTAAGAAGCAGGAGGTTCTCACCAGGAAGGAGGATATCCTTTACCAGAATATGATGAAAAAGCTGGAGGAGTACCGCTCGGCACTGATCCTGTGGGAGAAGGGGGCTGGTCAGGCTGCATCTTCCGGGGAAGGAAGGCCGGATGATGCCGGGGCGCCCAAGGGCCTTGATGCAGCGTGGGATTTCCTGCGGGAGAAGTTTGCCGCAGACAGCGATGCCTTTGAAAACAGCTTTGACCAGGCATCCCAGATGCTGGAGCATGGCTTTGATTTTATGGAAGCAGCCTTTGGCGACAGCCAGGAGATGGTGATCTTTATCACGGAACTGAATACCAGCTTTAACTGCACCAGATTTTTACAGGAATATGACTGTGAGCGGTACTATCAGTATAATAAACGGCTGCTGTTTGACGATGCGGAGCAGGAAATCCTGGCTGGAATGTAGTGGGAAGGAATTGAGCAGATATTGTGGAAAAACAGGTATAAAATCCCCGACCTTGTGGAAAACTTTCTGATATAAACTCAGAATATGAGAAGTAATAAAGGAGGTTTTCTCTTATGAACAAAGCATTGGACATAACTGCGCTGACCATCAGCATCATCGGTGCTGTGAATTGGGGGTTGATTGGATTTTTTAACTTTAACCTGGTGGCATTTCTGTTTGGAAGCAACTGGCTGTCCAGAATTATCTATGCCCTTGTGGGGCTTTGCGGTTTGTATTTGCTGACCTTTTACGGCCGGACGAAGGAGATGGCTGCCGGCTGATCGAAAGGATATGCGTTTACAGGGAACAAGAAACTGTAACAGGAAAGCAGCGAGACGGCTGGGAAAATATTGGAACCATCATGATACAAGATGAAAAAATCTGCAGATTCCGGATTGAGGATCTGCAGATTTTTTGTTTCATAGAAAAGTGCGTCCTATGAAACAAAAAACGCTCCGCGAGGATCGCGCTGCGGCGGATCGGAATTATGTTGCTGACGCAACCCGCCGCAGGCGGAGAATCCTGCTTGGCAGGATTCTTTTTCAGGCCCTCTTTTTTTGCCGCCTGTTTTATGATACAATGCAGGTACCAATACAGATGCGCGGGGATTTTCCCTGCGTCAACACACAAATTTTGGAGGAAAGCATCATGATTTTTATTGGAGGAATCAGCCAGGGTTCAAAGATTCTGCAGTATGCCGGCTCGCTGATGTGCAAATACTGCGGCAGTCTGGCGCAGTGCCAGGTGATCATGACATATTATTATTTCAGTTTTTTCTTTATTCCTTTATTCAAATGGAATAAGCGGTTTTTCGTCAAGATGTCATGCTGTGAGGCGGTTTATGAGCTGAATCCTGAGGTGGGAAGAGCCATTGCCCGGGGAGAGCAGGTGGAGATCCGGAATGAGGATCTGAAGCTGGCGGAGGACGGAAAACGCCATTATGGAGCGTATGGACAGGCGGCAGCACAGGATCAGCAGGGGGACCAGATCCCGGACCCGGAAAAAACCTTGAGATGTCCCATCTGCAAGCACGAATCACCAGGGAATTTTAAATATTGTCCCATGTGCGGACAGCGGCTGCAGTAATGGATGGAATGTAACTGTTCAGTAGGTCTGCGCAGGGGCTGCCCCAGCGAAGCGAGGGTATTTGCTGCGCTGACCGTAAAATAACTTGGGCTAGAAGGCAAAAATCCCATCGGCGAAGCCGATTTAGAATGGATTTTTGCTCGTGACTGTGAAGGTACTGAGCAGTTACGATGGAATTATGGTCATGACAAGAGATGCTGGAAAGACAGGAGAGAAAGAGCATGCAGGCAGAAAAGACGATACAGACAGTGATATTTGATATGGACGGCGTTTTGATTGACAGTGAGGTGATTTATCTGGAGGATCTGCTGGCATTTGCCAGGACATTAAATCCTAAGGTGCAGAAGTCGGATATTTTAGGCACCGTAGGAAAGACATCTAAGGATACCTGGGAGATCATGGAGGCAGCGATTCAGAGCAAAAAGAGCTGGCAGGAGCTGAGGCAGCTGTACCGGAACTGGAGCAATGTGCAGGACACAGTGGATTATCAGGAGATTTTCCGGCCGGAGGCAGCAGCGGTTTTGAAGGAATTAAAACGCAGAGGTTATCGGCTTGCGGTGGCATCCTCCACCCATCGGCAGCTGGTGCTTCATGTACTGTTCAGCAACGGAGTGCTGGATTATTTTGATACGGTAGTTACCGGCGATATGTTCGCGCGGAGCAAGCCGGACCCGGAGATTTATCATTATACGGCAAGGACATTAGGCGTGAGGGAGGAGCAGTGCTTCGTGCTGGAGGATTCCACTGTTGGGATTACGGCGGCTCACAGCGCCGGGATGACGGTGGCGGCGCTGATCGATGAGCGGTTTGGATTTGACAGGAGTCTGGCGGATCTTGAGGTGGAAACGGTGGGGGATATTTTGAATTATCT
>JAUNOF010000249.1 GCA_030537215.1 Lachnospiraceae bacterium
AACAAATGTTTCCCTTGTCTCTCTACCGATTCAAGATCTCCATAAACTCTTCCCCGGTGATGGTCTCCCGCTCCAGCAGATACTCTGACAGCTCCGTCAGCTTCGCTGCATGAGATTTTAAGATCTCCATTGCCTTCTCGTACTGTGCCTTTACAATGGCAATCACCTCATCATCCACTGCCTTCGCTGTTTCCGGAGAGCATACCATAGAGGTATCGCCTCCCAGATATTGGTTATTCACCGTTTCCAGGGCAACCATGCCGAACTGATCGCTCATGCCGTACCGGGTCACCATGGCCCTGGCGATCTTCGTTGCCTGCTCGATATCATTGGAAGCTCCGGTGGTGATGGAATGGAACATAAATTCCTCTGCTGCCCGTCCGCCGGTAAAGGTAGCGATCTTATTTAATGCCTCTTCCTTGCTCATCAGGAACCGCTCGCCGGACTCTACCTGCATGGTGTAGCCCAGAGCGCCGGAGGTCCGGGGGATGATGGTAATCTTATGGACCGGAGCGGAATTGCTCTGGCAGGCCGCCACCAGTGCATGGCCGATCTCATGGTAGGCTACGATCCGCTTCTCCTGCTGGGAGACAGCCGCATCCTTCCTCTGATATCCGGCAATAACCACCTCCACGCTTTCCTCCAGATCTGACTGGCTCACCAGACGGCGGTTCATGCGGACTGCCCGCAAGGCTGCTTCGTTGACGATATTAGCAAGCTCTGCACCGCTGGCTCCGGAGGTGGCGCGGGCAATGGCGTTAAAGTTTACGCTGTCCTCCAGCTTAACATTTTTTCCATGAACCCGGAGAATGGCTTCTCTTCCCTTCAAGTCCGGCAGTTCCACCGGAATCCGGCGGTCGAAGCGTCCCGGACGGAGAAGCGCCTGGTCTAAGGATTCCGGACGGTTGGTAGCCGCCAGGATCACCACGCCCTTCTGCCCGTCGAAGCCGTCCATCTCCGTTAAGAGCTGATTTAAGGTCTGCTCCCGCTCATCATTACCGCTTAAGCCGCCGCCGTCACGCTTTTTGCCGATGGTGTCGATCTCATCGATAAATACGATACAGGGCGCTTTGTCATTGGCTTGCTTAAACAGGTCGCGGACCTTTGCCGCACCCATGCCCACGAACATCTCAACAAACTCCGAACCGGAGATGGAAAAGAAGGGCACATGGGCCTCGCCTGCCACAGCCTTTGCCAGCAGAGTCTTACCGGTTCCGGGAGGGCCTACCAGCAAAGCTCCCTTAGGCAGGGAGGCGCCGATCTCAGAATATTTCTGGGGATTGTGCAGGAAGTCCACGATCTCCTTTAAGGCATCCTTGGCCTCCTCCTGTCCGGCTACATCGGCAAAGGTCTTGCCCGTCTCAGTCTCTGCATAGATCTTGGCATTGGACTTTCCAAAGCTCATGGAAGGTCCTCCCATGCTTCCCATCTTTTTCTGCATGGCCCGTCCTAAGATCTGGCCAATGACAACAAACATAATGATCGGCACGATCCACTGAAGGAGGAAGGCCAGCAGCGGGGAAGCCTGCGTGGGGATCTCCTTGGAGAACGAAACTCCTGCGTCCCATAACCGCTGGGTCAGATCCGGATCCGGCCATTTCCCGGTCTTATAGGCGGTTACGCCCCACTCCTTCATCTCCCCTTCTTTTAATGTAAACACGATTTCCGTATCATCCTGATAAACCTGGGCAACCTTGCCATCCTCCACATATTGAAGGAACTGGTTATACCCAACCTCCTTCACCGACCGCTCCATCACGGACGGGAAAAGAAAGGTATTTAACAGAAGTACCACGATCAGCACGATCGCATAGTAATATAAAAACGGCTTTCTCGGATTCTTGTCAGAATCTGTATTTTTTACACCCATACTGCTCTCCTTTTCTTTTTATCATTATTATGTACCAGGCGGATCTTCGGAATACCTGTATGGTTCTGCTGCTCCTTTATCCATGCAGATCTCCTTGCGCATTCCCACCCGTATTTTTGGGACACCTGTAGAATAATAC
>JAUNOF010000105.1:0-3593 GCA_030537215.1 Lachnospiraceae bacterium
TGATCAGCACGGAGGAGCAGGAGATTACATTTTGCTTCAGCAGCTGGCGGTAGCCGATTCTGGATGGAACGGAAAGCTGATGGCTGAGGGGCTGACTGTTCTCGTCCATGAAAGCGGAGCCGGTAAAGAGGAAGTCGGCGGCGCTGGAGCGGGACAGCTGAATCTGCTTTTCCAGTTTTTCCGGCGCCCAGCAGTCATCACTGTCCAGAAAGGCGATCCAGGGGCCTGCAGCCTGGCGGATGCCGGCGTTGCGGGTGCGTGCAACACCCAGATTCTGTTTGTTTTGGAAAAAATGGATCTGGGGATAGCTGGAGGCATAGGAGCCGGCGATCTGGGCGGTTCGGTCGAAGGAGCCGTCATCGATGATGAGCAGTTCCCACTGGGTCCAGGTTTGGGCTAATACGGATTCAATGGATTGGGCGATATATTTTTCTGAATTATAGGCAGGCATGATGATGCTGATAAATTCCTGAGGCTGGTTCATGGAAGCTTCTCCTTGTTGGTTTAATAAAGTACTGAACAGTTACAAGCTTTTTATGATTAGTATACGCTGTTTTGGGGTGGGTGTAAAGTTAAAGCATGGTATGATCAAAGAGGAAAGGTGTTGGAAGTGAAATATTATGAAAAATCAAAATGAAGGGATATTGCGGTATGCCCTGAATTAAACTATAATATAGCTTATCGGAAGATGCGCAAGCATCTTTCGATAAAAGGCGCGCTTTTCGCGCCGTCCATCTGATTACCAGGTTCGCGCAGCGGTTCTGGTAATATGATTTGGGTTTCGAAAAACAGAACGCTTCCGTCTGTTAAGACTGGAACGGGATCATAAAGAAAGTGATAAAGGATGAGGAGGAATTCATATGGCAAATTCCAGATTTGACGCGATGCGCTGGAATACCTTATCCAGCAGAACCATTATAAAGGATCGGTGGGTGAATCTGCGGGCAGATGACTGTCAGATGGCGGATGGGACGATGATTGCACCCTTTTACGTGAATCAGCTTCCGGATTTTGTGGTTACGGCAGCGGTGACGGAGGAAGGCCGTTTTTTAATGATCTACCAGTACCGTCACGCGGTAGATAAGGTGATTTTGGAAGTTCCTGCCGGCTGTGTGGAACCGGGGGAGAATATGGAGGAGGCTGCCAGGAGAGAGCTTCTGGAGGAGACTGGATATGAGGCTGAAGAGCTTCAGTTTTTGGGGAAGCTGGCGCCCAATGCCTCCTGCTTAAGCAGCTACGCCTGGTGCTACCTGGCAACCAATGCCAGAAAAAGAGGAAAACAGGCATTAGACGCCACAGAGGAGATCGATGTGGTGCTGATGACGAAGGAAGAGATCCATAAGGCTCTGCAGGATGGACGGATTGAGCAGGCCGTTCATGTAGGAGCGCTGTATCGGGCTTTGGAGATTCTTGAGCCATAAACATAAAAACTTCCCAGCTTGTTCTGGAAGAGCATGGATGCTCTCGGAATTAGCTGGGAAGTGTGCTGTTATGCGTGCATCGGCGATCCGACTTTGCAGAATTACCGCGCCGCCAGGGACGGCATTTGCAGCTGCAAGAAGCTCGGAAAGCATCTTAATACGGAGCGGTCAGCCCAGTGTCTGCGCTTTGCGGAGCCGTCAGCCCGGAGTCATCACTTTGCGGAGCCGCCAGTCCGCTGTCTGTGCTCGGCGCAGCTGTTTGCTCATATGCAGGGTTTGCCGGGGCGGTCTGTTCGTAATTCAGATCCTGCGGCATGGATGGTTTTTCTGTGCTTTCAGCAGGAGATTCAGAAGCAGAATCATCCTGCCCGGCTGCTGCCTCTGCAGTAGGCATGCCTGGTCCGTATTGATAGGAGGATGGCTGTCCGTCTGTGCCATGGCTGTCGGCTGTGCTTTCGCTGGAAGCTGATTCATATGGGCTTATGCTCTGGCCGGTTTCTTCCTGAGAGAGGCTATCTGGTGTGCTGGAGGCGGAGCCGATGCCGGAATCGTATGGCTGGGATGAGCCGGCAGCATCGGGATTTGTCATTTCAGCGCCGTATGCGCCTGGATTTTCTGCATTTGGATTTCCAGTATCAGGTCTGGTATCTGCAGGCGCCGTAGTCTGGACTGCAGAGGAGCGGTTGCTTGTGCTGCGGCTTTCCTGGCTGCGGGGAGCTTCGGTGGATGGCAGCGGCTGGTATGAGGTGCTTTCGCTTCTGTACAGCGATTCTTTTAAATGAAGCTGATTCTTTTCTAAATCTGGAACTAATACCTGCATATGGTGAACTACGGCTTCCCGGAAGGCTCCGTCTGCAGGGATCCGGTCTGTTTTAAATGTGGCTGGCTGCATGGCTAAAACCCCGGCAGCATAGCCGATCAGCTTTGTGTTGGAGATATCAGTAGAGAGAAGGGGAAGTACTTCCTCCAGCAGAGCGTTCATGGTTTTTAAATCGCTGTTCTTTAATTTTTCGAATACGGCAGACAGAAGCTTTCTTTGCCGGTTGGTGCGGCTGAAATCACTGTCGATCTCTCGAATGCGGGCGTATTGAAGGGCTTCATCGCCGTTTAAATGCTGAAAGCCGCCCATCAGAGCCCAGCGGTCGGCCTGCAGGTCAGTGCCGTCCAGAATGGGATGTCTGGTTGCAAAAAGTTCTTTATTCACGGCGCCGGCCTCTGCCGCGCTCAACTCCAAATCTACGCCGCCGATGATGTCGATGCATTTGGCAAAGCCGGTAAAGTTTACTGCGATGTTGCCGTCAATGTGGATTCCGAAATTACGCTCGATGGTCTCGTCAAGCAGCCTGGCGCCCCCTAAAGCATAGGCAGCGTTGATCCGGCTTTTTTTATATCCGGGAATATCCACATACAGATCCCGCATAAAGGAAGTAATGGTGATTTCCTTCTTTTTCTGGTTGACGGTAGCCAGAATTATGGAGTCGGATCGGCTGCCGGATACACCTGGCTGAGTATCCTGACCGATCAGCAGGATATTTAGAACATCCTTATCCTTTAGGACCTGGTTTGCAAGGCGGAGCGTGATCTCCTCCGGGCTTAAGGTTTCCAGGCTTGGGTCATCGGAAATGGCGTCTGTCTCTTCTACAAAATCTTCTGCTGAGATCGTAGCGGAATCCAGTGGATTAATCTTACCTAAAAGATGGTTGACATAGATCCATCCTGACAGCAGGAGGAGAAGAATCAGAAAGACAGCGCCCAGGAGAAGCTTTTTTTTCAGAGAGAGCTTCTTTTTTTTGTGGGAGATTCCCGCTTCATGAGGCTTTCGTCCTTCTTTTTCGTTCGTATCACCTTGGGATGCCATAGTAAATTCCTTTCCTATATCTGTGTTCGATTCTCGGAATTATTTATAACCGTTCAGACCGGATTCTTCGTGTCCGACTGAACGGCTACAATTATTACACCACGCAGCGAATCAGATGTCAAGCAGGAAAAATTAAGGGGGCTCCGAAAGTGGATATGCTTTTACTTGTATATCCCCGATTTATAGATATTGTAGGAATCCATTCCATATAGTATGATGAGCCATATAAAATGGATGGTGGGGGAACTGAATGCTGCAAAACGGATTTGTCTGAAAAAATGGAGGAAATAATGGAAAAAAGAACCGATCGACAT
>JAUNOF010000105.1:3693-11160 GCA_030537215.1 Lachnospiraceae bacterium
AAAGAATGGGATCTGGAAGGAACGATAACGGAGATGTCCATCGATGACAATTTCAAGCTGACGGGGATTGCTTATGAAGCATCAGATGGTTCCAGAGAGGCATGGTACCTTGTGGATGAAGGAGGAAGCCTGCATGTGGAGGTGGTGAAGGGAGAGTAACCGAAAGAATAGGAGAAAGCGAAAAAACAAAAATCGGTCAACAGAATCCGACAAGGAAAGAGATTGGGAGAATCTGTGAATTGTACCAGAAGTGGTGCTGCCTTTTTCCTGAAAAGGCATATTTAGTGTTGAAAATATACGAAAATGAGAATATTAGAGTTAAAATTTTGCCTATTATGTCGAATTGTGCGGCAAAATTCTCTTTTCAAATCTTTGGAAAAGACTTATATTGTCTGCAGGGAAAGGAAGGAGGGTGCGGCAAGTATGGAGGAGAGGCTGCATGTGCTAATGAAAGAAAATGAACAATTGAGGAGGGAGAACGAAACATTACTCTTAATTATTGCCCAGCTAAGGATTACGCTGAATCGACTGTTGAACCGATATATGATATGCTCAGAGCATTCCCATGAGGAATAAAATGCGCCGGAGCGTTCTTATCTGTAATGAATTTCTTGAAAGATGGAGTTTAGGCAGGTGAGAATGCTCTTTTATGCTGGCATGCAGCGCGTCTGCTTATGGGTGCTTTTGCTGCTTGCGGATCATATCCCATATCGTCTGGTGCATCCAGGCGACGGTTTCGTTCAGCTTTTGGTTTTCTTCTTCTAGTTCATTGATGCGTGCGCTCAGGCGGGCAATGGTTTCTCTTTGATTGGCAGCTTTGTGGGGTTCTGTAATGCGGGTTACAATGGATGGGCAATTCCGAAGGATTTCCTGAGACAGCAGAGCATCTCGTTCTTCGCAATCTAAATCCATGAAAGCCTGATAGGAGATATCAAGCAATTTCATTTTCTGATTGCATTTTGGACAGACGGCGTTTTTCGGAAGCTGGTAATAAGCATAATAACCACATTTCATGCAGTAGTAGACGGAAAGCTCACGCATAAATAAGCCTCCTCCTTGGGATTTTTTGCTGAAAATTTTGAATGTCATATCAATTCAGCCAGCTCTTTTGGTTTGCAGTGCTGAATCGATACAAAATATGACAATTACCTACTATTTATAACGTAAAATCATAGAAAGTGTGACAAAAAATCAGGGCAAAAGAATGAAAAATATTCTTTTGCCCTTCAATTTGAACGGATTTGATGAATTTAGAGATTATAAATCTTGGTTTTTCTCTTTTACAGTATTTAAAATTTTGCGATATATCCTATTATCTTATGTGTTTTACTTCTGGATTACACCGTTGGTATCAACAACCCAAACCTTGCCGTTTGCATCCTTTACATCCTTGAAGCCGTTGCCTAACTCTGGCTTCTCAGCAGACTTGGAGGAGGAGGCCGCCTTCTGGATCGCGCCTGAGGTGTTTACCAGGTAGGAGACACCGTCTAATTCTACTGGCGCAAAGCGCAGATCGTTTGGAGCATCCTGACGCAGGCCGTGGTGATAGATGGCATTGTCACGGATTCCGTGAAGGCCCTGTCCCTTTCTGGTGCCGTCAGCATAGAAGAACCAGGTCTCGTTTTCGCCTAAATCTTCATTATATATAGTCTGCTTTCCGGTCTTCATCACGCCGTCGGTGCCGAAGTACGCGTTGGCAGTCTGGCCATCCTCCAGGGTGATTACCTGCTTGCCGGTCTGCATCTCGCCCTTCTCATTAAATGCATATTTCTTGGAATCTACAGTGAAGGTCTGAATGCCGGTTTCTGCTGCAAGAGGCTTACCGTTACGGAAGTAGAAGCGGTAGATCTCGCTTTCGGTGCTGACGCCTTCTGCGCCCTCGATCTCATACCAGCCGGAAGCACGTTTGCCGTCTGCTTCGTAATACTGATAACCGTGAATGGTGCCTTCTCTGTAAGCTGGCTGAGCCTGGGAATCAGAAGCGGTCTGTGCTTCTGCAGGAAGCTTGAACCAGCCAGTCTGCAGGCGGCCGTCCACAAAGGTGTAGTAGCTGCCGTCGATCTTGCGGTCGATGTGGTTTTCCACCATTCGTCCGTTCTGGTCAAAGTAGTACCAGAATGCAGAGTGATCCGGGTCATCGCTTTCCTCCTCCAACAGGAACCAGCCGCTCTTGCGGACACCATCGTCTTCCGCGCCTAAATAATAGGTAGCGCCGTCGATCTCCTGCTTTCCGGTAAGCATCTGGCCGTCAGAATTGAAATAGTACCAGTTTTCATTGATCTTGTACCATTTGGATTTAACGGCCCGGCCATCCTTGCCGAAGTAGTACCAGAAGAATTCTGGTGCATCCGGAGAATCCATCTCATCTTCATTGTAAACAGAGATCCAGTGGTTTTCCACCCGCTTTCCTGTTTCGTCTACATAGTACTCGTCATCTATCATCATATCAGTGGCAATTTCGCCTTCCTCATCTAAGTAGTACATTGCACCGTCTTTCTTCTTCCAGGCGTCTGTTAAGTAGTAGCCGTCGCTGTCCATGTAGCGCCAGCTTCCGTTTTCCTCCACCCATCCGGCGGATGCAGCAAATGCGCTGTTTCCGGCAGGGAACAGAGAAGGGGTTACTGCGGACATCATTGCCGCGGTGGATAATACAGCCATCATTGCGATTGGTCTTTTCATAATTTTGTCTCTCCTTTTTTGTGTGGTTGGGCCGCTGCCCAAATTCCATGGTTGCATTACGGATGTGATTATAACCTGACAATATGATGATTTCTAGTGTAGGTTGTTTCCAGAACAGCCAGCTGCCGGAAGCGCTGCTATGAGCCGCCAGCGCTGGAAGCAGACGGGGAATATGGCGGATTTCGGGTATGATATTGTTTACAGGCAGTCTGGTGAGCGTGATTCCGGAAACCCCTTTTGGGAACGTAAGAAAATCTTAGGTATGATTTTTATGTGAAATATGGTAAACTGTACGGAGAAGTGCTGCAGGGAGCGCTGAGGAGAGCCTTTCTGCAGGATAAGCTGCGGAGCATCGTAACTGTGAGGATACGGAACAGTTACGGAGTATGAAGGATGGGAGGAAATGACCGATGCGTGTGAAGGTATCGAATTATATTGCACAAAAATTAGTACAGGCAGGCATCAGCCACGTATTTACCGTGACCGGAGGAGGCGCCATGCATCTGAATGACGGGCTTGGCCATCAGGAAGGGCTGACCTGTATTTATAATCATCATGAGCAGGCCTGTGCCATCGCGGCGGAGAGTTATGCCAGGATCCACAATCAGCTGGCAGCTGTTTGTGTGACTACCGGCCCGGGAGGCACCAATGCCATTACTGGCGTGGCAGGAGGATGGCTGGATTCCATCCCTATGCTGATCCTGTCCGGACAGGTGCGCTATGACACCACAGCCCGCTGGTCCGGTGTGGGGATCCGCGCTATGGGGGATCAGGAGTTTGATATCTGCCAGGCAGTGGCCTGCATGACCAAGTACTGTGAAATGGTGATTGATCCGAAACGGATCCGGTTCTGTCTGGAAAAGGCGATGTATCTGGCACAGTCCGGCCGCCCAGGTCCCTGCTGGCTGGATATCCCGCTGAATGTGCAGGGCGCCTTTGTGGAGACAGAGGAGCTGGCCGGTTTTGACCCGGAGGATTATGAGGCTGGCAAAACTGGCTGGGCGGCGCCATCCGGTCAGGGGGATGCTGCAGAGCCGGCAGAGATACCGGAGGACCGCGCCGGATGCGGGGAAAAGCGTCAGGTTCTCCCTGGCAAGGTGAGTGAGGAACTGGTGATGGAGGTTCTTGAGAAGATCCGGTCCTCCAGACGTCCGGTCTTTTATGTAGGAAATGGGATCCGGATCGCCGGCGCCCATGAAGTCTTCCTTAAGGTAGCAGATATGCTGGGGATTCCGGTGGTGACAGGCTGGAATATCCAGGATGCCATCTGGGACGAGCATCCTCTCTATGCAGGCCGTCCTGGAAACATGGGGGACCGCCCTGGAAACTTTGCTGTCCAGAACAGCGATCTGGTATTTTCAGTAGGAAGCAGACTGAGCATCCGCCAGGTGGGATACAATTACAGTACCTGGGCCAGGGCTGCTTACGTGATCGTCAATGATGTGGATCAGGAGGAGCTGCGCAAGCCATCCGTCCATGCCGATCTGCGGATTCATGCCGACGCGAAGGATCTGCTGGAAACCATGGCGGCTGTGCTGGAGCGGGAGCAGCAGGCAAAACGTCTTCCGTCTCCGTTATTTGACGGAGGAGAGGGACTTCCGGGGAAAAGCTGGCTGGAAACCTGCCAGATGTGGCGGAAGAAGTATCCGGTGATCCAGCCGAAGCATCTGGCCTGCGGCGATGACCAGCCGGCCAATGTTTACGCCCTGGTCTACGAGCTGAGCCGCCGCCTGGCAGAAGGCCAGATCACAGTAGTGGGCAATGGTTCTGCCTGTGTGGCAGGGGGGCACGGCTATATCATCAAACGGGGACAGCGTTTTATCTCCAATTCCGCCATTGCCTCCATGGGATACGATCTTCCGGCGGCCATCGGAGCCTGCATGGCGGACCACAGTCAGGACATTATTCTGCTGACCGGCGACGGCAGCATTCAGATGAATTTACAGGAGCTTCAGACCATTATCCACCATCGGATGCCGGTGAAGATCTTTGTGATCAATAACGGCGGATATCATTCCATCCGTCAGAGCCAGAAGAACTTCTTCGGTGAGCCGTTAGTCGGTGTGGGAGTGGACAGCGGCTTTCAGGGACCGGACTTAAGCTTCCCGTCCATGGAGAAGCTGGCCTGGGCTTATGGCTATCCATATGTGGCAGCCCATCACAACAGCCAGCTGGGACCGGCTGTGGAGGCGGCCCTGGCCATGGAGGGGCCGGTGATCTGCGAGGCGTTTGTCAGCATGGATCAGGTGTTTGAGCCTAAGTCATCGGCAAGGAAGATGCCGGACGGCACCATCAAATCGCCGCCATTGGAGGATCTGGCGCCATTTTTGCCGGAGGAAGAGATGGATGCTAATATGATCATCCCAAGGATAAAAGAATAATACCGGGAGCAAACCATCCAAAATCATAAGCAGAGCAGGAGGAATTGGGGATGAATATGGTAGTGACAGGAGCTACCAGTTTTTTAGGAGCCGCAATGGTGAAGCGGCTTCTGACGCTGGGTCATGTTGTATATGCTGTGATACGTCCTGGATCTGCTAACCGGAAAGCCCTTCCGGAGGAAGCGGACGGCCTGATGGTGATTGAAATGGAGCTGGAACAGCTGGATCAGCTGGCTGGAGTGATCAGGCAGAGCTGCGACTGTTTTTTTCACTTTGGGTGGGACGGCTCCGGCAGTGCCAACCGGGAAAAGCGTCAGATCCAGCAGAAAAATGTGATGGATTCCATGAAGGCCCTGAAAGGGGCAAGAGCCTTAGGCTGCCGCCGGTTTCTGTTCAGCGGTTCCCAGGCGGAATACGGCCAGTGCAGGGAAGCGATGAAGGAGGGGCTGGCGTGTGCGCCTGTTTCGGAATACGGCATCGCCAAAGCGGAATTTTACCGGCAGGCCAGAGAGCAGTGCCGGATCTGGCGGGAGGAGGCAAAGGGTCAGCCGGAGGCAGCCATGGAATATGTCCATGCCAGGATTTTCAGCGTGTATGGCCCGGGGGATCATCCCTGGTCGTTGGTAAATTCCTGTCTGGATACCTTTTTGAACGGCGGTCATATGGAGCTGGGAGCTTGTACCCAGCTTTGGAACTTTTTATATTTGGATGACCTGGTAGAAGGGCTTCTGGCCCTGATGTTTTATCCAGGGGAGCTGGCGGAAGACGGTCTTTACAATATCGCCGGTGCGTCCACGGAGACCAGGCCGCTCCGTCAGTATGTGGAGGAGATGCACCGCCTTTGCGGGGGACGCGGCGATTTTGCCTATGGAAAGCTTCCCCCTAATGCAGAAGGGCCGGCCAACTTGATTCCGGATATTACCAGAATCCAGACAACTACCGGCTGGATGCCGAAAATATCCTTCCAGGAAGGAATTTGCCGGATAATAGAAGAAAAGCGGTACTGAACCGTTACGAAGAAAAGCGGCTATGATGAAATAAAACAGAATTGGAAAACGATCATGACAAAAGGAAACCTTGAAATAAAAAGTAAACAGGAAACAATCAACAAGACCAACGAAAACAAAATCAAAACAATCAGCAGAACCTGCTGTCTGGCCTGCAAAAGCAGGCTGCCGGAGCAGGCGCTGCTGAAATTGAATGGGATGCCCGCATCTGCGCAGAATATTCCTTCTGCCCATGAGGTGAAAGAGGATGCCGGAATCCCGCTGTCTTTATATCAGTGTGAGTCCTGCGGCCTGGTTCAGTTTAACTGTCAGCCGGTAGACTATTACCGCGATGTGATCCGTTCCGGCGGATTTTCCACTACCATGGCAGAGCTTCGCCGGAGCCAGTACCGCCATCTGATCGATACCTACGGGCTGAAGGGAAAGAAATTTATTGAGGTAGGCTGCGGACAGGGGGAATTCCTGTCTGTGCTGACAGAATTTCCCGTTCAGGCCTTCGGTGTTGAGCATCGCGGCAGTCTGGTACAGCTGGCGCAGGAGAAGGGCCTTTCGGTAAGCCAGGGCTTTACAGAGGAACCGGAGACCATTCTTGGCAAGGACGGTCCATACCATGTCTTTTTGTCCTTTAACTTTTTAGAGCACCAGCCGGAACCAGGTGTGATGCTGGACTGCATCCGGAATAATCTGACAGAAGATGGCATGGGACTGATCACGGTTCCCAGCCTGGAATATATCTTGCAATACGATGGCTACTATGAGCTGATCCGGGACCATATCGCCTACTATAGCTTCGAAACCTTACGCCGCCTGCTGGAGCTCCACGGCTTTGAAGTTTTGGAAGAAGAGATGATAAACCGGGATACCTGCTCTGTAATCGTGAAAAAGCACTGTGCCGCCAGTCCGGTGGATATTTCCGCCCTGTCCCGCAGCCAGTCTGTGATTAATCAGGAGATGGAGCAGCTGACAAGAACTCTGGAGTCTCAGGGGAAAACCCTTGCCATCTGGGGAGCCAGCCACCAGGGCTTCACCCTGGCCGCCACCACCTGCTTGGGAACCGCCGCGAAGTACATCATTGATTCCGCGCCCTTCAAGCAGGGCCGATACGCGCCGGCGTCCCATCTGCCCATCGTGGCTCCGGCTTATTTCCGGGAACACCCGGCAGACCTGATCTTAATTGCCGCTCCCGGCTACACCCGGGAAATTGCAGGGGTAATTCGTCAGCAGTTTGGGAGCCAGGTGGAAATCTGGACCATGCGGAGCGACCATTTGGAGCAGCTGTCCGATTCCGAACCCTGAACGTTCGCAGAGGTTCCGTGTCCGTACGCAGCCGCCTGTCCGGCGGCGGACTTTCATAGTAAACCCCCATGCCCCATGTTGGCACCACTGCGCATGAAAGTAGG
>JAUNOF010000011.1:0-14717 GCA_030537215.1 Lachnospiraceae bacterium
AGAACGTGGACGAAATGAAGCGGATATTTAACAAGAAATTTCCGAACCGGCTTGCATCCCTGGATAAATTCCTTTCCGTTGCGCTCCTGACTTTGGAACTGGTTCCCATTCCGACAGAGGAAGATATTTCAGAAGCACAAATCCGTGATGTGAATGACCGCCCGATTCTTCGGGCAGCCATAGAAGCAAAGGCCGATGTTTTACTGACCGGCGATAAAGATTTTTTAGAATCCGGCGTGAAAAATCCAATGATTATGACACCGTCTGAATTTCTCCAATACTGAAACGGCGTGGAACCGGAAACCTGTGAAATGGTTTCCGGTTCCGCATTTTTACATCTGCTCAACTTCATTTTTGAGCATACGCTTGATTTTGTGGCTCATAGGGTCATATACTTCTTTCCCGGACAGCCACCAGTGGCGGCGGGGGAATTTGTCCAATCTGTCAGTGTCTATGAAAAATAATTATCAAAAGATTTTTGCCAGTTGGTTAAAAAATGCTGCCGGATTTTTACTTTATTTCATCCGTCACTATTTAGGAGGGCTGCTTGCCGATGTAAGCATGGATACCGCCGTCTACATACAGGATCAGACCATTTACAAAGTTAGAAGCATCGGAAGCCAGGAATACTGCCGGGCCGCCCAGATCTTCTGCCTCGCCCCAGCGTCCTGCCGGAGTCTTGGCGATGATGAACTGATCAAATGGATGTCTGGAGCCGTCTGGCTGAACCTCACGCAGAGGTGCGGTCTGTGGAGTTGCAATGTAGCCAGGTCCAATGCCGTTGCACTGGATGTTGTACTCACCGTACTCAGATGCAATATTTCTGGTCAGCATCTTTAAGCCGCCCTTTGCTGCTGCATATGCAGATACGGTTTCACGGCCAAACTCGGACATCATGGAGCAGATGTTGATGATCTTGCCATGGCCCTTCTTGATCATGGACGGGATAACTGCCTTTGCTACGATAAATGGAGCATTTAAGTCTACATCGATTACCTGACGGAAATCCTTTGCGCTCATCTCAATCATCGGAATTCTCTTGATAATACCTGCATTGTTAACCAGGATATCGATCACGCCTACTTCCTTCTCGATCTGTGCTACCATAGCATTTACCGCATCCTCATCACAAACGTTGCATACGTAGCCGTGAGCCTCGATGCCAGCTTCCTTGTAAGCTGCCACACCCTTGTCCACCAGCTCCTGCTTTAAGTCATTGAACACGATGGTTGCGCCAGCACAAGCCATAGCCTTTGCAATCGCAAAGCCAATTCCATAAGAAGCGCCGGTTACTAATGCTACTTTTCCCTGCAGTGAAAAATCGTTCATGCTTGTCATGTCTTCTTCTCCTTTTCTTTTTACGTTCTTTGTTTGTATGTTACTTTTTAAATTTGTATACAAACATTTTGTTTTGTATACATATATGTTAGCACAGATTTCATCACAATGCAATAGCTTTTTCTGCATTTTTTCATTATTTCCAAACTGTTTTTTGCTTTTTTCTTCATCCGGAAAATATTAACGTATTTTTAACATATTTCCCTTGCTGCCATATTTCCACCGGTTACAAATTCTGATATACTTTTGATGATTGTGCCCGTTTTTTCAGGGCGCAGACCGCTTTCTTATTTATAATAATCAAATCAGGAGGTGTTTCATTGATTCATTTACTTCTCATCGGTTCCCTGGTCATTCTTGCATGTATCCTGTGCAACCGGATCACCAACCGGTTTGGGGTTCCCATGCTGTTAGCCTTTATCCTGCTGGGAATGCTGTTTGGCTCGGAGGGATTGTTTCGAATTAAATTTGACGACTTCAAATTTGCAGAAAATCTCTGCACCATCGCTTTGATTTTCATTATGTTTTACGGCGGCTTCGGAACCCGCTGGAAGGCAGCCCGGCCGGTAGCTGGAAAGGCGCTGCTCCTCTCCTCCCTAGGAACCATCATTACCTCCTTGCTGACTGGTATCTTCTGCTGCCTGGTGCTGAAATTCAGCCTGCTGGAGGGGCTTCTGACTGGTGCAGTCCTTGGATCTACCGATGCTGCCAGCGTATTCTCCGTTCTCCGCTCCCAAAACCTGTCCCTGAAATACAATACGGACTCCCTTTTGGAGGTGGAAAGCGGAAGTAATGACCCCTTTGCCTATATGCTGACTCTGATCATCCTTTCCGCCATGAAAGGCGGCGCCTCCGGCAGCAGCCTGCCTGTGCAAATCGCTCTTACTGCAATCTCCCAGGTGGGGCTGGGGCTTGCGGCCGGCTGCGGGATCGCCCTGGCTGCCCGCTGGTTTCTGGAGCATTTCACCTTCGAGACCAATGGCTTTGATGCCGCTTTTATGCTGGCAGCCTCTCTTCTGGCCTATGCCCTGCCTTCTGCTGTGGGAGGAAATGGCTACCTAAGTACATATCTGGTAGGCATTATCCTGGGCAATCATCCGATCCACAATAAAAAAAGCCTGGTAAGCTTCTTTGATGGTCTCACCAGCCTGATGCAGATGCTGATCTTCTTTATGCTGGGACTGCTGTCCTACCCATCGCGGATCGCTGCCGTGTGGCTTCCGGCATTGGCGATTGCTCTGTTTCTGACCCTGATCGCCCGCCCGGCTGCCGCTGCACTTCTTCTGACGCCGCTGAAGTCCGGCTTCCGGCAGCAGGCACTGATCTCCTGGGCCGGTTTAAGAGGCGCCGCTTCCATTGTATTCGCCATTATGGCTACTGTAAGCGGCATTCAGCTGGAGCATGATCTGTTCCATATCGTATTCTGCATCGTGCTTCTGTCAATCTCCATCCAAGGAACTCTCCTTCCCTGGTTTGCGAAGAAAACCTACATGATCAATAAAAGCGGCAATGTCCTTACCACCTTCAATGACTATACAGAAGAAACGGATATCCGTTTTATCAGCCTTCCCATCCGAAACGGTCATCCCTGGATCGGAAAAGAAGTCCGTCAGCTGTCCCTGCCGCCGGATACCCTTCTGGTATTCCTTCAGCGGACCGGACAGAATCTGGTTCCCAGAGGCGACACCGTGATCATGGAACAGGATGTGCTGGTCCTGGGCGCTTCTGCCTATATGGGCGATGATGACATCCATCTGACGGAAACCAGAATCAACCAGTTTCATCCATGGTGCGGCAGACAGCTTTGTGAGCTGCAGCTTCCAAAGAATACGTTGGTAATCCTGATCCGCAGAGGCGATGAGAATATTATTCCCGGCGGACAAACGAAGATTCTTTCCGGAGATGTGATCGTACAGAATCTGGTGCGGTAGGGCTTCACACTTTTTCCACAAATCGTTCATGAATTTGTTACAAACCGCTCAAATATTTTCCATAATTCCTGGATATACTTTATATTGTAAGAAGCACATGCGAAAACTTTTTTTCATAATACCCGGCCGGCAGGAGCGATCCTGACGGCCTCCTCCCTTTTATAGGGTAATCCATTCTCCTGCTTCTATTTCTCGGATTCTTCTGATTTATCCGTCACTCCGTCCTGTTTATCACATAAACTAAATTAGAACCACAAAATGAAAAGGAGTTTCATATTATGGATTGCAATGCTTCCTACATCTGCCAGCGTCCCCGCGCAGGTGCTTTTGAACAGCAGTTTCCCATTGGAATGGGATACATTCCGTGGCAGGTCTGGGGTCAGACCTATCCGTTAGACCGGGCATTTCAGGTCGGTACGATCTTTCCGGAATTAGATCTACAATTTCAATATGGGAGGTGCATGGGATGAATCCAGAAAAAAATATGTCAGCCAGCCAGGAAATCGCTGCAGAAGAGGTGAAAAACATGGAAACCATGAACTGCCGGTCTGGAAATTCCTCCGTCAGACCGCCTGCTCATCCAACAAGAGGTGAGACAGCGCACTCATCAGGGCACCAAATGATAAATCCAACAGGCTGCCAAATGGCTGATCCAATAGGCCATCAAATGCACTGTAAAACTTCCCATCCAGGCAATCGTCAAATGCCAGGTCCGGCCGGATGTCAGGCCGCCCAGCCTTCCAGTTTCCAAACCATGCGTTATTCAGATTCCCAGCCGGCCGGCTGTAGAGAAAGCTCCAGAAGCAGGCAGCTTCCCGGCTGCAGAGAAGGCTTCGGCAGCCGACCGCTTTCTGGTTACAGAGAAGATTCTGGCAGTCGGACCTCCCTCCAATCCAGGCAAAACTCCTGCTGCAATGCACTGATGAATCAGGTTTACCAGACCGGCTTTGCAGTGGATGATATCCTTCTGTATCTGGACACCCACCCCTGTGATCCGGCAGCCCTGGCATATTATCAGCAAGTGCGGGCTCTTTACCAAAATGCTGTTCAGGCCTATGAATCCCAATATGGGCCGCTTTTCATGACAAATGTGGATGATCGGAATTATTGGACCTGGATCAATGAACCATGGCCATGGGAAGGGGGATGCATTTAAATGTGGAAATATGAGAAACGGCTTCAGTATCCAGTGAAAATCAGCCAGCCAAATCCAAAGCTGGCCCAGTTTATAATCAGTCAATATGGTGGTCCCGACGGAGAGATGGGTGCTTCCATGCGCTATCTGTCCCAACGATTTGCCATGCCTTATAAGATGGCAAAGGGCGCGCTGACGGACATCGGTACCGAAGAATTGGGGCACCTGGAAATCGTGGGCGCTATCGTTCATCAGCTCACCCGCAACCTGACCCCGGAGGAGATCGAGCGCTCCGGCTTTGGGCTCTACTATATTGACCACACAGTAGGTATCTGGCCCCAGGCGGCTGGCGGGATACCATTTAATGCCTGCGAATTCCAATCTAAGGGCGATCCTATCACAGATCTATATGAAAACCTTGCTGCGGAACAAAAGGCCAGAAGCACCTACGACAACATTCTCCGCATGGTAAAGGACCCTGAGGTCTGTGATCCTATCCGCTTCCTCCGCAAGCGGGAGGTGGTGCATTTCCAGCGGTTCGGAGAAGTTTTAAGGGATGTTCAGGATCATTTAAGCAGCAAGAACTTTTATGCTTTCAATCCATCCTTTGATATTCCTCAGGGGCCGCGCTGCAGCCAGCTTCAGGGATGTCAGGCTTCCGGCAAACGTGAAGCAAACGAAACAGGGTGCCAATAATATAGCTTATGAGAATCGGATTACCAGGTTCGCGCAGCGGTTCTGGTAATATAGTTGTAAAACAGCCGCTATGCTGCTGAAAGCACATAGCGGCTGCCTGTTATTTCTGCTGGATTGATCTCCTAGCCGAGTTCTTCCTCCCTGCGATACCTGCAGATCCCGCCCACATAAGTAGCACAAACCGGGATCTTGTGGATCTGTTCTGCATCCACCGCAAAAGGATTCTTCCCCAGCACCACAAAATCTGCCAGCATCCCTGGTCGGATCTGCCCTTTTATCTCCTCTTCAAAAGAAGCATGGGCGCCTTCCTTCGTAAAGGAGTCGATGGCCTGCTGTACCGTCAATGCCTGCTCCGGAAGATAGGGACCAATGTGATCCTTCAGAGTGGTTCTGGTGACGGCGCACTGGATGCCTGCCAGCACGTTTGGCAGCTCCACCGGGCAGTCGGAGCCGTTGGAAGTGTGGACCGTATCGTATAAGGTTCGGTAATTGTAGCTGCTGGCTGCCCGCTCCCGTCCTACCCGCTCCTCCACAATGTGAATGTCATAGTCCAGGAAAATAGACTGAATATATGCATGAAGAGAAAGCTCCTGGATTTTCCGGATCTGATCTGGACGCATAACCTGGCAGTGAACGATTCCATGGCGGTGGTCTGCCTTCGGATGCTCTGCCAGCGCTTTCTCATAGCCAGTCAGAATATCATCCAGGATCCCATCTCCGATGGCATGAATGGCAATCTGCATTCTATGGGTGTTAGCATATTCAATCAATTCCTCCAGTTGCTTTCTGGTAAAAATCGGAATTCCTCGGGTGGACGGATCATCTGCATAGGGCTGGCTCATGTAGGCGGTTCTTGCTCCCAGGGAACCATCTCCCAGAAGCTTCATGGGACCGATCCGGAACCATTCATCGCCCCAGCCAGTGTAATATCCCTGTTCTGTAAATTCCTTCAGTCCATTAAGATCCATAAACCGTGACTGCTGGTTCACCCGGACCGTCATCTTTCCCTCTGCCTCTAGCTCCCGATAGGCATCAATAATTCCCTGGAAAGAAACCTGGCTGAATTCCAGAAGATCATCGGAGTGAGAGGAGGTGATTCCATAGCGGTTCAGCTCCCCGGATGCCTGCAGGATCATCTCCTTAATATCTGCTTTTTCCGGCTGTGGGAAACAGGCGAATACAAGATCCATGGCATTTTCCCGGAAGATTCCGTTTGGTGTTCCATCCTCTCCCAGCTCAATGCATCCTCCCTCCACCAATATGCTAGTTTCCGGATTCCAGGATGGTTTTTCCTCCATCATCCCCATCCGCCTCAATGCCATGGTATTCACCACACAGGCATGACCGCAGGCTCTGGTCAGGCAGATGGGGTGCTCTGTGGAGATCTCGTCCAGATCCTGCCTCACAGGAAACCTGGATTCATCTGTAAAATAGTCCTGATTCCATCCCCGTCCTCTTACCCAGGCGCCGACTGCCGGCTTCCTCTCAGCAATAAATGCTTTCATCGCTGCCTTTACATCGGCCAGAGAATCCGTGTGTTCTGCCAGACTTGCCATACCCAGGAAACGGCCGAAATTAATCAGATGCATGTGGGAATCATTAAATCCGGCGCAGACAAATCTGCCCTCCAGATCGATTACATCATCCCCCTCTTCCTTCAGCCTTATTGCTTCTTCATTGGAGCCTGTATAGACAAACCGGCCCTGCTCTTCCGCAAATGCCTGACATAAGGGAAGCTCCCCGGTATAAACCTGGCCATTCATATATATTGTTTTCATGAGCATCTCTCCAATCTGTTTTCTACATCATATCACACCATTAGACAGATGACCAGCCATATGCCGGAATTCGTCAAACAAGGGGAGTATAAACGTTACGGTTTACAGCCGATATCCCGCCAGGTGTTTTTTGTGAGCGAAGCGCGGCGAAAGTCACAGAAGACCTGCATAAACGCGCTGCGGTTCACAGCGAAAAGCCATGAACCGCAATGATACAATGATATTCTCATATTTCCATGATTTTGAAACGACCCGCCGCAGTGCGATCCGCGCGGAGCGTTTCTTGTTTCATAGGACGCACTTTCCTATGAAATAAGAAAGCTTACTTTGTCTCCAGCAGATTCCCCATACTTCTCAGGCTGATGGCCAATGTAGAAGTATTGTGAAGAAGCGCTGATGTGGTGGGCTGGATCACACCGCCGATTCCCAGAGCAATCAGCCCCGCATTGATTCCCACGATGGACCGGTAATTCTGGTGGATCCGCTTCATCAGCAAATTGCTGATCCGCTTCAGCGTTACGATCTCGTTCAGATCCTCTGCCCCGATGGTAACATCGGCGATCTCCCGGGCAATGGCCGCCCCATCCTGAATGGCAATCCCTACGTCTGCCGCCGACAAAGCCGGTGAATCGTTGACGCCGTCGCCGATCATGATCACCTTTCTGCCAGCCGTCTTTTCCAGTTCCACAAATCTGGCCTTATCCTCCGGCAGCACCTCGGAATAGTATTCATCCACCCCTACCTTCTGTGCAATCGCCCGGGCGGTCCGCTCGCTGTCGCCGGTCATCATAACTACCTTCCGAATCCCTTCCTTCTTTAATGCATCCACTACCTGGCGTGCCTCCTGGCGCAGCGGGTCTTCGATACAGATCACCGCTGCCAGCACCTGCTCAATGGCAAGATACAGATGGGAATATTCTTCCGGAAGCGCCTCGAACTGCTCCTCCATCCCTTCCGGGATCACACATTTCTCATCCTCAAATACGAAGTGATGACTTCCGATGATCGCCTTTTTGCCTTCGATCCTGGTAGATATTCCATGGGCTACGATGTATTCCACCTTGGAATGCATCTCCTCATGAGTCAGATTCCGTTTTTTCGCAGCGTCCACTACCGCCTTCGCCATGGAGTGGGGGAAATGCTCCTCCATGCAGGCTGCGATCCGCAGCAGTTCATCTGGATCTGCCCCGTTAAAGGATACCACCTCTGCCACGGTAGGCTTTGCTTCTGTCAGCGTTCCAGTCTTATCAAACACAATGGTATCGGCCTCTGCCATTGCCTCCAGGTACTTTCCGCCCTTTACCGTCATGTGATAATGGCTGGCTTCCCGAATCGCCGACAGCACGGAGATTGGCATTGCCAGCTTTAAGGCACAGGAAAAGTCCACCATCAGTACAGACAACGCCTTGGTCACATTCCGTGTCAGCAGATAGACCAGCCCGGTTCCGGCCAGAGTATAAGGCACCAGCTTGTCTGCCAGATGCTCTGCCTTTCCCTCCAGAGAGGATTTCAGCTTTTCTGATTCCTCGATCATGGTAACGATCTTCTCATATCGGCTGGAGCCGCCTGCCTCCTTTACCCGGATCAGCAGACTGCCTTCCTCCACAGCCGTTCCTGCATAGACATACTTTCCAGCCGTCTTATGCACCGGCATGGATTCTCCGGTCAATGCCGCCTGGTTGACCATGGCTTCTCCCTTTATCACAATTCCGTCAAAGGGAATCACATTTCCCGTGCGGACCACAACCTGGTCGCCTGGCTGTATCTTGGTAACCGGAACCAGAACATCCTGCTCATCGGTCCGCAGCCACACTTTATCTACATGTAAGGACATGCTTCTGGCAAGGTCGCCTACTGACTTCTTGTGCGTCCATTCCTCCAGGATCTCTCCGATTCCCAGCAGAAACATCACCGAACTTGCCGTGTCGAAATCCCGGCGCAGCATGGAAACACCGATGGCAGTTGCGTCCAGCACCGGCACCTCGATCCGACCCTTTGCCAAGGTTCTTGCGCCATGCCAAAGGTACTTCACGGACTTCCAGGCCGTCAGCCCCGCCCGGACAGGGTATGGAAGAAATAACTGACTTCCTGCCCGCAGCACGATTTTTTCTACCAGCTTTTCCCAATAAACGTCATTGATCTCCCGCCCGGAATGCTCCAGGTAAGACTCCGGCACCTCCACATTTTCATACCGGAACCGCTTCAGCAGGTCAATCACTGCCTGCCGGTCCCCAGTATAGCAAATGGCGGCATCCATCACTCTGGGCTGAACCTTCACAGATGTAATATATGTCTGATTCGTCAGGTAATACTGCAGGGTATCCGCCTCCCGGCTGGACATTCGTTTCATCATCAGATGAACCCGGATCCGCCCGCGGATCTCATGCTTGATCGTAAACTTCATTATCTGTCCCTTCTTTCACCTTTCCAATTCAGAAAAAACACCTGCAGAATTCTACAGGTGTCTGAAATCAAAATTAAAATTCAGCGTGCTGTTTTGCTGAATGCGAGCACTTAGACTTCGCTGCCGTCAGCTGCCTCCTCCTCAGAAGCTGCCTCTTCATCGTCTTCGGTGACAACCTCTTTGAAATCGTCTTCTACTACGTCCTCCATTGCAGCTCTCTCTTCATTGATCTGCTGTGCCTCTGCGTAAATGTCTTCTGCATTCTCCTGAATAGTGGTTGCAGTCTTCATCACACAGTCCTTGGCACGCAAAACAGCTGCGGTGCAGTTGGTATAAAATTTCTTTGCATCCTTGCTGGATAACAGCTTGATTCCAGCAGTTCCAAATAAAACGCCTGCGGCGAAGATTCCTGTCTTTTTCACGTTAATTTCCTTGAAGCATTCTAACATAGTAAGTACCTCCTGGTTGTTTATTTGTGATCCGCAGCTTCGGCTGCATCACTATTTGTGCTTATAGCCGGTATAGATCGTCATGCACAGGCAGACAATCATCGCCCATGCCCAAAATTTATGATTTTTCATGAAAGCCCTCCTTCCGGCAGCACGCCCATGACGGCTGCTTCAGCCATGTCCTGGACTATGTATTTTAATTGTAACTTTTATTGTATTCATTTTTTCTTAAATTTTCAACCATATTATTGATTATTTTTTCTCAATAAGCACCATTTCTCCGTTAATCGCAAAAGCTCCTGATAAAGTTGCTGTAAGCGCCGATCAAATTAGCCTCATTATAATATCTGCACACAGCAATTTCTGCTTTCGGAACTTCATAGGGGTACAAAGCATAAAGATAATCCAGATTTTTCCGAATCGATTGGATCAGCATTGGCTGTCTGCTCATCCCTCCGCCGATGGCAAACCGCTCTGGATCATAGATAAACTGCAGATTCATGATCATCCGAGCAATTACTCTGGTAAATTCATCCAAAAGCTTCTCCATCTGCCTATCGCCCTCCTGGATCCACTGATAAATCTGTTCTCCGCTGACCTGCGAAACCGGCAGACCCTTTAATCTGGCCGCCATCTCCATCAACCTGGGATTCCCATTGACACCTGACCAATGGTTGGAAGGCTGGTCTACGTAATCGGTCATACCGATAAAGCTGAATTCTCCCGCTGCAAAATGATGCCCCATGTGAACCTGTCCATCCTTGATCAACGCCCCTCCGATTCCAGTTCCCAGCACTAAAACCACGCCGTCCCGGCAATCAGCCAGAGCGCCGTAGGCGGATTCTGCTAATGCAGCACATTTTGCATCATTCATGATGGCGATCGGAACGTCACACCGCTTCCTCAGCTCTGATACCAAGGCAAGTCCGTCTGCAAAACGCAGGTTTCCAGCAGTAACGCAGATTCCCTTTTGACTGTCAATAATTCCTGGTACAGATAAGCTGATACCAGATACGGTGCCTTCAAATTTCCTGTAAATTTTCTCCAGGCAATCCAGATAAGCTTCCACGCCGTCATATGGTGTGGGAACCTTTCCGTAATCCATCAGATTTCTCTGACTGTCGATCCTGGCGTATTTAATTGAACTTCCTCCTACATCAATACATAAACATGTTTGTTCCATCATTTCCATTCCTTTCATAAGCCAAGAAGGCCTGTCTTCCTTGTTTCGAAAACAGACCTTCGTATTCATTTTACTGCTTGTTCTCAGCCATTTTTTTATAGATATCGATAATCTCTTCTGCAATAATACGGAATCCCTCCGCACTCATCATCTGATCCTCTGCATGAATCAGAATCAATCCTGCATTGCCCAGCTCCCCATTGGCCTCCTTCGCAAGCAGCCCTGCATGGCCGGTATGCCCCTGAACAAACGCCTCATCACCTTGCTTAAGCAAGTCAGCAGCTTCTTCAAAATTCCCCGCCTTTGCGCTTTGGATCGCATTGATAAAACAGGAACGTGCTGTTCCTACATATGTAATCAGCTGAAAACACTCCATTACTAATTCTTCACTCATCTTTTTTTCCTCCCTATCTTTTTTTCGTAACGGTTCAGTACTCTGCTGAACCGTTACATTTTTTCTGGCATCCTACCAGTCCTCGTCATCGTCTGCATCTGCTGCCTTTGCCTCTGCCTCCAGGTTTATTTTATCTACCCTGCGGATGAACGGCAGATATACAAAGAAGGACACGATAAAAATCACCACCTGAAGCAGAGCGCTTCTCCATCCGCCGATCAGAAAACCGGAGATAATGGGAGGACAAGTCCACGGAACCTGGATCGCGCTGTACAGCGGGCAGATTCCGGAGGCCAGCGCCGCATACTGAATAATACAGGAAATCACCGGCATCGCAATAAATGGAACGGCAAGCATCGGGTTCATCACAACCGGAATACCGAACAGCAGCGGCTCATTAATATTAAACACAGCCGGAACTGCCTCAAGACGCCCTAATGTCTTTAACTGCTTAGATTTGGCAAATGCCACCATATAGATCACCAGACCGATGGTAAGACCTGCGCCAGTTACATTGATATACTGATCATAAAACTGCTGTGTTACAATATGTCCGCCATTTGCAATGGTCAGCTCAAGACCGCTGTCAAGGATTGCCTGGTTTGCCAGAGAGTTAGCCTGAAGCAGACCGCTCATGATTCCTCCCACGATGGTAGATCCATGAACACCAAAAAGCCAGAGGAACGGTCCCGTAAAGCACATCAGAATCGCGCCGCCCAGGGAGTCTGTCATACCCTGCAGAGGTGTCTGAATTACTTTATAAATAAATTCCATTACCGTTGTGTGAAGTCCAAAAGAGAAAATACCGTGAAGAATCGTTGCGCATAAGACGATTACGCCTGCCGGAATCAAAGCAGAGAACGCGTTGGAAACGCCAGCCGGAACTCCTGCCGGCATCTTAATACGAATGTCTTTCTTTAAGAACCAGGAATAGCAGAATCCCACGATTAAACCGATCATGATTGCGCCGATCATACCCTGGCCTGCTGTCCAGTTTTTATTAATAATGCCGGAAACAACCTCGCCGCCTGCAGTGGTAACATGAGATGGCTGAAGCAGAAGAAAGATTGCCAGAGCTGTAATACCGCCGCTCAAAGGCTCAAAGCCTTCTGACTTTACGTAATTATAAGCAATACCGATTACTGCGATCATGGCACTGATATTAAAGGTTGCGCCGTATGCCTGATTTAAAATTTCCGTGATGCCGCTTGCTGCCAATGCGTTAGAAACAGCCGCAATCGGAAAGTTTGCCAAAATCAGGAAGATGGAACCTACGATCAGCAGCGGCATGGAATATACCATACCATCCTTCAGTGCCTGAATTGCTTTGGTGTTGATAAACGCCATTATCTTTGGAATGATTTTATCGTTAATATACTTCCCCATTATTTTTCCCCTTCATTTTCTTTTTTCCTGTTTCTGTGCAGGATATTCCCAAAGCACATCCTTTGCGGGATACCCTGCACAAAATGTGATTCTTCTTCTCCGTGCTGCCGCTGGTTACTTGTTCTTTGCCAGCTTGTATGCAAACTTCAGTACATTCATGCCATTGCACATACCATAATCGGACATGGGAATCACATCAACCGGAACTCCTTTCGGATCGCAGATCGCCTTGGCCTTGGCTAACTGGAATCCTACCTGCGGTCCCAAAAGAGCAACGTCTGTACCGTCAACCATACGCTCAAGTTCAGAAATCGGGAATGCTGCGATCTGTGCATCTTTTCCTTTTTCCTTTGCCGCATCCTGCATCTTAGCAACTAACAGGCTTGTTGACATACCAGCCGCACAAAATAGACGAATTACCATAGTATTATCCTCCTTAAATTATATATGTTCTTTTTTTACAGTTCCTCTCCATTGGTTGCAATTACATGCTTAAACCACTCAAAGCTTTCCTTTTTCTCCCGCTCCAGGGTTCCCTTCCCCTGATTATTCTTATCTACATAAATGAATCCGTAACGCTTTTCCATCTCGCCGGTTCCTGCGGAAACCAGATCGATACAGCCCCATGGCGTATATCCCATTAAGTCCACACCGTCCTGATCAACACATTCCTTCATGGCCTGAATATGTGCTTTCAGGTAATCAATCCGATAGGTGTCATGGATAATACCGTCCTCGCCCTTTTTATCATAAGCGCCCAGTCCGTTCTCCACAATAAACAACGGCAGTTCATACCGCTCATACAGCCAGTTCAAGCTGTATCGCAGCCCCTTCGGATCAATGGGCCATCCCCAATCGCTGGCCTTTACATACGGGTTTTCCACACGTACCTTATCTTCCATGTAGTCATAATTTGGATTGTCTGCTGTCGCCTTTACAGCGAAGGACATATAGTAGCTGAAGCCGATATAATCAACGGTTCCCTTTCTTAAATCTTCTTCATCCTGAGAGGTAATATCCATCCGGAAGCCTTTTCTCTTAAAGTAAGTCTTCATGTAATTTGGATAATGGCCTCTGGCATGTACATCAGCAAACCAGAACCGTCTCTGCATCGCCACAGTCGCCATCATCATATCTTCTGGATTACAGGAGTATGGATAAATGGGAGTCATGGCGATCATGCATCCGATCTGGAAATCCGGATTGATCTCATGTCCGATCTTCACCGCCTTAGCTGAAGCAACCAGCTCATAATGAGCCGCCTGGTACATCAGGAATTCCCTGTCCTCACCTTCTGCATACCGCAGTCCGGAGTTGGTAAACGGCGCCCAATCGGTTTCGTAATTGGCCTGATTGTTGATCTCATTAAAGGTCATCCAGTAGGTTACCTTATCCTTGTACCGCTCAAAGCAGACCTTAGCAAACTTTACAAATAAGTCCACACATTTCCGGCTCCGGAATCCGCCGTATTTCTGCACCAGATGGTACGGCATCTCAAAATGAGAAAGAGTGATCACCGGCTCAATTCCATACTGATGGCAGGTGTCAAACATATCATCGTAGAATGCCAGGCCCTCCTCATTGGGCATTTCCTCCTCACCTGTAGGGAAGATTCTGGTCCATGCAATGGATGTGCGGAAACACTTGAATCCCATCTCCGCAAAAAGGCGGATATCCTTCTTATAATAGTGAAAAAAATCAATAGCCTCATGGTTGGGATAGTTCTTTCCATCGATCACACCATCTGTAATCTCACGGCTCACTCCATTGGCTCCGGCAGTCATAACATCTGCAATGCTGATGCCTTTCCCGCCTTCCTGCCAGCCTCCCTCAAGCTGATGTGCCGCAACTGCACCGCCCCATAAAAAATCCTTTCTGAGCATTGGTTTTATGCCTCCTGATCGTTTTTTGTTGAGTAATCGCGATTTCTTTAACTGATCTTATTGTACCGGTTCCTGCCGATAAACTCAATAACGGAAATTACCACATTCATTCTGGTAATTCCAGATTAAATGTGGTAATC
>JAUNOF010000011.1:14817-40686 GCA_030537215.1 Lachnospiraceae bacterium
CGAAGCAGTTTGGAAACAGCATCTGCGTTCAATGCAAACCGTGCCGTAGTCTCGTAAAATCGCTGGCGGTCCCGGTCCTCTCTTCTTCCGATGGAAGTCAGCAGCACCAGCTGAACCGGAAGATTATTCCAGGTTACCGGCTCTTTCAAAATCGCCACATAAGCAAAAGATTCCTCCGAAGCGATCCGGTTGGGATGAGGAATGGTAATGTAATTGCCGTAATCCATCTGAGCCAGAGATTCCCTCTCCAGCACCAGCTCATAAAAATCCTCGTCCACCTGTTCCTGCTTCTTGATAATCTCACAGATATATGCCAGAATTTCTTCCTTGCTTCCTGCAGGCACATCCTTGATAAACCGCTTCTCCCCATAGTACCGCCGGATCATGCCGCCGCTGTTTCCATACCGCAGAATATCTGTCACCTTCTGGATATCATCCGTCCCCAGAAACATTCCTACTTCGATGATCGGTACCGACACTTCCCGTGTGATGGGCACCGTAGTAAAAATGTAATCCACCTTAGATGTATCGAAATTCTCCAGTCCCAGCAGATCGCACACATATATATTTTTCAGATAATCCGAAAACTCCTGCTCATACTTATATTTCAAAAGACGAGAGGTTCCTTTTCCGGTGCTGCAGACAACCAGAATATTGTACCGGCAGTCCGTCTTTCCTTTCTCCAGCGCCAGAGCAAAGATCAGGGCAAAATATCCGATCTCATCCTCAGGAATTTCCTTCTTATAATAATCCCGCAGCACATTGGATGCCACATATGCCATCTGATAAGCCAGACTGTATTTTTCCTTGATCTCTTCCAGCATAGGATTTTTCAGCGGAATCCCGTACCGCATCCGCACGTCAAATGGAACCAGATGCTGATTCAGCGTCATCCGCATCTCGAAATTATTGTAAAAGTCCAGGTGGTATTCCTTTGCCGCCAGCTTCAGCATCTCCAGGGCCAGCCGGTCGGTCTTTTCGTTAATAACAAAATTAGAATCATTTTCCACCATATTTCCAATCATTCGTTTTCCGGCCAGATACAGCAGCAGATAATTCTCCTCATCGCTGGTATAGCGGATCTTCTCCTTCGCCTCCAGGCTGCCGATCAGCTCCCGGATAAAGGACTGCTCCTTTACCCCGATCTCAATCAGGTTTTCCTTATCCAGCTTCAGGTAGTAGCCGCTTCGAATCCGTCGCTGGGATATGTAGGTATAATTGACAAAATTCTCAAAAGAGATCTCCGAAAGATGGACATCATACTTGGCCATCAGCGCCTTCACCTGATCCGCCAAGCTGGACAGCGCTTTATCCTGATGGCTGATATCAAAGCCGGACAGACAGTTCCGTTTAATAAAATAATCACTGATCAGCCTGCGGATATCAAATTCCTCCCCCTGTATCCGGATCCCGTAATTGGGGCGCCGCTCAATGGAAAGATGGTACCGCTTCAGAACCCCCTCTACCAGCTTCAGGCAATTGGAAAGAGTTGGCTTGGAAACGTACATAAAGTCGCACAGTTCCTCCACCTTCACATAGCCCGGCCGAAACAGCAGATATGCCATCAAGTAATCGCTCCGCTCACTGGCATTATCCGGTATCTGACCAGTTTCCTCTCCTTCCCACTCCTTTTGATATGCTTCGAAACGCCGCAGATCAATGACCTCCAGCCGGTAGCCGAATCTGGCCTTTGATGTAATCCTGGCGCCATTTTTTTCCAATTCATCATTTAACTCCCGTATTCGAAGCCTTACTGTCTTCTCACTAACCCCCAGATGATCTGCCAGCTGCTGTGCGGTTCGATATTCCTCCTTGTGCAAAAGAACAAATAGCTCCTGCAATCTGACTGACGCCATACGTATCCCCCTTTATCCTTCTCATTGTTTTTATTATAAACTGCTTCCTTGAAAAAAACATGCTTTCCGCCTGCTTTTGAAACAATTTCAAAAAAAAGGAACATGTTACAAAGCAGAAACAGCTTGTAACATATTCCTGGTATTGCAATGTTTTAGTATCTGAATTAAAGAGACTGGTAATTTGCCACCCTGCGCCCCAGGGTCTCCAGAAGAAAAATTACCGGTACCTGAGTCGTAATATCATAGAATTGGCTCACCTTCCGGTTCGTAACGTAATAGGTAAGATTATAGTCCGACATTTTGCCCAGGGTAGTAGACGCTCGGTCAGTGATGCTGATCAATTTACAGCAATGCTCCTTCATATGCCCTGCCAGGTCAACCACCTGCTGCGTTTCCCCAGAAACAGACAGGGCAATGGCAACGGTGCTTTTTAAGTCCATACTGATGGGATAAAAGGGATCTTCGATAAACTGGCTGTACTTTCCCAGATTGGAAAAATATCGCGCTCCATATTTTCCCAGAACACCGGAGGTTCCGATTCCAAAAAACAGCAAATGTTCCGCCTTTTGAATCTCCTCTACGATCTGATCGATTAGTTTCTGATAGGCTTCCGAATGAAATTCCTCAAAAAAGCGCTTGATCTCCTTCAGGTCCGTTTCCGGCTGCCTGGGACGCTCCTCGTTCAGATACTGCTTAAACCGAAGCTTAAACTCAGTATAGCCGCCGCCTCCCACTTTTTTGCAGAAGCGGCTGATGGTAGCGGTTGAAACATGAACCGCATCTGCCAAATCCCGGATAGTCATGTATTTCACCTCATCCTTATGCTCCAGGATATAGGTGTATACCTGCATTTCCAGATCATTCAACGAATTGATCACCTCGTAGCTGAACATGACAGTCCCCCTTCCCTATGATAGTTCTCTTCCACCTCCTTTTATCATACCTGAATTTCGGGTTTCTGTCAAAAAGTAATGGGATTAGATCGCATCGATCCGCTTCCGCAGCTCCACCATCTTCTGATCCAGCTCCGCCACAGCCTGGGAATACTGTTTCAGCTCCTCCCCGATCAGGATCGCTTCCTTCTTTCCTTTCTTATACCGGAGCTGGTGATCCACCCCGGCCCAGAAATCCATGGCCGGAGTCCGAAGCTGGATTTCCGCCCGAACCCACTGGGTTTCTCTCTGAAAATAGATGGGAAGCTCCACGATCAGATGGAGGCTGCGGTAGCCGGAGCTTTTGGGCGTTTTGATATAATCCTTTTTCTTTATGATCCTTAAATCCTTATGGGTGTACAGAATCTCTGCCATCCGGTACACATCATCCTCAAAGGAGCACACAGCCCGCACGCCGATAATATCATTGATCTTCTCCATGGCATTCTCGTATGTAGGCTCATATCCTTTTTTCCTGCATTTTGCTAAAATGCTCTCCACTGTTTTAATCCGTCCGCTGGTGTGAACCAGCACATTTCTCCCAAGCTTTAACGACAGCTCCGCATCTGCCAGCTGGAGCTTTGCCGTCAGCACGCGAATGGCGCAGCTGCTTTTAATCTGGAACGAACTGCTCTGAAATTTTCTCAAATCCTGATGCTTCATCACCCGGTTTTCTCCTGTCATCATATCAATTTCTTCCTTTTAGCTTATCAATATTTTTCCGTCTGAACTAGACCGCACAATAAAAGGATATGTAAAACCTTTGTAAATATGACAACTTTTTTAACAGAATTCAATTCAGAAGGAGAAAATGCAAAAAACGGCTTACAGAGCGTCCTGACCTGAAGCCGTTTTTTCATCTTCTATTTTTTTTACTTTACCTGCATCGTTCCATTATGGTTTGCAAACCTTATTCCAGATAGTCCAGAGGATCTACCGTCTTTCCATTTTTGGTAAGCTCCAGAAATACATTCGGACCTTCCAGGGTATAATACTTGGTAGGCTCTGCTACATAGCCTAATATCTGCCCTTTTTCCAGATATTCGCCCTCCACTGCCTGAACCTCCTTCAGTTGTCCGCAGGTTAGAGCGTAATCATCCCCAAGGTCTAACACCAGATAATTTCCAATTTCCTCATTGGTTCCAGACTCCATCACTCTGGCATTGGCGGGAGCAGTCACCGGCTGGCTCACATCTCCCTGGATCACCAGGCCCGGATTGCACTTATACTGCTCCAGAGTTGGGAAGTAGATGGTGGAGTCCATGTTATAATCCAGTAGTACATTGCCCTCCACCGGCCACAGCATGGATTGAGTCTGGGCAAAATTCAGCACCAGGCCGGTTGCAGCATCCAGACCAGCTCCAGCCAAAGCTGCCTCTTCTGACAAGCCATCGGCACTGTCGACTGCTGCACCATAGTCAGCTGCCAGCTGCTCCGAGCCGCTGCCATCCTGTCCTTCTGCTGCAGCTGCATCCGCTGACTGCTTCTGGCTGCCGGTTCCAGCCGTGCTTCCATCCAAACCTTCACCGGCATCGCCGGCTGCACTTCCATCCGCCAGTGCGCCAGTTCCCTGTCCTGCATCGGAAGCTCCTTCTGCCTGCATTTGTCCTTCTCCGGCTCCATCTACCAGATGCTCCGGGTCGCCCTCCAGATTTAAGTACGGGCTTTCTTCTGTCTGTCCTCTTTGCAGAGTGACCACGCCTGCCGCAGCTACTATAGTCAGCAGGCCCAACACCAACATGACAAGGGTAAGCTTATCCTTGAACAATTGATTTACTTTTTCCTTCACATTTATCACCTCGGTAATATTCTTACCAAAGCGAAAGGACTTATTCAGAAATCAACACAATATTTTGATAAAAATAATGCAGGATCTCCTCAAAGCCCCACCCCTCTGCCGCCTTCCGGTTGGCATCGTACTGACTCATGCCGTATCCATGGCCGATCCCCTTTACCACAGCCCGCACATTCCCTTCATAATCCTCCAGCCGGAAAAAAGAGGAGTTCAGATTCAGGGCGTACCGCACCTCATCCCCTGTAAACTGGTAGTTTCCAATCTGCACCACGGAAACATATCCGGCTTCATCCCGCGCTCCGATCTGAATGGTTTCCGGAACCTGGTCTGCCGATACCGGGCCGCCCTCCGGGATGCTGCTGATCAGGCGGGAGAATTCGTCCGGCGTCCATTCCTTGATCTGCAGGTAACCATCCGCTTCCAGATCCTTTGAGCAGTCTACACTGGCCAGATAAGGGTGCGCTTCATCTCCAGGCCTTGTTTTTCCGGCGCTGCAGCGGCTGAACCAGGGGTCAATATAACTGCCCTCATATTCCATTACCAGACCGTTTGTCTCCCTCACTGCCTGCTCTATCTTCCCATATAATTCCATAAACTGCTTTGTCCCCCACATCCGTTCTAGCTGAGCCTCCTCCAGATAATCCATATCCAGTGCGGATTCCGGGATCTGGTCCGCTCCTGCCATCTGCTGGTAAATGTAGGTTCTGGCGATCACCGCCTGGGCTTTCAGCGCCTCCAGCTCATATTCCGCCGGAATCTGCCTGGCTACCACGCCCACCAGATACTGTTCCACATCCAGGAAGCTGGTGGTATCCCGGTCCAGGATCACGGTTTTTCCGCTGATGAGTGATGGATTTCCACTTCCCATCCGTTCCAGCACCCGCTGGCTTCCGCTTACACTGCCTGTCCATCCAAGTGTTACCACATAGGGAAAACAACAGGCCCCCAAAAAGATCAAGTACACCTTCTTCCATTTCATAAAAAAACGCCTCCTCATACTCAATGTATGAGGAGACGCTCTTTGATATTACCAGAACCGCTGCGCGAACCTGGTAATTGGATTCACGGCGCAAATAACGCGCCTTTTATTAGTTCAATTCTACCTTAACACGGTCTAAGTGCCAGATATCTCTTACATACTCTTCGATGGTACGGTCAGAGGTGAACTTGCCGCTGTGTGCCACATTCTCAATGGCAGCCTGTGCCCACCACTTCTCATCGCGGTATGCCTGGTCGATCCGCTCATGAGCTTCTGCGTAGGAGCGGAAGTCTTTTAAGATAAAGTAGGTATCGGCACGGTCGCTGCTCTGGGTGTTCAGCAGAGAGTTGTAGATATCTCTGAACAGCTCTGGATCGTTTGGAGAATAGTAGCCGTTGATCAGCTGCATCAGCACCCGGCGGATATCCTGATCATTGTTGAAGATGTCCATTGGGTAGTAACCGCCGTTGTTTTCGTAGTTGATGATTTCATCCGAAGATGCACCGAAAATAAATGCCTTATCTTCGCCAACCTCTTCCACGATCTCAACATTAGCGCCGTCCATGGTTCCTAAGGTCAGAGCACCGTTTAACATAAACTTCATGTTTCCGGTACCGGAAGCTTCCTTGGATGCAGTAGAAATCTGCTCGCTGACATCAGCAGCCGCGAAGATGATCTCTGCATTGGATACCCGATAATCCTCGATGAAGACAACCTTGATCTTGCCGTTAATGCTCTTATCGTTGTTGATCACATCTGCCACGGAGTTGATCAGCTTAATGGTCAGCTTTGCTCTCTTGTAGCCGGCTGCTGCCTTCGCACCGAAAATAAAGGTTCTCGGAACGATATCCATATTTGGATTGTCCTTTAACTGGTTGTACAGATACATGACATGCAGGATGTTCATCAGCTGACGCTTATACTCGTGCAGACGCTTAACCTGTACATCAAAGATGGAACGTGGGTCTACATCAATGCCGTTATGCTCCTTGATATACTTCGCCAGACGGATCTTGTTCTGGTACTTGATGTTCATAAACTCCTGCTGGCACTTCTCATCGTTGGCATAGATGGACAGTCTCTTGATATGGGGAAGGTCGGTGATCCACTCATCTCCGATCTTGGAGGTTACCCAGTCTGCTAATAATGGGTTGCCGTGAAGCAGGAAACGTCTCTGGGTGATACCGTTGGTCTTGTTGTTGAACTTCTCCGGATACATCTGGTAGAAGGACTTTAACTCCTGATTCTTTAAGATCTCCGTATGCAGTCTTGCAACACCGTTTACGGAGAAGCTGCCTGCGATCGCTAAGTGAGCCATCTTTACCTGACCATCGTAAATAATGGCCATCTTCCGTACCTTCTCCTGATCGCCAGGGAACTTGGCCTGAATATCAGCGATGAAGCGGCGGTTGATCTCCTCCACGATCTGGTATACACGAGGAAGCAGTCTGGAGAACAGCTCGATAGGCCACTTTTCCAAAGCCTCTGCCATGATCGTGTGGTTGGTATAAGCGCAGGTCTTAGTGGTCACTGCCCATGCCTCATCCCAGGACAGATGGTAAACGTCTAACAGGATGCGCATTAACTCAGCAACGGCTACCGTTGGATGGGTATCATTTAACTGGAACACAACCTTCTCATGGAATTTATGAATATCATCATGCTTCTCCATATACTTGGCAACAGCCCTCTGTACACTTGCGGAGATGAAGAAATACTGCTGCTTTAAGCGAAGCTCCTTGCCTGCATAATGGTTATCGTTGGGATACAGAACCTCACAGATATTCTTTGCCAGATTCTCCTGCTCAACAGCCTTCTGATAATCGCCGCGGTCGAATGCATCCAGCTTAAAGGTGTTGATTGGCTGTGCATCCCATACACGAAGGGTATTTACCACGTTGTTGCCGTAGCCAACTACCGGGATATCATACGGAACTGCCAGTACGGACTGATAGCCCTCCTGGATAAAGTTGTTGTTCTTGCCATCCCACTCGGTTCTTACGTAGCCCCCGAACTTTACCTCGGTAGCGTACTCAGAGCGGCGCACCTCAAATGGGTTGCCGTCCTTTAACCACTCATCCGGAACCTCAACCTGGAAGCCGTTCTCGATCTTCTGCTTGAACATACCGTAACGATAGCGGATACCGCAGCCGTATGCCGGATAGCCCAGGGTTGCCAGAGAATCCAGGAAGCATGCTGCCAGACGGCCTAAACCGCCGTTTCCTAAGGCTGCATCCGGCTCCTGATCCTCGATCAGATTCAAGTCAAAGCCCAGCTCATCCAGCGCTTCCTTCACCTCGCCATATGCGCAGAGGTTAATCAGGTTGTTTCCAAGCGCACGGCCCATTAAGAACTCCATGGACAGATAGTATACCGTCTTGGCATCCTGCTTCTCATATTCCTTATGGCTGGCGATCCACTGATCGATGATAACATCCTTTGCAGCGTAGGATACTGCCTGGAATACCTGCGCCGGGGTGGCCTCGTCAATGGTTTTGCGGTAAAGGCTCTTAACGTTGTACACTACGGACTTCTTGAAGGTCTCCTTGTCAAAGCCAATTTCCTTCTTCATAGTTTTCATTTCCTCCTCATAATGGATATCTTGCTTACTTCGTTTTTTCATTGATAAGGGGCAGAATATGCCCCTTACATTTATGCTTTCGTAACACCAAGGGTTACGTTTTCGCCGTTAATATTCCATTCCTTTGCAAATACCGGCTTCTCGCCTGCTGCGGCTTTCGCCTGCTCTATGCTGTCTGTTCCAAGGCGAACCTCATCTGCCAGTACTTCTTTTCCAATTTCCTCCAGATTCTTCCGTAAGATTCCGGATACCTTCTCGCTGTCGTCTGCCAAGTAGACGCGAATATGATCTGTTACCTCAAAGCCAGATTCCTTTCTCATGGTCTGGATCTTACTGATGATCTCTCTTACAAAGCCTTCCTCGATCAATTCGTCCGTTAAATTGGTATCCAGAACTACTGTTACGTAGTTATCCTCCTCCGTGACGAAGCCGTCCTTCTGGGCAACATCAATCAGTAAGTCATCCTTGGTCAGCACTACCTGGGCATCGCCAAACTGGAAGGTCAGGGCGCCGGACTCATTTAAGGTATCCATGGCCTTGTTTCCATCGATCTGGGCCAGAGCGGCGCGGATATTTCCAAGCTGCTTGCCGTACTTGGGGCCAACTGTCTTTAACTGGGGCTTAAAGGTGTAGGAAGTAAACTCCCGCACATCGTCGGTAAAGCTTACCTGCTTCACATTCAGCTCATCCTCAATAATGGTCACATAATAGTCGGACAGCACATGGTCAGCCTTTACAAACATCCGTCCGATGGGCTGGCGGTTCTTGATATTGGCAGTATTTCTGGCAGCACGGCCCATAACTACGATCTTTAAGACCTCGTCCATATCCTCTTCCAGCTTCTTATCGATCATGGACTCATCTACAGCCGGAAAATCACACAGGTGGACGCTTTCCGGAGCCTCCTTGTCAATGCTTCTCACCAGATTCAGGTAGATCTCCTCTGTCATGAACGGTACCATAGGAGCGGCTGCCTTAGCGGTAGTCACCAGAGCCGTGTACAGGGTCTCATAAGCATTGATCTTATCCTGCTCCATGCCCTTTGCCCAGAAACGCTCACGGCTTCTTCTCACATACCAGTTGCTCATATCATCTACAAATGCCTGCAGAACCTTGGCTGCCTCGGGGATCCGGTAGTTGGCTAAATGGTCATCCACTGCCTTCACCATAGAATTCATCTTGCTTAACAGCCACTTATCCATAACGGAAAGCTTATCATATTCTAAGGTATATTTTGTTGCATCAAATTCATCAATATTCGCATACAGCACAAAGAATGCATAGGTATTCCATAATGTACCCATAAACTTCCGCTGTCCTTCCGTCACGGCCTTGCCGTGGAACCGGTTTGGCAGCCACGGTGCGGAGTTGATGTAGAAGTACCAGCGAATGGCATCCGCACCGTAGGTCTCAAGGGCATCAAATGGGTCTACTGCATTGCCCTTGGACTTGCTCATCTTCTGACCGTTCTCATCCTGTACATGGCCCAGTACGATTACATTCTCATAAGGCGCCTTGTTAAACAGCAGGGTGGACTCTGCCAGCAGAGAGTAGAACCAGCCTCTGGTCTGGTCAACTGCTTCTGAAATAAACTGTGCCGGGAACTGTGCCTCAAACAACTCCTTATTCTCAAATGGATAATGATGCTGTGCAAAGGGCATGGCTCCGGAGTCAAACCAGCAGTCAATTACCTCCGGTACCCGGTGCATCTGCTTGCCGCACTTCGGACAGGTGATGGTCACATCATCGATAAATGGACGGTGAAGCTCTACCTCACAGCCGTTCTCCTCCGTCATCTCCTTGGCATACTTCTTTGCCACCTCAGCATAGTTGGGGCTCATGGAGCGAAGCTCTGCGCGGCTTCCAATGGAGTGCATATGGCCGCACTCACACTCCCAGATATTCAGAGGGGTGCCCCAGTAACGGTTTCTGGAAATACCCCAATCCTGAATATTCTCCAGCCAATCACCGAAACGTCCCTTGCCGATGCTCTCCGGGATCCAGTTGATGGTATTGTTATTGCGGATCAGATCCTCCTTCACTGCAGTCATCTTGATAAACCAGGATTCTCTCGCATAGTAGATCAGCGGAGTGCCGCATCTCCAGCAGTGAGGATAGCTATGCTCAAACTTCGGCGCGGAGAATAACAGGCCCTTCTTGTCCAGATCCTCCAGCACCATAGGGTCAGCCTTCTTGCAGAACACACCTGCGTAAGGAGTTTCCCTGGTCATCTCGCCTTTGCCGTCCACTAACTGAACGAAAGGCAGGTCATACTTGCGGCCTACATTGGCATCGTCCTCACCAAATGCCGGGGCGATATGAACCACGCCGGTACCATCCGTCAGGGTAACGTAGCTGTCGCAGGTTACATAATATGCCTTCTTATGCTGCTTCTCGCAGATGGCCACTGCACAGTCAAACAATGGCTCGTATTCTTTATATTCCAAATCCTTTCCGGTATAGGTCTCCAGGATCTCCACATCCTCGCCCAGAACCTGGCCAACCAAAGCGCCTGCCATGTAATAGGTGTATCCGTCACCGGTCTTTACCTTCACATACTCCTCCGCCGGGTTCACGCACAGAGCCACGTTGGAAGGCAGAGTCCAGGGCGTGGTGGTCCATGCCAGAATATAAGCATCCTCTCCCTTTACCTTAAATCTTGCAACTGCGGAGCGCTCCTTCACATCCTTGTAGCCCTGAGCTACCTCATGAGAGGACAGAGGGGTGCCGCAGCGCGGGCAGTAAGGTACGATCTTAAAGCCCTTATATAATAATCCCTTATTCCAGATCTCCTTTAATGCCCACCACTCAGACTCGATATAGTCGTCATGATAAGTAACATATGGGTGATCCATGTCAGCCCAGAAGCCTACGGTTGCGGAGAAATCCTCCCACATGCCCTTGTACTTCCACACACTTTCCTTGCAGTGGCCGATAAACGGCTCCAGACCATACTGCTCGATCTGCTCCTTGCCGTCTAAGCCCAGCATCTTCTCCACTTCCAGCTCCACTGGAAGTCCATGGGTATCCCAGCCAGCCTTTCTGGGAACCATATACCCCTTCATGGTGCGGTAGCGTGGGATCATATCCTTGATTACACGGGTCAGCACATGGCCGATATGAGGCTTGCCGTTAGCAGTAGGCGGGCCGTCATAAAACACATAGGGCTCGCCCTTGGCACGGCTTTCAATACTCTTCTCAAAAATCTTGTTCTCTTTCCAGAACGTTTCTACTTCCTTCTCTCGCTCCACAAACTTTAAATCTGTGGGAACCTTCTGATACACCATCTTTTTTGCTGCGTCAGACATTGCAATCTTCCTCCATCTTCTTTTTTGCAGATAGGACGAAGCGTGACCCGCGTTTCCGCCGTCAAACCAAGCCTTCCGGCTGTGCGCGTCACTATGAAGGTATGCGGCATGCCGCCGCTCCCCATGACATAAGAAAAGCCTCCATCCCTGTAATCAGGACGAAGGCCGCTTCGCTATACCACCCATTACTGCATACTTTAATATGAGTTCCCTGTAACGCGGGAAAAACGTCTCAGCCTACTTGACGCAGCGCCTGGACACAAGTTAACTTTCATTATGCGAACCAGGACCAACATCCTCTCAGCCGGCAACTCCAGAGTGATTTTCAGAGCGGTCTTACTCATGCCAGGCTTCCACCATCCCCGGCTCTCTATGCTTTTAGGATCGTCCTACTGTCTCTATCACAGTCTTTTTTATCACCACTCTATTATATAAACCAGACCTGGAAAAGTCAAGGTTTTCAGGTGGAATCAGCATTTTTTACGATTGTATCCGATGCTTTCTCGGTTATTTGCATGTTATATACAGGATTTTAACGAAATTTTAATAACAATCCTTACCTTATTTTGTCTCATCCAGCTTCTTCACATCCATATCCTTCGGCAGGATCAGGCTTAAAATAACTGCCACCACAAATACTACAGCTACAACATTAGCAGAAAATACCGTCTGCACCACAGGCGGGAAGATGCCCCAGATTCCGGACTCGCTGGCTGTCGTAAAACCGATGCCGATGGACAGCGACAAAGAGGCAATCACAATATTTCTCTGAGAAAAGCCGCTGTCTGCAATCATCTGCATGCCGGATGTAAGGATCGTGCCGAACATCATAATGGTACAGCCGCCCAGCACAGCGTCCGGAAGAGATGCAAAGAAATTCCCTACCGGCGGCAGCAAGCCTGCCAGGATCATGCAGACCGCTCCTGTCATGATGGTAAACCGGTTAACTACCTTTGTCATGGCAACTAATCCCACATTCTGGGAGAACGAGGTTACTGGCGGACATCCAAAGATGGAAGAAAGCGCTGACGCATACCCGTCACAGGCCAGAGAACCAGAGATCTCCTCTCCTGTAATTTCCCTTCCCAGACCGCCGGACACCAAAGCTGATGTATCGCCAATGGTTTCGGCTGCAGATACCAGGAAGATGATGCAGGCTGACACAATGGCTCCCAGATGAAATTCCGGCTTAAACGGAAGCAGTCTGGGAGGCGCGATCACACCGCCGGACATGATCAGGCTAAGATCAACCTTGCCCATAAAAATGGCTGCCACATATCCCACTACCAGACCTGCCAGCACGGAAAGCTGCTTCAAATATCCCTTCGCAAGAATGTTCCACAGCAAACAAGTTATCAGAGTGACCGTACCAAGAATCAGATTCTGCGCCGAGCCAAAATCATCATTGTAGCCGCCGCCAAAGGAGCGCGTGCCTACTGTAAACAGAGAAAATCCGATTGCCGTTACCACAGAAGCGGCTACAATCGGCGTGATCAGCTTCCGCCAGTATTTCGCCATCAGTCCCAGTGTTCCTTCAAAAATACCGCCGATCAGAACCGCCCCGATCACTGCCGGATAGCCATAATTTGCTGATATGGTACTGAGCACCGTCACAAATGTAAAGCTGACGCCCATGACCACCGGAAGCTTTGAACCGATCTTCCACAGCGGATACAACTGAATCAAGGTTGCAATCCCCGCCACAAACATGGCATTTTGCAGAAGAAGTCCCACCTGTGCTGCTGTCAGAGCCGGCTTCGCTGCACCTGCGATGATGGTGATCGGCGCCAGATTCGATACAAACATAGCCAGGATATGCTGCAGTCCAAACGGAATCGCCTTTCCCACAGGAACTCTGCCGTCAAGCTTGTATATGTTGTTAATGCTGCAATTCGTACTGTTCATATTGCTGTTCATTCCACTTACCTCCGTGTTTTATTCCCCTTTTCAACCATCTTTTGACTTTTGGCCGATCATCCTCTGCATATTGATCTTGATTCGGCTTCTTTCCATGCTGCATCACTCTGCTTTCCGTTTCTCTGCTTTCTCTCCTCCTTTCATTCATTTCGTACTTTCTTTCTTCTTTTCAGCTTTCATCTCCATGCCGTTCACGACAGATATGAAACACGGCGCAGGATATTTCCACATCCCAATATGAAGTTTCAGAAAACAAAAAAAGAGCCAACTACAACAATCCTATGTAGTCAACTCTTTTGGCAGTTGGTAGAAACTCTGGGCCAATCCCCAGGATATACATATGGTAAAAGGGTTATGGAATTACTCCTATTATAGAATCTAAAAATTTTTAGTCAATTTGTATAATCCTCAAAAATTTTTTATATTTTTGTGCATAATTGCTAACTTTGTTTGCTTATTACTGAATAAGAGTTGTCATTTTTATCATTATCCAACCTAGTGTACTGACACGTTCATTTTCAAGAAGCATCACCAGTAAAGACTGCAATCAGCTCTGCCGCATCTTCATAACCCTGGTTCTCCAGCTCCTTCTGAAACCATTCCGGAATGTGGGCTACCGCTTCCTTAAAGGAATCAATATCCATATCCTCATACGATGTGATCGTCACGCCGTTCTTCTCTGCCCAGCGGCTCTTGATCTCATCATCGCCGGCACGGTTGATATAACGCTCATAAGCAACCGCCTTCTGTCCTGCTTCATCCACCACTGCCTGCTGCTCCGGAGTCAGCTTATCATAGATCTCCTGGTTGATACAGAAAAACAGGCAGTCATAGTTGGCATTCCACAGGGAGCAGTAAGGCTGAACCTCCTGCACACTGGCTGCATCAATGGCCGGAAGCGGGTTCTCCTGGCCTTCTACTGTCTTCTGCTGCAGAGCGGTGTAAGTCTCAGACCAGTTCATATTCGTGGCGTCGGCTCCCCAGCATTTATAGCACTCCATCAGCAGGTTACTTCCCGCCACACGAATCTTTAAATTCTTCATGTCCGCTGCGGACTTGATCTCTCTTACACTGTTGGTCAGCTGGCGGAATCCGTTCTCCGCGATACCCATGCAGTGAAGGCCGTATTCCTCTAAAATCTCCTTCAGCTTTTCACCGGCTGCGCCGTCAAACTTGGCATCAGCATCTTCCACCGAATCAAACAGGTATGGCAGGGATACCACGTTAAACCGAGGGTCAAAGGCGGAGTAGATCAGGTTGCTGTGCATAGACACCTGCACCGGATCACCATTCATCAAAGCCTGGATCCCCTCAGACTGATTGCCTCCTGTCAGCTGGTCCGCTGCATACACATTGACCTTGATCTTGCCGCCGGTAGCCTTCTCCATCAGCTCACCGAATTTCCGGCCGCCTTCCGCCCAGGTACTGTTCTCTGTGGTGGAGCATGTAAAATTCCAGGTTTGCTCCTCCCAGCCCAGATCACTGTAATCGTCAATGGCATCATACGCCTCCAAGGAATCGTAGGAGGAACCGCCTTCTGCCGCTGCTGCCATACCGGTATAGCTGTCCCCTGACATCCATTTTGGCAGGAAGGTAGTGATGGATGGAATGTAGCTGATACCCAGCAGCACCACAAGGGAAGCCACAATCATCGGCGCCACCGCCCTGGAGATCTGCTGAATGGTCACGCTCATGCCGTTTTTCAGCTTTACTGCGATGGCCACAAACAGATTTACCCCTACCGGAGGCGTTACCTGACCGATAGCCAGGTTTACAGTTGCAGCTACACCGAATGCAACCAGGTCGTAACCCAATTTTTTACAAACCGGCAGCATAATGGGAATAAAAATGTACATCGCGGAGTTGGCATCGATAAAGCATCCTGCAATCAGGAAAATAATATTTACGATCAGCAGGAAGGTAAACTGATTATGGGCAATGCTTCCCAGCAGATCGGATGCTGCCTGCGCAATGCCAAACTGGGTACACACAAAAGAAAACAGGGACGCACATGCCACAATCAGCATAATACCTCCGGTGGTCTTTGCAGAGTCAATTGCGATATCCCACAGATCCTTTAAGGATACCTCCCGGTAGATCACCATGCCTACAAACAGGCCGTACACAACCGATACGGCAGCCGCCTCTGTAGGGGTAAAAATACCGCCGTAGATACCTCCCAGGATGATCACCGGCATCAGGAAGCCCCAGAATGCCTCCTTAAATGCCGCCCAGCGCTCACCAAAGCCAGCCTTTGCCTGCTGCGGCTTAATATCATGCTTTCTGGCCTCCATCATAACCACAATGACCAGAACAGCACCCATTAAAAGTCCCGGCACGATACCGGCAGTAAACATATCTGCGATGGATACGCCGGAGATGGACGCATACACCACAAATGCGATGCTGGGGGGAATGACAATGGCGATGGAGCTTGCTGTGGCCAGCAGCGCTGTGGAAAAGGGAGCGGAAAAGCCGCCCTCTATGATCATGGCCGGGATCAGCACAGAACCCAAAGCCGCCACAGTTGCCGGGCCGGAGCCGGAGATGGCGCCGAAAAAGCAGGCCACGATTACGCATACAATGGCCACACCGCCCCTCCGGTGTCCCACGCAGGTATTGACAAACTTGATCAGCCGTTTGGAGATCCCCGCCTTCGCCATAATGTTCCCTGACAACACAAAGAAGGGAATCGCCAGCAGCAGGAACTTGCTGATACCGGAATAGATATTGGTTGCTACAATGGTCAGGGATGTGCCGGAATACAGGATGGCACATACCGAGGACAGCCCTAAGCAGATGCTGATGGGCACGCCCAGGATCAAAAACAAGAAAAAGGAAATAAATAACACTACGCTGATCATTTCGCTTCCTCCTCCTCTTTCATGCAAAAATCAATGCAATATTCCAGAAAATGCAGGATCATGCATCCGGCCCCGATGGGAACAAAGGACCAGAAGATCCATTCCGGCCAGTTTAACACAAAGGTACGCTTTCCATTGGCCATCTGCGTCAGCACCTTATCCATACCGTATTGAAACAGAATAGCGGTGAAAATAATGCTGAGCAGGGTAATTAAGATCACGGACGGCTTTTTCAGACTCCTGGGAAGGCGGTCGGTGAGCAAGGTCAGACTTACCAGCTCCCCTTCCCGGCAGGCCAGCGCCGCTGCCATTAAAGTAATCAGGACAAATACCGCAACAACCAGTTCTTCGGTAAATGACCAGGACTGGTGAATGACCTTTCGGGAAAATACGTTTCCTACGGTCAGCACCAGAATCAGCAAGGTGGATGCCGCCAGAATCAGCTTTTCCGCAAAAGCCAGCACATCCATACACTTTTTGTAGATTTTCATACCCAATCTTCCTTTCTTATGTAATACTGGAGCAACCGTTCTGCCGGAGAAGATGATACTCCGTCTGAACCGTTGCAATCTGACATAGCTTTCGTGTCTGCAGGCGCAGGAGGCAGAACCGGCGCTTTTTCATATCACCACTTTCAAGCATTAAAGTCCCAGTAAAATAAAAACCTCTGCGGTCTGATGGATCTGTTCATCAAACCGCAGAGGCGGAAAATTCCGTGGTACCACTCTGCTTGCTGCAGGCCATTCTGCAGCCTCTTATCCTGTCTTCTCTCCGGCATACGCCGGGCTGCTTTAACAGTATCTCCTGTAACGGTGAGAATCCGTCCCGGCCTACTCAAAGCGTCTTTCGGCGGGATGCTCCTGGGTGATAGTGCGCGGCTCTCATACTGTCTTGCAGCTTCCGGCAGTTCTCTGAAATGAAAGGCTCCGCTTGCCCTGTCCCAATCACAGCACTGATTTATGTCGTGATTATTCTAGCACTAAATGAGAAAAGTTACAAGCAGAAATTTTACTTCTTCATCTGAAGGATCGGTATCAGATTTGCCACTTCGCTGGCCGATGTCTCCTCCAGGAAGGAGCTGTAGCTGAAGAAGCAGCAGCCGGATACCTGACCGGAGGCTCTTCCGGCTTCTACCTGACGCTTCAGGATATCATCACAGCGGAGCCATTCCGAAATTTCATTATGATCCGATACATTGGTTCCGGCGCGGTACATACCCAGTCCCAGATACAGCCTGACCGTACCTTTTTGCTTCAGAGCGATCCAGGAGGACAGATTTGGGTCAAAGGCATATGGAGCCAGGCTGCCGTCTGAGGTTCTGGCCTCAAAGCCCCAGTAAAGCTGCGGCATGATGTAATCGATGTAGCCTCCGGAGGTCATCCATCGGTCAATATCCACAAACATGCTGGTATCACTGCGGAGATTCTTTAAATAGCCCTGAGGGCTGATGCCGAAGACAGCCTCTGGCTTTATGGCCTTTACCCGGCTGTAAACCTTAGAAACCAGCTGATTCACATTTTCCCGCCGCCAGTCTGCAATGGATAAGGCGCTGCCGGAAGCATCGTACTCCGGTTTGTCAAACCAGCTGCCCTCCCTGCTGTCATCCACTGCAGGATAGAAGTAATCATCAAAATGGATCCCCTCCACATCATACTTCCAAAGCACCTCCTGAACGCTTTCCGCCACCAGCTCCTGCACCTGAGGGATGGAGGGATTTAAGTAATACTCACCGCCCTGAAGCAATACCCAGCGGTCATTGGAAGGATCATCGTCTGTAAGCCACTGCTTGGCAGGATTTTGGTCTGATACTTCCTCCCAGCTCATCTGATAGCCGGTTACCCGGTAGGGATTGAACCAGGCGTGAACCTGAAGTCCTCTCTGATGTGCAGCCTGTACAAAATATCCAAATGGGTCAAACCCCGGATCTCTTCCCTGAACGCCGGACACATACTTGGACCATGGCAGAATGTCCGAAGGATATGTGGCATCTGTGTGAGAATGAGCATGTAAAAAGATAGCATTCATCCCCCAGTTTACGCAGTGATCCAGCATAGTATCCGCTGCCTGTTGAAATTCTGCCTGAGTCTTGGGCATAGCCTGCCACTCCAGATAGGAGATCCAGACCCCCTTCAGCTCCTTTTCCTCCATTCCCGGGCCGGTCAGCTGCACACCGGCAGTACCAGCATAAGCCGGACCAGATACTGCCATAGCCATACTCACACCTGTTAATAAAGCAGCAACGGCTGCCGCAATTCTTTTTGGTAATCTCATAGTAGCTTCCTCTTCTTTTCCTTCTCCTGCAGAGTTCCGTCCGTTCCCTGCACTTTTTTGTTTCTCATCATACCACATTTTTCCTCATCAACCAACTCCTTCCAAATTATTTTTCTATTACAGTTTTCTTACAGGTTCTTCTATTTTATGTATCAACATCTGCTTATGTTTGTTATTTTTTTAACATTTATCTTGTCATTTGTAATTTTTATGCTATACTATTGTAAAATTATAACCACAAGAAGCACCCAGGAATTTTCGGCGCGATATAAGGAGAAGCTTACCATGAGCAAAAGAAATTTAACATTATTAACGGACTTTTATGAACTTACTATGATGCAGGGATACTTTAAAGAAAAGGATGCCAACGAAACCGTGGTTTTCGATGTATTCTACCGCAGCAATCCATTCGGCAACGGCTTCGCCATCTGTGCCGGATTAGATCAGGTGATTGAATACATCAAGGATCTGCATTTCGATCAGGATGATGTGGACTATCTCCGTTCCACCGGCATGTTTGAAGAAGATTTTCTGGATTATCTGTTCCATTTTAAATTTTCCGGTGATATCTATGCCATCCCAGAAGGAACGGTCGTGTTCCCAAGGGAGCCTTTGGTAAAGGTAGTTGCTCCCATCATGGAGGCACAGCTGATCGAGACTGCTTTGTTAAATATTGTAAATCACCAGAGCCTGATCGCAACCAAAACCTACCGGGTAGTTCATGCCGCTCAAGGAGACGGTGTGATGGAATTTGGTCTCCGCCGCGCCCAGGGACCGGATGCGGGAATCTACGGCGCAAGAGCTGCCATGATTGCAGGCTGCATCGGCACCTCCAATGTTCTGGCAGGCAAGATGTTTGACGTACCGGTAAAGGGAACCCATGCCCACAGCTGGATCATGAGTTTCCCGGATGAGCTGACTGCATTCCGCACCTACGCCAAGATGTATCCCAATGCATGTATCCTGCTGGTAGATACGTATGATACCTTAAACTCCGGGATTCCTCACGCGATCCAGGTATTCCAGGAAATGCGGGACGCCGGAATCCCTCTGACCTTTTACGGCATCCGCTTAGACAGCGGCGACCTGGCTTATCTGTCCAAAAAGGCAAAGAAAATGCTGGATGCCGCAGGCTTCTCCGATGCTGTGATCTCCGCTTCCAATGACCTGGATGAGGAGCTGATCAACAGCTTAAAGCTTCAGGGCGCAACCATCAATTCCTGGGGCGTTGGTACCAACCTGATTACTGCAAAGGACTGCCCGTCCTTCGGCGGCGTATATAAGCTGGCTGCCATCAAGGATAAGGAAACCGGCAAATTTATTCCAAAGATCAAGCTTTCCGAAAATGTGGAGAAGATCACCAACCCAGGGAATAAGACCATCCAGCGTATCTACAGCCGTGAAACCGGAAAAATCATTGCTGACCTGATCTGTCTGGCAGATGAAACCTTTGACGAATCCAATTCCCTGCTGCTCTTCGATCCCATCCAGACCTGGAAAAAGACACATCTGGCGCCAAAGAGCTATACTATGCGTGAATTGCTGGTTCCCGTATTTAAAAACGGTGAATGCGTATACCAGTCCCCCAAGGTAATGGATATCCAGAAGTACTGCAAGCAGGAATTAAGCACCCTCTGGGAGGAATCCTTACGTCTGGTCAATCCCCACAAGGTTCATGTAGACCTGTCCAATGAGCTGTGGCATATTAAGAATCAGCTTCTGGACACCTATAACTTCGATACCAATTCAAAATAAAATCGAAAAAAACAAGGCCTGGGGCATCTCCTTGGGCCTTGTCTTTTGATTCAGCAACGATTGGTTATCTATATTTATTCTTTATCCTTTTTTCCGTATCGCTCATTCACCATGCGCTTAAACTCATCCTCTGAGCAGCCGATCTCCGCCAATCTCTGACGTCGTCTCTCTCTCCGCCTCTGGGCCGCCTCCTCCCGTTCTCTCTTCACCTTTCTCATGTGAAAAACGATCAGTGCTGCTGCGGCAGCCAATAAGGCTGCTGCCAGGGCATACAGCCCCACCTTCACCAGAAGGGCCTTTGTCTCCGGCGACATCGGCTTACCGGATTCCGCCGGGACATCCGAGCTGCTGCCAGGGCCGATCACTCCATCCTCCCCTTCATTCTGATTCAAAGCATCCTCTCCGGCGCCTACCTCAAGAAGTGCGTCGCCATCCGGAACCAGGCTGACAAAATAGCTTCGCCCTACTACACGTTCATCGTATGTATAACGGATCTCCGCCACCGCATCCTCTGGAATCCAGGCATCCATCTCTTCTCCCGTCACCAGCTCACGGTCCACATCAGCAAGAGTTGCGCCAGTAGGAACCGTCACCAGCCGACTGCCCTGAACCTCCAATTCCTCTCTCTGATAGGTCTGATCTCCGATGGTCAGCGTCCCCTCTGCTCCAAATAAAGTAGCCTCATCTCCAGTGGCATCCAGATTCTGAAAATTCTGGAAGCCAAAATTTAAAAGGGCGATAGTATCGGTATAGTGGGTCTGGTTGCTTTTCAGCACAACCGATACCAGACTTCTCTCTCCTTCCCGTGCACAGGTTACCAGTGTATTTCCAGCTATGGAGGTAAAGCCGGTTTTTCCCGCAACCGCTGCCGGATAATAATTCGGGCTTGTCTCATCGGTGGTGATCAGCAGCTTATGCTCCATATTCACCTGCCGCCCCTCCGGATTATTGATGGTAGATGGAAGCCGGTAGGTAGTGCTGGAATTAATTTCCATCAAGGTTTCATTGGCAAACGCAGCCCGCCCGATAATCGCCATATCATAGGCCGACACGTACTGATTCTCATCATTTAATCCAGAGGGATTGGCAAAATTGCTCTCTGTGCAGCCAAGACTGCGGATCTTCTCATTCATCATAGCCACGAACCCTTCCCGGGTACCGCCTACATACTCCGCCAGCGCATTGGCCGCCTGATTGGAGGAACGAAGAAGCAGAGCATAAAGGCAATCCCGGACAGAAAGCTGGTCGCCCTCCTCTAAGCCTAATGCATTACCGCTTCCTGACTCCACATTATAAACCGCATCGTGGGAAAAGACCACCGTGTCATCCAGCGACGGGCTGTTCTCAATCACCACCAGCGCCGTTAAAAGCTTGGTAATGCTGGCTGGAGCATAAGGAAGATGGATGTTCTGTCCAAAGAGCACCGCTCCCGTCTCCTCGTCCACCACGATCCCTGCCTCCGCCTGGATTCCTGTATCCGCCGGCCAGGTCGGTTTCCCGTAGGCAGGGAATACACCTGCCTGTAAGATCAGCGCAAAGCTTACAGCAAAGGAAGCAACCCTCGCTCCCCCCTTTTTTAAATAGGATTTCATTCGATTCATTTTAACTTATTTCCCTTTTCCTAGTATTACTGGTTTTTAACATGGCAATACCCTAAAATCGCATTGCCAATATCTTTACTATCATATCATGATTTCCCTTTGCTGTCTTTACAAAATTGTTAAATTTCTGTGGATTTTTCCGACTATAATCGAGATGACCGATTATGAAATAAGAATCAATAAAAGAGATACCCGATAGTTTACTATCGAGTACCTCTTTCTCATTACATTAATATACCTATATATGGTACAGCAATTAGTCGTTCAGAGCTGCCTGAGCTGCTGCCAGACGAGCGATCGGAACGCGGAATGGAGAACAGGATACATAATCCAGGCCGATCTTATGGCAGAACTCTACGGAGGAAGGATCACCGCCGTGCTCGCCGCAGATACCTACATGTAACTCAGGACGAACTGGCTTGCCTAACTTAATTGCCATCTCCATCAGCTTGCCTACGCCAACCTGATCCAGCTTAGCGAATGGATCATTCTCGAAGATCTTTGCATCATAGTATGCATTTAAGAACTTGCCAGCGTCATCACGGGAGAAGCCGTAGGTCATCTGAGTTAAGTCATTGGTACCGAAGCAGAAGAACTCAGCTTCCTTCGCAATGTCATCAGCAGTTAAAGCTGCTCTTGGGATCTCGATCATGGTACCTACTTCATACTTCAGCTCTACGCCTGCTGCTGCGATCTCAGCGTCAGCGGTCTCAACAACGAACTTCTTAACGTACTTTAACTCCTTGATATCGCCAACTAACGGAATCATGATCTCCGGCTCTACCTTCCAGTCCGGATGAGCCTTCTTTACGTTGATTGCCGCACGGATAACAGCCTTGGTCTGCATCTTAGCGATCTCCGGGTAGGTAACAGCCAGACGGCATCCACGATGACCCATCATTGGGTTGAACTCATGTAAGCTGTCGCAGATAGCCTTGATCTGCTCTACAGTCTTGCCCTGAGCGTCGGCCAGCTTCTTGATGTCAGCTTCCTCGGTAGGAACGAACTCATGCAGAGGCGGATCCAGGAAACGGATGGTAACTGGGTTGCCTTCCAAAGCCTCGTACAGCTTCTCGAAATCGCCCTGCTGCTCTGGCAGGATCTTCTCAAGAGCTGCTTCTCTCTCTTCTACGGTCTCAGCGCAGATCATCTCGCGGAATGCGTCGATTCTGTTGCCCTCGAAGAACATATGCTCGGTACGGCACAGACCGATACCTTCAGCGCCTAACTCACGAGCCTTCTTAGCGTCAGCCGGAGTATCCGCATTGGTGCGAACCTTTAATCTTCTATACTTGTCAGCCCAAGCCATGATTCTGCCGAACTCACCTGCGATGGTAGCGTCAACAGTTGGGATGATGCCGTCATAAATGTTACCGGTAGAACCATCGATGGATAACCAGTCACCCTCGTGGAATTCCTTGCCGGCCAGAGTGAACTTCTTGTTCGCCTCGTCCATAACGATCTCGGAGCAGCCGGATACACAGCAGGTACCCATACCACGAGCAACTACTGCTGCGTGAGAGGTCATACCGCCGCGAACAGTCAGGATACCCTGGGAAGCCTTCATACCCTCGATATCCTCTGGGGAGGTCTCCAGACGAACTAATACAACCTTCTCGCCTCTTGCCTTCCACTCCTTCGCATCCTCAGCGGAGAATACGATCTTACCGCATGCAGCGCCTGGAGATGCAGCCAGTGCCTTAGCCATTGGCTCAGCCTTCTTTAATGCAGCAGCATCAAACTGCGGGTGCAGTAAGGTGTCTAAGTTTCTTGGATCGATCATGGCTACTGCCTTCTTCTCATCGATCATGCCCTCGTCTACTAAATCACAAGCGATCTTTAATGCAGCCTTAGCCGTTCTCTTACCATTACGGGTCTGAAGCATGTACAGCTTCTTATCCTCGATGGTGAACTCCATATCCTGCATGTCTCTGTAATGATCCTCCAGAGTATGGCAGATACCTACGAACTGCTCATAAACCTCCGGCATAACTTCCTTTAACTGGTCAATCTTCTGAGGAGTACGAACACCTGCTACTACGTCCTCGCCCTGTGCGTTCATTAAGAACTCACCCATCAGGTGCTTCTCGCCGGTAGCTGGGTCACGGGTAAATGCAACGCCGGTACCAGAGGTCTCGCCCATGTTGCCGAATGCCATCATCTGTACGTTAACTGCGGTACCCCAGGAATATGGGATATCGTTGTCACGACGATATACGTTTGCTCTTGGGTTGTCCCAGGAACGGAATACAGCCTTGATTGCTTCCATTAACTGCTCCTTTGGATCAGTTGGGAAGTCATTGCCGATCTTCTCCTTGTACTCAGCCTTGAACTGGTTTGCTAATTCCTTTAAGTCATCAGCGGTCAGCTCAACGTCCTGGGTAACGCCCTTCTCGGCTTTCATCTTATCGATCAGCTCTTCGAAGTACTTCTTGCCAACTTCCATAACTACATCGGAGAACATCTGGATAAATCTTCTGTAGCAGTCCCAAGCCCAACGTGGGTTGCCGGACTTTGCTGCTAATACTTCTACTACTTCTTCATTTAAGCCAAGGTTTAAGATGGTGTCCATCATACCAGGCATGGAAGCTCTGGCACCGGAACGAACAGAAACTAATAATGGATTCTCCTTATCACCAAACTTCTTACCGGTGATCTCTTCCATCTTAGCAATGTGCTCCATGATCTGTTCCATAATTTCGTCATTAATTTTTCTGCCATCCTCATAATACTGAGTACAAGCCTCAGTGGTGATGGTAAAGCCCTGCGGCACCGGCAGACCTAAGTTGGTCATCTCAGCTAAGTTAGCGCCCTTGCCACCTAACAGGTTTCTCATGGTTGCATTGCCTTCACTGAACAAATAAACCCATTTCTTTGCCATAAGATAAGTTCCTCCTCAAGATTTTAGATTAACTCTTGTGTATCCTCCGCCTGCCGGACGTTTTTCCCACACAAAGAAAACGCCCGCGAACGGTCTGGGTATAGTATAACACAAATCTTTTTCTAGTAAAGTTTTTTTTTTCAAAAAACTGAGAAAATTTCATTATTTATCAGTATTATCCTCTGGAAGAGCTTTCATTTTTAGTCAATTTTCGGATATCTGGTTCAAAATCGTATATGCGAATATTCATGTCCTGAATCTGTTATTACTGACAAAAAGCGTCTGTATGGGGCAATTCGGAATAAGGAAACCTAGAAACATAAATCCCGGATGCGGGATCTGATTGCTGATGCGGCAGCGCAAGTAACGCATTTTTCTGAGTATTTTTAAAAAATCCAACAAATCATCCCATTTTTGCTTCATTATTACTATTCTAGGTCTTATCTGCTTTTACAGCACAAAACGACAAATAAGGAGGCTACTAAATGAAAAATCAAACCTACGGCTATGTACGTGTATCCAGCAAGGATCAAAACGAAGCCCGGCAGATGGAGGCACTGGCCCCCTATGCAATTCCGGACGGAAATATTTTTATTGATAAAAAAAGCGGCAAAGACTTTGCCCGGCCTGCCTGGAGGCAGCTGATGAAACAGATCAAGGCAGGCGATCTTCTGATCGTCAAATCCATCGACCGACTGGGGCGCAATTATGATGATATTATTGAACAATGGCAGCTTTTGACGAAAGAGAAGAAAGCCAATATCCTGGTTTTGGACATGCCCCTCTTAGATACCAGGACGAAGGGAAAGGACTTAACCGGCACCTTTATCTCTGACCTGGTGCTGCAGATCCTCTCCTATGTGGCTCAAACAGAACGTGAAAACATCCGGCAGCGTCAGGTAGAGGGCATCGCCTGCGCCAAGGCGAAGGGAATCCATTTCGGAAGAAATGAACGGGAGATCCCTGCATTTGATGATATTGTGCAGCTTTGGCGGGATAACCGGATCACAGCCACAGAGGCCGCCAGGCGCTGCGGGCTGACCAGGCAGGGATTTTATAAGAGGGTGAAAAAACGGAAGTCCAGCTAAGAAATGTCAATAGGTAAAATGAAAAATGTTAAAAAAGTTTT
>JAUNOF010000106.1:0-6869 GCA_030537215.1 Lachnospiraceae bacterium
TCCCCCTGTACCCCATCACCAAACATGGATGATATCCCATTTCCAACCGTTTCTCCTGATATCTGTTGGCCATAATCCGCCTGCTGATACACGCGGAGACCATACATCACACCCAGGAAGCCGGCAAACAAAACTGCCAGAGCTGCCCCTCGCTTCCATCCATGTGCTTTCCATCCTGTCTTTTTCTCTTCTTTTTTCTGGATCGGCTGATAGGAAATTTTTTCCGGCATCCGTTTTAAGTGGACATCTTCCTGCTGAGATCTGCCGGGATGATCCCATTCGATCATATATTTCGTGTGACAGTATTCACAAACTGCAACATTAGGATTATTCTCATCTAATTTTAAGGTTCCGTCGCATGCAGAACATCTCATTTCTGTAATCTTCATCTTTTCCTCCCCCAAATCGATTCTCATGATAATACTGCTCTCTAAGTGTATCACCATCTCTTTCCCATTTCAATCAGAAGCAAAGGAATCCTGCTAATTGCATTTTGAGGTCGGAAATATTATACTAAACCAAAAGGTAACTGTTCAGTACTCTCACAGTTACACCAAAAGAACCATAAAAACGATATTAAGGAAAATCAAATGAAAGGAAACCTGCTTCCATGATCAGTTACGATTACTACCGGATTTTCTACTATGTAGCCCAATATCACAGCTTTACGAAGGCGGCAGAAATCCTGGAAAACAACCAGCCCAATGTTACCCGCTGCATGAATAATCTGGAGCATGATTTAAACTGCAAGCTGTTTATCCGTTCCAACCGAGGCGTCACCTTAACTCCGGAAGGACAGACGCTTTACCAGCATGTGGCGGCCGCCTGCCAGCAGTTCCAGATCGGAGAAGAAAAGCTGCAGCAGAATCAGAGCCTGGAAAACGGTCTGGTTTCCATCGGAGCCAGCGAAACAGCGCTGCGCCTGATGCTGCTGGACAAACTGCAGGCCTTCCATGAGCGCTACCCAAAGGTCCGGCTGCGCATCTCCAATCACTCTACTCCGCAGGCGATTGCAGCACTTGAGAGCGGGCTGGTTGATTTTGCAGTTGTAACTACACCAGTCAGCATAAAAAAACCGCTTCACAAAATCCCATTGTATTCCTTCCATGAGATTTTAATCGGCGGTCTTAAATACGCAGATCTTGGCAGAAGTGTGCTGCACTTAGATGAATTAACGGCGATTCCCATGATCTCTCTTGGAAATGATACCAGCACCCGGGAGTTATATTTACAGTACTATTCCAGTCATAACCTCCCCTTTCATCCGGATATGGAGGCAGCCACCACAGACCAGATCCTGCCCATGGTGGAGCATAATCTGGGGATCGGTTTTTATCCGGAAAAGCTTGCAGCCGAATCTTTGACTCAGGGGAAGATCATACAGATCCACCTGGACGAGCCCCTGCCTGAGCGCCAAGTCTGCCTGATCCACAGCACGGCGCGGCCACAAAGCATTGCGGTAAAAACCTTGCAGCGAGTGCTGGCAGAGACGTGAAAGCCGGGAACCTGGATCAATCGTTCTCTGCCTCTTAATTCCTGCATTGCTCTGCGGTCACAGGTATCTTTTTCTGCTCCCGGCTTTCCCATGGGCCTCTGCGGTAAAACAGAATCGACAGCACGGTTGCCGCCGTCCAGCCGATAGGCCATGCACACCAGATGCCGGTAGCTCCAAGAACCGTCTTTGAAAGGACCTGGGCCAGCACTACACGCAGGATCAGATCGGTAAAGGTAGCGATCATGAAATTTTGCATCAGCCCGGCGCCCCGCAGAATACCATCAGCCACCAGCTTTGCTGAAACCACAAAATAGAAGGGCGCCAGGATGCGCAGGAACATGATTCCCGTGTCAATGGCGGTTCCGGCAGGCTCATCCATAAATAAGTACAGCAGATACCGCCCTGCAAAGAAATAAGCCAGGCACAGCGGCAAACTCAGCATCCAAACCAGCTTCACGCCGGCCCGAAACCCCTCTTTCACCCGGGACAACTTGGAAGCGCCCATATTCTGGGCTGTATAATTGGAAATGCCATTTCCTAATGTGGTAAAGGAAGTGATCACCATGTTATTCAGCTTTACAGCCGCAGAATACCCGGCAATCACGCTGGCGCCGAAGCTGTTGATCACACTCTGAATGATGATATTTCCTACGGAAATAAAGCTCTGTTGCAGAATACTTGGTACTGCGATCACCGCGATTTTTTTTAATATCGGCCAGGAGAAAACGGCGATGCGGCCTTCCGCCTTGATCTCCTTCAGCCGCCGCAATACCACTGCGATTGCAAGCACACAGCTTACGCCCTGGCAGAGGAAGGTAGCCCAGGCAACACCTGCCACACCCATATCAAACACGGTCACAAACAAAATATCAACTGCAATATTAGATGTGGAAGAGAGCGCCAGGAAAATGAAGGGTGTTTTAGAATCCCCCAGAGCCGAAAAGATACCGGTGGCAATATTGTAAAAGAACATAAACGGCAGGCCCCACACATAGATATCCAGGTACACCTCCGAGTCTGCAATGATCTCCTGGGGCGTATGGATCATCCGAAGCAGCACATCACAGCCCAGAATTCCCAGGGCCATCAGAACCACGCACAAAACGGCGCTGGCAAGCATAGCCGTGTATACCGAGGTTTTCATCTGCCTGTAATCCTTTGCTCCAAAAAACTGAGACACAATCACCGAGCATCCGATGTTGCAGCCAAATGCAAAAGCAATAAAAATCAATGTAATCTCATAGCTGTTGCCTACCGCAGCCAGCGCATTTTCTCCGATAAACTTACCAGCCACCAGGCTGTCTGCAATATTGTAAAGCTGCTGGAAAATAATGCTGCCAAACAGCGGCAGGCAAAATTTCCACAGCACAGCTTCCGGCTTTCCTACTGTCAGGTCCTTATTCATAGACTTCATATCAATATTCCTCCCTTGGTTTCATGTTTCGGAACGGTTCCGTGCCCTCACAGTTACCATTTTTCCTATAGCATTATACGTCAAGGAGAGAAATATGTAAAAATCATATTTAATATAGCTGTAATATAAAAAATATATAGCAGGCAATCCTATCGTCTGATCACTTCCGCCTCCCATTCAATCAAGCCGCCGCTGTAGGCATCGATCTTAAACTCGTATTCCATGTTATCATAGATCAATTTTCCCTCATACTCCATCCGTCCGTCATCTTCCTCCAGCTTTAACCGCACATCCTCCGCACGCGCTCCCGGAACCCGGTCCAGCACAGCCTGTTTCGCCTGACTCTCCGGGATCATGCTGCTGTATGCGGAAGGTGGCTGGCGGAAGGAGGACTCGGCATCATAATCATAGCTTACAATGGAACCATCCTCGGCACTTAACTTATAGTCATATTCCGTTCCGTTAGATGAAATAAATTCCACATCATAAACGCGCCTTCCGTCATCGGTTTTCGCCTTTACACGGTGGAAGCGAAGATCCTCTTCTGTCACACCGGCATGTGACAAGGCAAGAGCCAATGCGGTATCTGAGTCAATTCCCTGGGAAGCAGCCGGTTCTGCTGCCTGCAAAGCAGCGGCCCTATCACCACTGTCTTCTGCTGGCAGTCCGCCAGTTTCCTGCACCGGTTCCCCATCCGTCTGGTTCCCATACGCCTGACTGGAGCTTACTGCTGTCTCATCCGTCTGGGGCAAATGGCTTTCCTCGATCACTACTCCTGTCAAGGCATCAATATCATACTGGTGCTCCATGTTCTGCTCTGTGAAAACAACCTGATAATAAAAGGTTCCATTTTTGTTGTCTAATCCGGCAGACACGAAATCAACATCATCAGAAGAAAGCTCTGCCGCCTTCAGCGCCGCTTCCTTGGCTCCGTCAATACCGATATAATCTGCTGTGGAAAAAGCAGCATTTCCGCCGCAGGCCGTCATAGACACAGAAGCCGCAATACCTGCTGCCAGCAGCGCAGATCTGATACGATGGTAAAATATGTTCCTGTCAAATCGATTTTTTTTCATGAAAAACACCTTCCTTTTCTCAGGTCATATCCTGAATTTTATTATAACTACTCCAGCTAAAATCAGTTTACCATCCAATTATTAATAAATGATTAAAATTCTGACAGAACCAGGCTGCTGCAGTCTTATGGAATCTTAGGCAGCATCACAGTAAAACAACTGCCCTGTCCTAATATACTGGTTACCGTCACCTCTCCTCCATGAAGATGGACGATCTGTTTTACCATAGAAAGTCCCAGGCCTAACCCAGAACCAGACTGACGAGAGGCGCCAACCTGGTAGAATCGCTGCCAGATCTTATCCAGTTCCTCCGTTTCCATGCCGATCCCATCATCCTCTACCTGCAGAATCGCTATTTTACTCCCATTCTCATTGGATCCAGAAAACAGCCGCAGAACAATGTGTCCGCCTTCTTTCCCATATTTTCTTGCATTATCCAGCAGATTCCAGATTACTCTGGAAATCAGGAATGGGTCCCCCTGGACCCATATCCCGTCCTCAACCTCCAGCGAAATGGAAATCCCCCTGGCCCCGGTATTCTGCTCCTCCCACAGAATACGAACCATCTCGCTGAGATCCAGCCGTTCCAGGTGCAGCTTTCGGGTTCCCAGATCCAATCGGGTCATATCCAGCAGACGCTCGATCAGCTGGGACATTCTTCTGGCCTGCCGGTCAATCACATCGATGGCTTCCTGATACTCCTCCAGGCTGTTCCCATGCTTTTTTGCGTAGCTGCATTGAGCCAGAATCACCGTTGTGGGCGTCCTTAATTCATGAGAAGCGTCCGAGGTAAACTGCTTCTCAGCCTCAAAAGACTGCTCCAGACGCTCAAACATATGGTCAAAGGCATTTGCCAGACGGCTGACCTCATCCCGGCCAGGGGGCAGGCCGATGCGCCGGGTCAAATCCTTTCCTTCACTGATGCTTCCGGCTGCATCGGTAATGCGGGAGATGGGGTCCAGAGCCCGTTTTGCAATCAAATATCCTCCAGCTCCGGCAGATAAGATAATAAAAGGAAGAATAATGGTAAACATTGTAAAAATATTTCCCAGTGTCCTCTGGCTGTCCGGACTGTGAAGAACCCCTCGCAGCCACACCCCATCCTCCCAGCCGCAGGGAATCCAGAAATCCAGAATATAAAACTCATCCTTTCCTCCGGACACAAACTTTGTCACCCCATTTTCCAGTTCTGTTTCCACCGGGAAGGAGGGCGGCGCTTGACCGGAAAGAAGGGCTTTCTTCTTATTATAAATCAGCAGGTAAACATCATTTGTGTAAAATTGAAATTCCGAAGAAAGATGTAATCTTCCTTCCACTAATGAAACCTGTGGAATATTTCCGCGGACTGTAAAGGAAAGGATCTGAAACGCTTCATCCCGTTCTACTTTTCCACTGATCATAAGGATCAGCCCCAGGCAGACAGCAGCTGTCACTGTCATAAAACCGGTAAACCATAAGGTCAGCTTCAGCTTGATGGAAAGAACCCGCTTCATATCTCCTCCTTGATCATCCAGCCGGAGCCCCAGACCGTGCGGATCAGCTTCCTGGAATGTCCTCCGTCAATCTTCTTTCGCAGGTAGCTGATATATACGTCCACCACATTGGAGCCTCCGCTGTAGTCGTAATTCCAGATGTGATTCTCGATCTTCTCTCTGGAAAGTACAATTCCTGGATTCATGCACAGATACTCCAAAATCGCATATTCTCTGGAAGAAAGCTGGATCTGCTTCCCTCCCCGTCTGACCCTGTGGCTTCCCGTATCCAGTGTCAGATCTCCAATGGTGATAACGCTGGAGGTGTGGGGACTCCGCTTTCTTGTCATTGTGCGGATGCGGGCCAGAAGCTCATCCAAATCAAAAGGCTTGACCAGGTAATCATCTGCCCCGGAATCCAGCCCGTTCACCCGGTCGGCAATGCTGTCCCGGGCAGTTAAGAACATAATAGGAAGCTCCTTTCCTCTGCTGCGGATCTTCCTTAAAACAGTCAGTCCATCCTGCTTCGGCATCATAATGTCCAAAACCGCGGCATCATATTCTGTATTCTCCAGATAATACAGGGCTTCTTCCCCGTCAAAGCAGGCATCCACTCCATAGCCTTCCTTTTCTAATGTGCGGACAAGGAGCCTGTTTAAATCCTGCTCATCCTCGGCAACTAAAATTCTCATGCTTTTATCACTTCACTTTCCCTGGTTGTTTTCCTTCCGATTACGATTATAACGGAAATCAGCAGAAAATGAAACCATTTGCTTTGTATCCGGATCTTTAATAATTCTTTAATAGTTTTCCGCTATGATATCCATATCAACAGGAAAGCAACCATTACACAAAACATTCGCAACGAAAGGAGATCAAAATGAAGAAATATACCAAATTGGGAACCATTATCGCCGCAGGAGCATTGGCAATGGCTATGGCTGCAACCGGCTTTGCCGCGCAGCTCACAGAAGAGAAAGCAAAGGCAATCGCCCTGGAACATGCAGGTGTAACGGAGGAGGATATCACCTTTATCAAGAACAAGACGGATTACGAGGACGGCAGACTGGTATATGAGGTAGAATTCGTAACCAAGAATTACAGAGAATATGATTATGAGATCGATGCCGGCACAGGGACTATCATCAGCTGGGACTATGATGCTGAGGATTCCATGAAAACAGTCTCAGAGACAGCCTCAGAAGCAGTTTCTTTGGAGGACGCCAAGGCTGCGGCATTGGCCTTTGCCGGTCTGAAAGCGTCTGATGTTACCTGGGGTAAGGTGAAGCAGGATTATGATGACGGCCGTCTGATCTATGAAGGAACCTTCTACTCCGCTTCTGCAGAATACGAATTTGAAGTAGATGCCATTTCCGGCATGGTGATCGATTGGGAGGCAGAACGATTTTAAG
>JAUNOF010000106.1:6969-11095 GCA_030537215.1 Lachnospiraceae bacterium
GCCGATGCAACTATTTTACCCATAAAGCAAAAAATATGGTATGATGTGTGTATGTGTCAGTCGCAGCTGCTAAGAAAAAGCTTATCGGCTGCCGGCAAAAATTCATTGAATATAGGAGTACCAATCATGCCAGTATTTGATTTCAGCAGCACCCCAGACAATAAAAGCGAAGCGAAGTGTACCTATACGATCTTCCGCTCCAATGAGGCCGCAGCCTCTCCGGAAAAACCGATTCTGATTCTGGACAATCAGGAGAGAACCTGGAAGCATCACTCCTGCGGCATTTTTACCAATCCCAGCAAAAGAACCGCATTCGAATTTAAGGAGGAAGGAAAAACCTTCCATGCCGATATTCTTAAGATCGATGCCCGCTTTGTCAGCCTCCTTAAGTGGCTGGGTGAAAACCACATTACCGTGCGCTTATCCGGTGAAAACCAGCCAGGCGGCTATGCAGTCTACAAGATCCGGGAGATTGCCTTCGGGGGCGGCACCAAGCTTTCTGCCGAGGACGGTTTCCTCCAGTTTATGATCGACCGGCTTCTGGCCAGCAGCGCACCGGAGGAGGAACCGGCAGAGGAGGATCAGGAGGAGATGGGCGACAGCATGAAGCTGACCAGCCTTCAGAGCATTACGGATTTCATGACCTGCGCGGGCCGGACACTGCCGGACAATATCCGCCTCTGGGCGCGAAGAAACCTGGCAGTTGCCCGCTCCCATGAGGTTACCCCGGAAGAACGGCGCCATGCACAGCGCGCACTTTCCATTATGATGAACATTCAATGGAAGCACAATTATTTCGAATCCATTGATCCGAAAGAGGCGCGCCGGATTCTGGATGAGGAGCTTTACGGAATGGAACGGGTCAAGCAGCGGATTATTGAAACCATTATCCAGATCAACCGTACCCATACCCTTCCGGCCTACGGCCTCCTTCTGGTGGGGCCTGCAGGAACCGGAAAATCCCAGATCGCCTATGCCGTTGCCCGGATTCTGAAGCTTCCGTGGACGACTCTGGACATGAGCTCCATCAATGATCCGGAGCAGCTTACCGGCAGCTCCCGCATCTACACCAACGCCAAGCCGGGCATCATCATGGAAGCCTTCTCTATGGCCGGAGAATCCAATCTGGTCTTTATCATCAACGAGCTGGACAAAGCCTCCTCCGGAAAGGGCAACGGCAATCCCGCCGATGTCCTTCTCACGCTCCTGGACAACTTAGGCTTCACAGACAACTACATGGAATGCACCGTTCCAACGGTAGGTGTCTATCCCATCGCAACTGCCAACGATAAAAATCAGATCAGCGCACCCTTAATGTCGCGATTTGCCGTCATTGACATCCCGGACTACACCCCAGAGGAAAAGAAGATCATCTTCTCAAGGTTTGCACTTCCCAAGGTGTTAAAGCGCATGGGGCTGCATGAAAACGAGTGTGTTGTGACGGAAGATGCTCTTGATGCGGTGATCGAAACCTTTGCAAACACCTCCGGCATCCGCGACTTGGAGCAGGCCGCCGAGCATATGGCTGCCAACGCCCTTTACCAGATCGAAGTAAATGGAATTTCCTGCGCCACCTTTGATGCTGCTGCAGTCCGCAGTCTTCTGAGGTAAGCTAAGACAGCAGGCTTTGTAAAATCTGAAAATCCGCTGCCCTGCCGCCGGCTTCTTTCAAGGTCAGAGAACCGGCGGCAAAATCCGTTTCCCATGATACCATCTGCACCTCTCCAAAGCCAAGGCATATATTATAGCATAACACTTGCATCAGCAATAAGAAGAGAGGATAAACCATGTATATTGATCATGAAGAATGGAATCATTCCCCATCCTATCCAGAATCTGATGATAAACTCTCTGCGCTGGAAACTCCGGCCAGTGAAGCCAATGGGATGAATGATCCCGGCTACGCTCCGATCTCTCCAGAAACTCCTTCCTGGGGACCGCCTTCCGGCACAAATAACGGCACCGACACTGACCCGGGCTTTGCCCCCATCTCTCCAGAAACTCCCTCCTGGGGACCGCCCTCCGGCACAAATAACGGCACCGACACCGACCCAGGCTTTGCCCCCATCTCTCCGGAAACTCCTTCCTGGGGACCGCCCTCCAGCTCAGGCAGCGGCACTGGCGGCAGTATAGGCGGCACCATCACCATCCCGCCGGTTATCGTTATTCCCGGACAGCCAACCATTTCAAACCGCCCCACTGCCCAATACGCCAATATCCGCTTCCTCCACGCAGCGCCTAACCAGCCTGCTGTCAATATCCGGTTAGGGAACCGCACTGTGATCAACAACATGCAGTTTGCCAATTCTACGCCTTATTATCTGGAAACCGGAAACCAGCGCGTCCTGATCACCATCACCAACACCCGAAACGGTATCACCCTATACCGCGGCTACCTTTATTTCACCGGCCAGACGGCCTACACCGTTTCCATCGCAGACAGCGGCTCCGGCATTTCCCTGTATACCATAACGGACACCCCCTGCAGCCGCACCAATTATGGCTGTCTGCGTGCCGTAAATCTGTCGCCTAACAGCAGTGCGGTTGACATCTTCCTATCCGGATACGGGCGCATTTTCCAACGCGTCAACCAGTTTTCCTACACCGGTTACCGTCTGATCAGCCAGGGAACCTACCGCGCCTCAGTTTCCGAAGCGCTGCCCTGCACCAGCAGCACCGGGATCACCATGACGGAGGATTATGTGGAATGCAGCAATACACGCATCGCCATTATGGATACCACCACCTTAACTATTATGAATGGGGTGACCTATACCTTATATATTATCGGCCTTGCCTACCAGTTCCCTTCCCTGCAGCTTCTGCCTTTGGAAAGTGATCTGATCTACTAGCGAAAGCCGCTTCGTAACTGTGAAAGTGCGGAACCGTTACAATCTGATTAACAAAAATACCGGGTACAACAGGAAATTCTATCCTATTGTACCCGGTTCCATTACCTGCAAACAATATTTACGATCCGTCCCGGAACATAGATCTCCTTTACAATGGTCTTGCCTTCCAGGAAGGATGCCGCCTTTGGATCTGCCTTTGCTGCTGCAAATACATCCTCCTTCGGCGCATCGGTGGGAACCACGATGGTAGCGCGAAGCTTTCCATTTACCTGTACCGCAATCTCGGTCTGAGCATCCACCGTCTTGCTCTCATCGCATACCGGCCAGCTCTGCTGTGCTAACAATCCTTCGCCGCCGGTCAGCTCCCAGATCTCCTCACACACATGGGGCGCAATGGGATTCAGCAGCTTAATAAAGGTCTGGAGCTGTTCCCTGCTGATCTTTCCTACCGCGTAGATATCATTGGTCAGCGCCATCAGCGCTGCGATCGCTGTATTAAACTTCATGTCCTCCAAATCGGAAGAAACCTTCTTGATGGTCTTATGAAGCGGGGTCTCCAGCTTTTTCGTTTCCGGATCCTCAGATATCATATCCGTAAAGCCGCATACACGCTCCAGGAACCGCTTGCAGCCCTTCACGGAATTATCATTCCATGGAGTTGCTGCCGCGTAATCGCCCATAAACAGGACATAAGTTCTTAAGGTATCTGCACCATAATCCTTTACGATATCAAGAGGATCTACCACATTGCCCTTGGACTTGCTCATCTTCTCACCGTCCGGTCCCAGGATCAGACCCTGAATCGAGCGCTTTGCATATGGCTCCGGTGTATTGACTACACCCATGTCATAGAGGAAATGATGCCAGAAGCGGGAGTAGATCACATGTCTTGTGACATGCTCCATGCCGCCGTTGTACCAGTCAACAGGCATCCAGTATTTTAACTTGTCCAGATCTGCCAGGGCGTGATCATTATGAGGATCCACATAGCGCAGGAAGTACCAGGATGAGCCTGCCCACTGAGGCATGGTGTCAGTCTCACGCTTTGCTGCGCCGCCGCACTTGGGGCAGGTGCAGTTTACATAGGAATCGATCTTTGCTAACGGTGACTCGCCGTCGGAGCCCGGCTCAAAATTCTCAACTGCCGGCAGACGCAGCGGAAGCTCCTCATAGGGAACTGCCACAACACCGCACTTCGGACAGTGGATCAGCGGAATCGGCTCACCCCAGTATCTCTGGCGGTTGAACGCCCAGTCCTTCATCTTATACTGAAC
>JAUNOF010000107.1:0-2356 GCA_030537215.1 Lachnospiraceae bacterium
CGTATTGACCAGAATGATTTCATTATCTTCGGAAATGGTATACAGGCTGGCATAAATCGCGGAGTAAACGTCGGAAACTGCGCTTGCGTCAAAAAAGTACACCAGCAGATCATCGGTTCCATCCTTGTCCAGGTCTGCGATATCAGCCCCCAGAAGTCCTTTTCGGATATCCCAGCCCAAAGCGGAAGACCAGGACTGGTTCGGAGTTACGGTCCGGCTGGCGGCAGCCAGATTCGCATAGCCCATATCCGGCAGTAATTCATCACGGATAAATTTGTAATAATTAATTTCCTTTTTTAAGTAAATCTGAAAATGCCGTGTTCCTCCGTCCAGATCTGATTTTGAGATCATCATGCCTTTGTCCTGATAACCGGAGCAGGAGAAGGAGGCTTCACAGGAGGCGGCGGGAATAAGCATTTCCCAGCATCCGTCCGGGTCGGCTGCGGTTTCACCCTTAAATCCCAGAGCGGAGACCAGAGCAACCTCCGCATCCGAAAGGGGAAGCTCGGTGTCCTCATCCAGAACCTCTCCGCTGATCAGAATCCCAAGATAAATAGGCTCCGCCTGGATTCCGCTTTTGCTTACCACAATGGAACGATAGCTTTCCAGGCCGTCCTTTTCGGCGTGGGCAATGTACATGCCGTAATCTAAATGATCCAGCTGATAGATCCCGTTTTGGTCGGTCTGCTGCTCTCCCTGTTTGTGAAAATCGTGATCCAGCCATCGGTACAGGGTTACAGTGGCATCCTCCACGCCCACGGCTGCTTCTTCATTGTCCGAATCCTGCTCCGTAAGGACGCTGCCGGATAGGACGGATGATCCTGCCAGCACACGGCTGCCGCCTTCGCCGCGCATCACGCAGGATATGGGGGCGTGTACAGCCGCGTCTATGTAGTCGTCCAGATTTTCTGTCATGCTTTCTTCATGTTCTTCAGCGGTCATGTTCTTTCCGCGATAGAGGGACTGGTATAATTCCTGCACACAGGCATCATTTTTGGAGTAGGTCATGCTGTTCAGTGCTTGGAGGAGAGCATAATACTCTTCGTTTTCATCACGAGTTCCTAAGAATGTGCTTAACTGGTTCCAAAAGCTTGTGGCCAGGCCGGCATCCAGCGACTGCTCACATCCCATAAATGCAGAGGCGCCATGGGAGAGGAGAAGATTTTTAAGTACCGGATCGGAATAGGCAAAGCAGACACAGAAATAGATAATGGTATTGTCGAATATCTGATCGCCCAGGCAGTCCTCCAGAAAGCGGGTTGACGTCCAGATACGGTCCGTATCATCAGAAATCACTTCGTATACCATGCGGTAGGTATCTGCGCCTACAAAACGGGTGCGGCCGTCCCCGTTGTCCTCAGTAACCGCCTCATCCCACAGGGTATGCCGGGAATGGTAGAACATCTGCCGGTCAGTCCCCAGAATATCGGATACTTCATCTACGGTGGCGTCGAACAGGGCAGAAAACAGCATATTTGTGCCGTCGCTGCGGAGCATAGGCTTTCCATGGGTACAATGCATCCAGAAGCCTGCATCGGTAAATGCCCCAGACCGCAGCAGAGAATATGCCCCGTTTCCCATAACGGATTGGCAGGTTCCATCCACACGCTCAGCAAGATTCTCCATCATTTCGCTGTACATGGGAGCAGCAACATCGATCAGACGATCTCCAGTAAAGGGGGAGGTAAATAAATACCGGCTGTTCGTGGACGGAGCACCGCTGGATATTACCTGGTCTGAAACAAAATCCCCGTTTATCCATTCCTCAAAGGCGGAATTAATATCAGAAAAGCCGCCGAATGTCAATTGATTTTCATAATCGGCGCTTAACCCGTAGCAGCCCGCCAGATGATCGGTAGTTTCAAAGAGAAGAACGTCGTTATTCGTTCCCACGAAGGCAACGTCAGGATGTTCCTCCAGGGTGTCCTGTACAAATGCAAAGGCCGCTTCGCTGTAGGGGTCTTCATAGCCTGCCGTTTCAATAGCCGAAGACACATCTTCTCCCACCTGAAACAGGCGATCCATCATTTCGTCTGTGATTTCCGGCTGGACATAAAAATGCGCGGCATCGCTTTCCCATGCGCCGGAACTGGCAGTCAGCGCTCCCGATCTGGGGTTTTCTCCGAAAATTGGACAGGTTCCCAGAACCATGCCGCTGCCGTCGTTTTCCAGGGTGCAGAGAAGGGCGCCTGTTTCGTCGGTGATCGTAATGGGCCCTGTGATTTCACTGCCGTACAGCACAGTAAAGGAAAGCTCCCCCTGCTGACCGATGAAAAAATCGCTTTCCAAAAGATAAAGAAACAAGTCGGAAGCCGCTACAAAAGAGGGCGCTTCTTCCGGGGACTCCAGCTTTTGC
>JAUNOF010000107.1:2456-11080 GCA_030537215.1 Lachnospiraceae bacterium
ATTCCGCAGCAGATATTGGCCTGAATCATGGAAATGATGGTATGATTGCTTCCTGTTTCAAACAGGATCTGGGGTTCAAAGCCGGCCTCCATAAAAATGCGGTCAACTAAAACCCGCATGGTAGAGATTTTGTCCATGAGAGCGAATGGCTCATACTGGAGCAGGTTCATATCAATGGTGGAATAATTCCCTGGTTCCTTCGGAGCCAGCTTGGCGATAGGGTGCCCGGAAGGGACAGCCAGGAATATTTCTTCTTCATAGATGGTTTCATAGTGATCATCGGTTTTATCCCCTTCTGTCAGTGTGAGAAACCCCACATCCAGTTCTCCCTGGGAGATCAGCTTCTGCAGCTTTCGAACTACTCCTTCTTTGGGTTCTACGATAATATTGGGATAGAGCTGGTGAAAAAGGGGGTAAATGCGGGCGAACATGGTGATTCCTCTTCCGGCGGTAAAGCCGATCGAAAGATGGCCATGTTTTCCCTCTGTCAAATCATGGATTTTCTGATAAGTTTCTTTTTTCAGACTTAGCATTTTTCGGGCATTTTCCACATAAATTTTTCCGGCTTCCGTCAGGCTTAAGCTGTTTCTGGAGCGATGAAAAAGAGGGGTGCCAAGTTCTTTTTCCAGCCGGATCAGCTGTTGGTTTAATGCAGGCTGGGAAATAAAAAGCCTGTTGGCGGCTTTGGTAATATTGTGTTCTTCCGCGATTTTCAGAATATATTCAATCTGCTTGGTATCCATCCGCTGGTATCCTCCTTCTTTCTATCATATATGGCAACTGTTTTGAACAGGGCATCTTCTTGAATCGTTATTATTTATTTTAAAATCGTCGAACTGAAAAGGCAACTTATGAATTTTAAGACCGGCTCTTAGCAGGGAAGGAAAAATGATTATTGTATAAAATACACAAAGAAATAGTTTGAATAACTCTAAAATAATGAAATTTTACATAGGAGAACGGCCTTGATATAATGTAAATACGTGATAATAACGGAAGGAATCAGAGGTTCAGGAGGGATTCATATGAAGAAAACAGCTTCAAAAAGGTTAGCCAAAAGCTGTGCAGCACTGCTTGCCGGTGCAGTTATGGCAGGAGCATGGACGGCTGGGGAAAGCAGCTGGGCGGCAGGAGGTACGGCAATTTTGTCAGAAGCAGGAGGTACGCTTCAAAAAATTCCGGCCACAGGTCCGGAGGAGGCTGATCAGCTGCCCTTCCATAATGCGCTGAAAAATGAGGACGGTATTCTGCTGGATTACTATAAAGTCGTGTATTCCGGATATTTTGATATCAGCATGAGCTATGATGGGATAACCGGACGTGATTTAAGAATGTACATTCCAGAAGATTCTCGCTACAGTCAGCCGACCATTTATCTGATGGTTCCAAGTCATACAGATCCATATCAGTTTATGGTTGACAGCGGCTGGAAGGCTGTTGCGGATAAGGAAAAGGCAACCATCTATCTGCTGATGCCTCAGCGTGTGAGAAACAGCGCAGGAGCAGCAGCCGACTGGGGAACCTGGGGAGATGAGGACGAGGTTCTGACTTATATTGCCAAGGCAGTTGATACAGCAGGCCAGCGTCCAGGTATTCAGACAGTATCCTATTGCTTCTATGGTGTGGGCTATGGGGATGCTGCGGATTACATGACCAAGTATATTATGAAGAATCCATCTAAGATGGCAGGGGCATTTTCAATCGGTTCTACGGGAGCAGGAGCGGAGCTGGCAGAAACGTTGAAGCAGACGCCGTCCGCTGAAGCCGGTGTAGCTCTCAGTCAGGTTTCTGTTCCCTTTGGTATTGTTACAGAGTCGGCAAACGGGAATACACAGGCACTTGTGGAATATTTTAAGGATGCAAATAAGACAGTAGAAACAGCCTCTCAGAAGGACGGATTTATCTATTATGCACCGGATCAAAATGCAGATACCCGTTACCCAGACAGTGAACCGGTAGCTGGTGTTTATTATCAAAATGCATCGCTGTCATCCTGCATGGGAGAGCAGTACGCGCAAAGTTTGTTTGATATTCTGGAAACTGTGCGCAGATATCCGGGATATCAGAATACAGAGCTGCGTGCTTATGACGATGTATATGATTATGCAAACAATCACTATGAGTATTATACATCAATGTCAGCACTTGGCAGATGCACCTATGGCGGTGATATTCAGAGCCAGTGGGATGGTGAGTGGTATAACCGTGAATGGTGGCTGTACGTGCCGGACAGCGCAAAGGAGCGGATGAATCGGGGCGAGACGGTAGAAACTTTATTCTTATTTATGGGTTCCAATGGATACGGTGATGAGGTTCCTCAGCGTACTGGCTGGGATGCTGTGGCAGATGAGAATGGATTTATCATTGTCAGCCCTTCTGGTCATGTGCGCCATCAGGGCAATTTTGGAAACTTTGACCGGAATGGTGTGGATGTTTACCAGTATTGTACCAACTGGAGAGCTGGAAGCGCCACCGCGATTCTGCCAGATGACCTTCTCATGATCGATGATATTTATAACTGGCTGTTCAGTACTTCGCCATATGCAGGGAAGCTGGATGCTGCCAGAGTCTATGCTTCCGGGCAATCGGCCGGAGGAAAGTTTGCTCATGAGGTTGCAAAATACCGTCCTCAGTATTTTGCGGCGTCAGCGCCGTCCTCCTGGGTGGATTCTGGTGAAGGTGCAGATACCAGCAGCGATGTAGCAATGGTGGTTATGATGGGGCAGAATGATACTACGATCAAGGGTGCTCTGAGCACGGAAACGGCAAAGCAGATGTTTGGCAATTATATTGCAAGATACGGCAATTTAAAGGATACAGAGGGACGCGGCTCCTGGGACCAGTTTACCTTTATGCAGGAAGTGGATGGAGGAACCTCTGTGTGCACCAGGCGGGAGGGTGGTTTTAATCAGTATATTCTGAAAACCGCCGGCGGCGTACCGATGTTTACCGGCCTGGAGGTAGTGGGGCTGACCCATGCAACAATCCCCACCCAATGCGAGTTTGCCTGGGATATCATGTCTCACTTCAGTAAGAGTTTTGAGACAAAGGCTTTGTATTATGATGGAAGCCCGGTTGATACGCCGGTTACATCGCAGAAATGATGAAATGAATCGGTTATAGCTCTATAACAGTTCAAGGTATCTGAATTGTTACAGAGCTCTATGCCGGCAAAGGCAGAGAATCCATACAGCCTATGGATTTTCTGCCTTTTTTGTTGTATACTTAAATGGCAGCAGCGTTGCTGCTCCTGTACCCAACGCAGTTATCATCGCGGTATATGACACGTAATTGTGCAGGTACTGAACCGTTGCCATAACACATAAAATATAAGATAGGCGTAAGAAACGCCGGAAAGTGGAAGATTATGTATCAGATAGATTTTAATAAACCAGAAACCATCCATTTTATTGGAATCGGAGGCATCAGCATGAGCGGGCTGGCAGAGATTTTGCTGGATGAGGGCTTTACCGTGTACGGTTCCGATGCCCATAAGACAGATCTTACGGAGCATCTGGAGAAGAAAGGCGCCAAAGTGAATTACGGCCAGCGGGCATCGAATATTACCGACGACATTGATGTAGTTGTCTATACTGCCGCCATTCATCCGGATAATCCGGAGTTTCAGGAGGTGCAGAGAAGAAATATCCCTATGCTGACCAGGGCGGAGCTTTTGGGAGAGATGATGCGCAATTACAAGCATGCTGTCAATATTTCCGGCACGCATGGGAAAACTACCACCACCTCCATGCTGACAGAGATCCTGATGGCGGCGAAAAAGAACCCCACCGTTTCAGTAGGAGGAATCCTTCCAACCATCGGAGGAAATATCCGGGTAGGCGGTTCTGAGCTTTTTGTGACGGAAGCGTGCGAATATACCAACAGCTTCCTTTCCTTCTTCCCTACCATGGAGATTATTCTGAATGTGGAAGCGGACCACCTGGATTTCTTTAAGGATCTGGATGATATCCGTCATTCCTTCCGGCTGTTTGCCGAAAAGCTGGATGAGAAGGGAATCCTGATTATCAACAGCGATATTAAGGATCTGGAAGCGCTTACCGGCGGACTGCCATGCCGGATCATTACCTTCGGCAGAGAGCCGGAAAAGAGTAATTACAGTGCGGCGGACATTACCTATGATGCCTACGCGAAGGCGGCCTACACACTGTTGATCGATGGAAAGGCGGAGGGAACGGTTACCCTGGGCGTACCAGGTGAGCACAATGTGTATAACTCCTTGTCTGCCATCGCGGCGGCCAGAGAGCTTGGTGTTCCCATGGAACAGATCCGGGAGGGACTGATGCATTTTACCGGAACGAACCGGAGATTTGAGAAAAAGGGGGAGATCGGCGGAGTGACCATCATCGATGATTATGCCCATCATCCCCAGGAAATCGCAGCCACCCTGGCGACAGCCAAGAATTATCCACATAAGAAGCTGTGGTGTATTTTTCAGCCTCACACCTACACCAGAACGGCAGCTTTGTTAGATGACTTTGCACAGGCGCTTTTGGCGGCGGATGAGGTGGTTCTGGCAGATATTTATGCAGCCAGAGAAATCAACACCATCGGCATCAGCTCCAACGATATTGCAGAGAGAATCGTGAATGCCGGGGGAAAAGCACATTATATCCCGTCTTTTGACGAAATCGAGACCTTTATTTTAGAAAATTGTGTTCCCGGAGATTTGTTGATAACTATGGGGGCCGGAGATATTGTAAAAGTGGGCGAAAAACTGCTTGGCATGTAAGTTATCCACATTATCCACATAGTTTTCAACATTTTATGTAAAGAGGCTATGTGGATTCTTTTATTTACATAAAAAATTAGCTGACAATTTTAAAAATCCTTGATTTTCCTATGTTTCGACAGGATTCGCCGGGAAAAAGAAACAGAAATCCACGATATTATCCACATTATCCACAATATCCACAGCAGATATGGTGGATAAGTCTGGCTATTTTCTTTTTTTCGACGGTATGTTATGATACCAGGAGAAAAGGGGTCCAATTATGATGGACGGAGAAACAGACAGCAGCGTCATAAAACAGGGAGGATGAAACGGCATGGCGTGGGAGTTTAACAGCATGTTCCAGGTGAATGCCACACTGGTTGCAAATGCGTTTATCGATGAATATATGGCAGGAGCCAGCGGGGAATATGTGAAGGTGTATCTGTACCTGCTCCGCCATCGGGATGCCAGGCCGGATACGGCTGAGGTGGCGGAGGCGCTGCATTATACAGAAGGTGATGTGAAGCGGGCGATTGCTTACTGGGAAAAAATAGGGGTTTTGGTTTCCGGACAGAGGGCGGCGGCTTCCGCTTCGGCGCAGGATCTGCCATCCAATGGGGGAGGTGCTTGCGCCACGGTGAAGCCTTCGGCCGCGTCTTCTGCGCCAGTCCATTCGAAAAACCAGGTAAGCCGGCTGGCGGATGATGAGGATTTTGCCCAGCTTCTCTATATTGCCCAGAAGCTGATGAATAAGGTGTTTACCCAGAGGGAGTGTCAGGTTTTTGCTTATCTGTACGGCGAGCTGAAGCTTTCTGCAGAGCTGCTGGAGTATCTGGTGGAGTATTGTGTGCAGAATGGGCATACCAGCATCCGGTACATGGAGACGGTGGCCATTAACTGGCATCAGAAGGGCATGGTGACAGTGGAGGCGGCCAAGGCCTACTGCGCCGGGTTTAACAAGGATGCTTTCGCCGTGATGAAGGCCTTCGGTCTGAATGACAGACGGCCCGGAGAGGCAGAAAAGCGGTTTATCGATAGCTGGTTCGGGGCTTATGGGTTTACCAGGGAGGTGGTTCTGGAGGCCTGCAACCGAACCATCGGGGCCACTCATTCCCCAAGCTTTCAATATGCGGACAAGATCCTTTCGGAGTGGAAGAAGGCAGGGGTGAAAAACCTGTCGGATGTGGAGGATCTGGATATGATCCGCCGGAAGCAGGAGGCGGAGCGGAGTGCTGCCGCAAAATCAGGCGTTTCTGAGGGAGCTGGTGCTTCCGGAGGAGAAGGAGGCAAGGCCGGGAAGGGCAGCGCAGGAGGAAGCAGCGTTAACGGCGGCAAGACCAGAAAAAGCGGTGCAGCTAACCGGTTCCATAATTTTGAGCAGAGCACCACGGATTACGATTCTCTTATGATGGAGCGTGTCCGGGCAAGGATGAAGGAGTAGGAGGACGAAAAAACAGATGGCACTCAGCAATTCCCAGTATCAGGAGATCATGCGGGACTACCAGGCCCAGCAGCTTCGGAACAAGCATGAGCAGGATGAACGGGTGAAGGAGATCTATGAAAGGATCCCTGTCATTAAGGAGCTGGATCAGGCGGTAAGCACCCGGGCGGTGATTCGGGCCAAAGAGCTTCTAAATGGCGATAAGCAGGCGCTGGAACGGCTTCGGGAGGAGATCGGGGATCTGAGGGAACAGAAGACGCTGCTTCTGGCTTCCCGGGGCTATCCGGCGGATTACATGGAGATGAAATACCGCTGTCCGGACTGCCGGGACACCGGCTACACCGGGGAGGGCAGGAAATGCCACTGCTTCCGGCGGGCGCAGATCCGGCTGCTTTATGCCCAGTCTAATCTGGAGGCTGTGCTGGAGCGGGAGAATTTCGGTACATTTTCCTACGAATATTTTGATGACAGCCAGATCGAGCCGGCGATCGGGACAACGGTAGCCAAGTATATGAAGCAGGTATACCGCTGGTGCAAGGAATTTGCGGAGCAGTTTGATGAGAAGGGCGGAAATCTCCTTTTTACAGGAACTACGGGAAGAGGAAAGACGTTTCTCACCAACTGCATTGCCAGGGAGCTGATGGACAGCTATCATTCGGTAATCTATCTGTCAGCCCATGACCTGTTTGAGGTATTTTCCAAGTATCGGTTTGATTATCAGGCAGAAGAGGAGATGAAGGACATGTACCAGTTTATTCTGGACTGTGACCTTCTGATTATTGACGATCTGGGAACGGAGTTAAACAACAGCTTTACATCTTCGCAGCTGTTCTTCTGCGTGAACCAGAGGCTTTTATCCAAGCGTTCTACCATTATCTCCACGAACCTGTCCTTAGACCGGCTGCGGGATGAGTACACGGACCGGGTGGCATCCAGGATCATCAGCAGCTACACGGTGATCCCGCTGTATGGAGCGGATATCCGGCTGCGGCTGTAGAAGGGCGCTGCTGTTCACGGCTGAAATGTCTGGAGTTTCGGCAGCTTTCGGCGGATTTTTCCTGAGAAACGCCGGGATTAGCTTGACGAATAAAGTACATAATGATATAAAGGATACGTTGGCAGGATCAGAAACGTCCGGAAATGCAGGGAAATGTGAAAGCAGGATTCTGCCTGAGAGCGCAGAGCCTATGATTTCTGCGCCTGATTGTAAGAGCTTACAGTGTTTTATCATTAAAAATAAAAAAATGGAGGAAAGACATGCTGTACGAAGAGAAGATCATTGAAACCATTCCGGTAGGGCCGTTAGGATTGATTCCGTTGAAGAGCTGCGAGAAGCTGGGCAGGAAGGTGGATGAGTATCTGGTAACCTGGAGAAAGGAAAGAGAAAGCGAGCATAAATCCACCATTGCGTTTTCCGGCTATCAGAGAGACAGCTATATTATTGATGCCAAGACCCCGCGGTTCGGCTCAGGTGAAGGAAAGGGAACCATTGAAGAATCGATCCGCGGCGATGATTTATATATCATGGTGGATGTGTGCAACTACAGCCTGACCTATTCTCTCTGCGGCATGACCAACCACATGTCCCCCGATGATCATTTCCAGGATTTAAAGAGAGTGATCGCGGCGGCGGCAGGCAAGGCAAGAAGAATCAATGTGATCATGCCCTTCCTGTATGAGAGCCGCCAGCATAAGCGCTCCAGCCGGGAATCCTTAGACTGCGCGCTGGCTCTGGAGGAGCTGGTGCGGATGGGCGTGGAGAACATTATCACCTTTGATGCCCATGATCCTCGTGTCCAGAATGCCATCCCGTTAAAGGGCTTTGAGACGGTTCAGCCCATCTATCAGTTTATCAAGCATCTGCTGAAGCATGAAACAGAGCTGCAGATCGACAGCGATCATATGATGGTGATCAGCCCGGATGAGGGCGGTATGAGCCGTGCCGTTTACTTTGCCAATGTGTTAGGGCTGGATATGGGCATGTTCTACAAGCGTCGTGATTACACCAGGATTGTAAACGGACGCAATCCTATCGTGGCTCATGAGTTCCTTGGCTCTGATGTAGAGGGCAAGGATGTGCTGATCATTGATGATATGATCTCCTCCGGCGAGAGCATGCTGGATGTAGCCAAGGAATTAAAGAAGAGAAAGGCCAGAAAGGTATTTATCTGCGCTACCTTCGGCCTGTTTACCAATGGTCTTGCCAAGTTTGACGAATACTATGAGAATGGGCTGATCGACCGGATTTTGACCACCAACCTGGTTTACCAGACTCCGGAGCTGCTTTCCAGACCATACTACATTGATGTGGATCTGAGCAAATATATTGCTTTGATTATCGACAACTTAAATCATGATGCTTCCTTAAGCGAACTGCTGAATCCTACCAAGCGGATCAACCGCTGTCTGGATGCATACCGGAACCGGTAATCGCCGGGAGCGAAGGCTTTG
>JAUNOF010000108.1:0-3813 GCA_030537215.1 Lachnospiraceae bacterium
GGCCCGGCGATGGTGAAGATCTTACACCCAATCCCAAACACCTGACCCTCCGTCTTATACTCAATCGCCGGCGCCACCACCGAATTGGCAAACCCGGTAATCGGCACCAGAGCACCGGCTCCTCCAAATTTCACCAGCCTCGGATACCAGTTCAGTCCCGTCAGTAAAATACTGGTTCCTATCAGCACGATCGACGTCCAGGCAGAGGCAGCTTCTTTTTCGATTCCCATTCCATTCATCAGCCAGTTGGTAATCATCTGTCCCACAAGGCAAATCAAACCGCCTGTCAGAAAGGCCTTGCCCATATCCGCCCATACATTATTTAAGGGAGTGACCTCCTTTACATATGCGTCATATGCATCCTTCTTAATCTCCATCTATGATTCTCCTTCCTCAGCTGGCAATTCCAAACCGGTCTTTTCCCTGTTTTTCCACTCACGTTCATCCTTACCGTCATTGGACAAGGGCACACTGACGGTAACTATGCGTCCGCAATTTCTATGAGCTTCCGATCCCATACCAGAAAAATGCAAAGGAGCCCAGCATTTTCCCGAAAGCCACAGACAGGATGATATACTGAAGTCCTACTGCGAGATGAATTCTCCGCGACAGAACCGGCAGCGCATCCAGGGTTTCCGCCAGGGACATGACCAGGCATCCCACAAAGATCCCGGCTCCCAAACCAAAAAGCAGAAGCACAATAGTTCCCAGGACCATTCCCATAGGAATCGGAAATTCATATACATCAATCAGGTTACCAATGACCCCTCCCACTACGATACAGGTTTCATACAGAAGAATATGGTTCCTGGTCTTTGTTTTTCCGATCAGGCGCGGAAATACTCCTATGACAGCCAGGAAGGCAAAGATTCCGGCGGCAATGACGCCTCCTGCTGAAAGTCCAAGAACCCCCAGAACCAAAAGCCTCATATCAGGTAACATCCACCTCTTTCTCCTTCCTGCCGTTATTTTCGATCAACGTCTTGCAGATATCCTCCTCATAGGTCCGCATCTGCACCTCAATAGGCGTGGGATCCGTATTCAGCTTCCATTTTGCAAAGTGATTAAAGAAAATGATAATCCCGACTGCCAGACCAATGGAATAGGATGCCTCCAAAATGGTAAATCCACTTGGCTCTTTTCCCATCACCAACTGATACAGCTCCTGGAACAGGGACATCACGCTTGCATCATTATTAAAGGTCATGATCGCAAATGCTGCTCCGCAGAAGCTGATAATACATACAAATATTGTTTTTATCCACTGCCAGGCCAGCTTAGGGCGCTTCGGCGGCAGATAATCAATGATGTAATCGATTTCTCCCAGATTATCCACCTGAGCATTGGAGTCAAGCTGCTGAATCTTTTCGATGATGTCCATTACATCTTCCACATACCGCTTTTCCTGGTTTTCCCGTATGGTTTTCACCTTAATACAGCTGCACTTATTCTGCAGAACCGGATCCTGACAGGATACCTTCCCGATATCCTTTAAAAACACATCCTGCTTTTGTACTTCTGTAATCTGATTTACCTTCAGATAAACCTGCTTGCTCCCGCTGGAATTTCCGCCGCTCATAATCTGCCGCCTTTCGCCCATTTTGAAGCTGACCAGCTTGCAGCAATCCAATCAGGGGCTGACCAGGCCCGGCCTGCCTCTTCTGAACATAGCCAGCCTTGGCATACTTCTTCTGAGCATAGCCAACCTTGGCATGGCTTTTCTGAATATGGTCCGCCTAAACTTGGCTGCCTCTGATCTGTCCACTCCGGATCCATCCACTGGATCCTGCTCTTACCGTCTACCAGCGTCCCGCCGTCCATGGCTCCCTTCGGTACGCCGAACAGCAGGATCCAGATCACAGCGCCGGCTGCCCCCATACAGAGCACCATGGCAATCACGCCTAAAATAAATTTCAGGGAATCCATCTTACACACCTTCTTTAAAGATTTTATCATTTCTGAATCTTTTTCCAGTATGTCCGATTCCCTGAAATCTATACGAATTTCTCTCTCATGGATTTTAAAATTTTCTTTTCTAAACGGGATACCTGTACCTGGGAAATATTTAAATCCTTTGCCACCTGACTTTGGGTCTGGTTATCGAAATACCGGCGAAGGATGATCTCACGATCCCGTTTTTCCAATCCGGCTACCAGATCCTTCAGCACCATTACATTTAAAAGCTTTTCCTGGGCTTCGTTTTCCTCTGGGATCCGGTCGATGAGACAGCTTCCCGACTCATCATTACAGCCCATGGGACGGTACAGAGATTCTACCTCTGCCGCTGATTCAATGGAGGCCGCGATCTGCTCACGACTTTCCCCCAGTGCTTCCGCCAGTTCGTCTACCGTAGGATCCCGCCCCAGCGTCCCGATTAATTCCTGTCTGGCTCCATTGACCCGGATTCCCAGCTCCTTTAAGGAACGGCTTACCTTGATCATGCCGTCATCCCGCAGAAACCGTTTGATCTCTCCGGTAATCATGGGAACCGCATAGGTGGAAAATTTCAGTCCCAGTGTCAGGTCGAAATGATCAATTGCCTTCATCAGGCCGATGGAACCGATCTGGAACAGATCCTCCATCTCGTATCCCCGCCGGTCAAATCGCCGGACAATGCTCCAGATCAGCCCCATATTTTCTGTGATCAGCCGGTCTCTGGCTGCTTTATCCCCTTCGTGAGCCATTTGAATCAGATTCATGGTCTCATCCATGGGATCAGCCTCCTATCCGCTTTTTCATTCGGACGGTGGTTCCCTTGCCCGGCTGGGATTCTACTTCCAAACTGTCCATAAACGCTTCCATAAAAGAAAAGCCCATACCGGACCGCTCTCCGCTTTCATCCGATGTGTACATAGGCTCCATCGCCTTTTTCAGATTTTGAATTCCCACTCCCTGGTCACTGATCGAGACGGTAAGCTCTTCCCCGCAGATTTCAGCCTCTATGTAAACTGTTCCCACCTGATTTCCATATCCGTGAATAATGGCATTGGTCACTGCCTCCGATATGGCGGTCTTTACGTCATCCATTTCCTCCAATGTGGGATTCATTCGGCTCATAAAGACAGCAATCACCACACGGGCAAATTCCTCATTCTTTGACAGGCTGTCCATTTCCAGCCGGATTCGGTCATGCTCTGGTTTTTGTTCACAAGCCGAGGATTTCGGCTCATTTGTCTTGACTTCCATTTCTTTTCCGATCATCTCCATTCCCTTCCTCTCCTTCTGCTTTGTACAGGAAATCTCCATATGTCTGCCTGGCGGCACCGCCCTCAATCGGTGAGGGCCGCCTCCTTCGACTCGAAGCAGGGAACCAGCCGGGACAGGCCGCCGACCGTTAAAATCCGGTGCACCTGGCTTCCCACTCCGTAGATCGCTACGCTCCCGCCGCTTCCGGCCATCTGCTTGTAACGGTTTAACAGAACTCCAATCCCGGAGGAATCCATAAACTCCGTCCGGCTGAAGTCGAAAATGATCCGGCTGACATAGTTTTCAGACAGCAGCAGATCCGTTTCGTACCGCAGATTCCGGCAGTTATGGTGATCCAGCTCCTTGGGAAGGTGAATCACCAGCACCTGCCCCCTTGCTTCATAGGAAAATGTGTTTTGATTCATGCAATCAAGCTCCTTTCCGGCAACGCTCCGCTTCCATCAACAGCGGAGCATTCAAATAAATTAATTCCATAGCAGAAAACATAATGCCATAAATAACGGCGTAAAATAAAAAGAAAGAATACCCGAATGTTTTCTTTCGTAATATTCTTTCTTTTTATTTTTCTTAATAACTTGATTCTGCTCCTCTGTGTACGTTCCATAA
>JAUNOF010000108.1:3823-5828 GCA_030537215.1 Lachnospiraceae bacterium
TGCGAAATATACTTTCTTTTAAATTTTCATAATTTTTAATTTTCTCTAATATCCTCTTGCTTCCCTGGCCTGCTCCGCCTGGCTGCTTTCTGGATATTGATCAATGATCGTTCCAAACCACTGATTTGCCTGTTCTGTATTTCCTAACTCCTGGTAAACGCGGCCTAAAAGGTACATGGCTGCCGTATTATCCGGCTTTACCTCCAGGCTCTTCTCATAGTAAGGGACAGCACCCTCCAGATTTCCGCCATTCCAGGAGGCGGTTCCCAGATCTTCCAGTGTCTGGTAGCCATTTGTGGTCATATCCTGGGTAATGGCATTGACAATTTCCAGAACACTGCTGTCTGTAATCAGTGACGCATCTAACGTGGTATAAAGCTGTGCGATTGTCATCAGGTCGTCACTGCGGTAAGCCTGCAGGATGTGGATGATTGTTTGATACTGATCGATCACCGCCTGATTATCCGATTCGATACTGGAAAGCTGGGCCTCCATCTCATCGGCGTGTACCTTTAAGCTGTCATATTCCTCGGTTTTCACGGTGAGCTGCTGATTCAGATCACTGAGCTTCTGGCTGTAGGAGATCAGCTCCTGGTTGTGAGCCGTGTTTAATGATTTGGTATTGGCTGGCATTACCAGGAAAAAGATGACCAGCATTCCGATAATCAGTCCCGCCGTAATATTTAAAATACTTCCCCAGCCGGTATTCTCTTTATAGGCCGGCGGAATGATGATGTCATCATCCTGCATCTGACGGTGGGAAAATGCATTTTTCAGCTTTTTCTTCTCCACTTCCTCTCGCCCGGTATTCTGCTTGACAATGGACATATACCACTGTGCCTTGGGATGATTCTTGTCAATCTGCAGGACCCGGTACAGGGATTTTCCTGCTTTCACATAATCCTCTCTGGCCATATAGATCAGCGCCAGAAGAATATGGGCCTTTACAAAATGGGGATTGGAATCCACCACCCTTGCAAGCTGCAGAACAGCCAGATCCGCATTGTTGTTCTGGGCATGCCACAGAGCCTGGTTGTAGGTTCGGATCATCTGGCTCTCCCGCTCCAGCTGACCGGACTTTCTCTGGATCTCTTCCAGATAATGATCCGCCGGATTGTCCTTCGGCCTTAAGTTCATGCTGATGACCCACTGGGTCAGGGCATCTGCCGTTTCGCCCATCTCATAAAAGATCAGTCCCAGAAGATTTCTGGCATCCATCTGGTATTTATCAAAACGCAGGCTTCTCTTCAGGCACTCCACAGCCCCGGTCAGGTCCCGGATCTTTGCTTTCTCTAATCCCAGATTGTAATAACTGTTGGCAATCTGGCGGTTTCTTTTTACATAATCCATGAATCTTTATTCTTCCTTCATTTCCTTCATCATTTCCATCATGATGTCGGTCATATCTGTTAAATCGGCTTTTACGATTGCGTCCTCTACTTCTTCCACCTCTAAACTGGGCTTAAAGCGTGCGATTTCTTCCTCAAAATTAATCATAGCTACTCCTCTTATGTTACTGTTCACATAGTTCACAGCAACTCTCTTGTTCCTCTGCCAGCAGCGCCTTCTTGATCTCCCCGATCAGATAAAGAGAACCAACGCAAAACAGCAGATCCTGCTCCCGCCTCTCCCTTTGGAGAAAGGCCAGGGCATCGGTTACCTCAGAAAAACGCTCTGCCGGACATCCGCCTTCCTGCAGAAAGCAGTCTGCCAATGTCTCTTCCGAAAGGCCTCTGTCACTATGTACGTGAGTGACTGCTGCCAGATCGGGATGGAGATGACGGCAGAGGCACCGTACCATATCCTGGTAATCCTTATCCTCTACCACAGCAAACAGCACCAGGACTCTTCCGCCTATGCCGGCTGCCTTTCTTCTTTCGATCAGTGCTTCGGCAGCTTCGGAAAAAACCCGGATCCCGTCCGGATTATGGGCGCCGTCCAGAAAAACGCCTGGCTTCACCTGTTCCATCCGCCCCGGCCACACGGTCTTTTCCAGTCCTTGACG
>JAUNOF010000108.1:5928-11039 GCA_030537215.1 Lachnospiraceae bacterium
GCTGCCTGAGGGTTATTGGCATCAAACACCACCGGCACATCTTCCTTAATGATCCCGGCCTTCTCCCCGGCAATCTCCTGGATGGTATTGCCTAAGTACCTGGTATGCTCCAGGCTGATGGAGGTGATAATGGAAATCAGCGGATGCTCTGTTACATTGGTAGTATCCAGACGTCCTCCCATGCCGGTCTCCATCACCCAGAAATCTACCTTCTGTCCGGCAAACAGCACGGCTGCCATATGAAAAAGAAATTCAAAATAGGTTGGATGGCAGAGACCTTGTTCCATCAGCACATCCGCTGCCGTCTTCACCTTTTGAAAGCTTTCCTCAAACAGGCTCTCCTCCACCATCTTTCCATCCAGAAGAAACCGTTCCCGGATATCCACCAGATGAGGGGAAATAAAGGTTCCGACATGGTAGCCTGCCTGAAGCAGGGCAGAGGTCAGATACACGCAGACGGAACCCTTTCCATTGGTTCCGGCTACATGGATAATGGGAATCTTCCGGTCTGGATTTCCCAGATATTCCAGATATCTTCTAACATCCTCCAGAGAATTTTTTTCCCTGGCCCACATAGGCAACTGGTCAATATATGCTTCTGCTTTCATAGTCTTACTGCCTTCCCACTTTGATTATAATCATTCCTGATGGAATTTCAACTGGATTCCCTCGTAAAAAATCGACAAAAACCAGGAATGGAATCGGATCAGACTGGATTTCTGCCGGGCAGCTGCGCCAGGACGATCGCCCCGAACATGATCCCGCATCCAACCAGCTGCCGTCCGCTCAGGCTTTGCCCTAAAAGCACCCATCCGGCCAGCACGGAAATGCTGGATTCCAGGCTTAAGATCAGGGAGGAGATGGTTGGATTCATCCCCTTTTGTCCCACGATCTGAAGGGTGTAGGCCACGCCGCAGCTCATCACGCCTGCGTACAGGATCGGCGCCCAGGCCGCCAGAATATTCGCTACGGTGGGATGCTCGAACAGCAGCATGGCAGCCCCGGAAAGGATCCCGCACACAAAAAACTGGATGCAGGAAAGCTTGACGCCGTCTGTTTTCGGTGAAAAATAATCGATCACCAGGATGTGGAGGGAAAATAAAATGGCACAAATGAACACCAGAAAATCTCCTCTGGAAATGGTAAGCTGATCCCCTTCCATACACAGAAGGTAAAGTCCTGCTACTGCCATCACCACCGCGCCCCAGATGGCGGGACCGCATTTTTTCTTTAAAAACAGGCCCAGGATGGGCACGATCACAATATAGCAGGCTGTGATAAATCCTGCCTTTCCCACGGTGGTGTACTTCACGCCAAACTGCTGAAAGTTAGACGCCAGGCACAGCATCACGCCGCAGCTGATTCCTCCAAGCAGCAGCGTCCTTTTATCCGACTGCCCGGCCTCCGGCAGAATATCTGCCGGCTGATTCCTGGTGCTTGTATATCGGATCACAGGAATCAGAACCAGGCCGCCGATGATGCTTCTCACCGCATTAAAGGTAAATGGCTCTACATAATCCATCCCCACACTCTGGGCAACAAATGCCACTCCCCAGATGGTTGCCGTTAACAACAGTAATAATGCATTTTTTAACTTCATTTTTTTATTTCTCCAGATGTGCCAGCTGCTTTTTCACCTGCTCCATCATCTGGGTGTATTTCTCCAGCTTCGCCTTCTCCTCCGCGATCTTGGCCGCCGGCGCCTTGCTGATAAACTTCTCATTGTTCAGCATACCGTTTACACGGGCCAGCTCGCCCTTTAATTTCTTTTCCTCTCCCTTTAAGCGGGCGATCTCCTTCTCAATATCAACCAGCTCCGCAAAGGGCATGTAGATGGCAGCCTGGGGGATCACCGCTGATACCGCATCCTCATCAATACCTGTCTTGTCCTTCTGCAGTGCAACCTCGCTGGCATAGCCTAAGGATGCGAAGAAGGACTTGCTGTGCTCAAAGATCTGCAGCAGCTCCTCATTCTCAGAAACTACAAATACCTTCGCCTTTTTGCTGGGGGGAACATTCATGGAGGTGCGCACATTTCGGATGCTTCTTACTGCCTCCTTGATGGTCTCCGCAGCCTTCTCCTCATCTGCGAAATTCCATTCCTCCTTCCATACCGGCCAGGCGGAGATCATGATGGATTCCTCCTCCTCCTGCAGGTTGCAGAAGATCTCCTCTGTGATAAATGGCATAAACGGATGCAGCAGCTTTAACGCCTGGATCAGAACGGTCTTTAAGGTCCAGATGGCAGCAGCCTTGGTGGTATCCGCGTCATTGTACAGACGAGGCTTTACCATCTCGATATACCAGTCGCAGAACTCCTCCCAGATAAAGTCATATACCTTCTGCAAGCCAATTCCAAGCTCATACTTATCCAGGTTTTCCGTTACCTCCTTTGCCAATGTATTTACCTTGGAAAGGATCCACTTATCTGCCATGGTCAGGTCAGAAATTTCCGCCTTTGCATCCGGCGCCTTCTCAATATTCATCATGATGAAACGAGACGCGTTCCAAACCTTATTTGCAAAGTTGCGGCTGTTCTCCACCCTCTCCCAGTAGAAACGCATGTCATTGCCAGGAGCATTGCCGGTGATCAGCGTCATGCGGAGAGCATCCGCGCCGTACTTGTCAATTACCTCCAGCGGATCGATGCCGTTTCCTAAGGATTTGCTCATCTTCCGTCCCTGGGAATCACGAACCAGGCCGTGAATCAGAACCGTGTGGAACGGGCACTTTCCGGTCTGCTCAATGCCGGAGAATACCATACGGATTACCCAGAAGAAAATAATATCATATCCCGTTACCAGCACATCCGTCGGATAGAAATACTCCAGCTCCTCTGTCTTTTCCGGCCAGCCTAAGGTAGAGAAGGGCCACAGGGCAGAGGAAAACCAGGTATCCAGCGTATCCTCATCCTGCTTAAAATGGCTTCCGCCGCATTTCGGGCATACGCAGGGCGCTTCCTTTGCTACCACGATCTCGCCGCAGTCCTGACAGTAGTAGGCCGGAATCCGGTGCCCCCACCAAAGCTGTCTGGAGATACACCAGTCACGGATGCCTTCCAGCCAGTGGAGATAGGTCTTTCCGAAGCTTTCCGGAACGAACTTCAGCTCGCCTGTCTTTAATGCCTCGATCGCCGGCTTCGCCATCTCCTCCATCTTTACAAACCACTGCTGCTTTACCATAGGCTCTACGGTAGTCTTGCAGCGGTCGTGGGTTCCTACATTGTGAGAATGGGGAACTACCTTCACCAACAGGCCCTGCTTCTCCAGATCGGCAACCATGGCTTTTCTGGCCTCGTAGCGGTCCATGCCGAAATATGGACCAGGTACATTTACCGTGGCGTCATCATTTAAAATCACAATCTCTTCCAGGTTGTGGCGCTTGCCAACCTCAAAATCGTTGGGGTCGTGAGCCGGGGTGATCTTAACACAGCCTGTTCCAAATTCCTTGTCTACATACTCGTCTGCGATCACCGGGATCTCACGGTCGGTCAGAGGCAGCTTTAACATCTTGCCTACGATATCCGTATAGCGCTCATCCTCCGGATTCACCGCTACTGCCGTATCGCCAAGAAGGGTCTCCGGTCTGGTGGTTGCGATCTCAACAAAACGGCCAGGCTCCCCAACTACCGGATAGTTGATATGCCAGAAGAAGCCGTCCTGCTCCACATGCTCTACCTCAGCATCTGAAATGGAGGTCTGGCATACCGGGCACCAGTTGATGATACGGGAGCCCTTGTAAATATATCCCTTCTCATACAGCTTGCAGAATACCTCCAATACCGCATCGGAGCAGCCCTCGTCCATAGTAAAGCGCTCTCTGTCCCAATCCGCGGAGGAGCCCAGCTTATGCAGCTGGTTAATAATGCGGGAGCCGTACTCCTTTCTCCAGTCCCAGCACTTCTCCAGGAAGCCGTCACGGCCCAGATCCTGCTTATCAATGCCCTCTTTTTTCAGCTTATCAATTACCTTAACCTCCGTTGCAATGGCTGCATGGTCCGTGCCAGGCTGCCACAGCGCCTCATAGCCCTGCATTCTCTTAAAGCGGGTTAAAATATCCTGCATAGTATTATCCAGGGCATGACCCATGTGAAGCTGGCCGGTGATATTTGGCGGCGGCATTACAATGGTAAACGGCTTCTTATCCCGGTTTACCTGGGCATGGAAATACTTCTTATCCAGCCACTTCTGATACAGACGGTCCTCAATGGCCGCCGGGTTGTAGGTCTTTTCTAATTCCTTCATGGCGAATCTCCTGTTCTTTTCTCTTTTTCTTATTTCTCTTTGACTAAAAGCCCCTGATCGAATCCTGGCTGTCATCCTCCGTTTTGATGATCTTCCGGACGATCACATCATATCCGGCTTTCTCATTCACCTGGACATGGACCCGGTCGCCCTCCTTGTGGCCCTTAATGGCCTTACCCAAAGGAGATTCAATGCTGATCAGGCCCTTCATGGAATTGCCCCGAATGGAAGTCACCAGACGGTACGTCTCCACCTCGTCGTCATCCTCAAAGTAAAGCTCCACCGTGTTGTTGATGCCGATCTCATCCTCCCTGGACTGGTCGGATACGATGGCGGCAGTGCGGAGCATTTTCTCCAGATACCGGATCCGGCTTTCATTCTGGTTCTTGAAACGCTTCGCTGCATAATATTCGAAATTCTCACTTAAATCTCCCTGGGCTCTGGCCTCCTTCACCGCCTCTATGGCCTCCTGGCGGACCACTAATTTGCGGTGAGTGATCTCCTCCTGGATCTTTTCCACATCGCTTTTCGTAAGCTGCTCCCGCATAGTTTTCACCTCCCTATTTAAAACAAAAAGCCCCTTACATGCACAAAACATGTAAAGGGCGAATCATCGCGGTACCACCTTTGTTCTGCCGGGGAATCTCATCCTTCCACTGGATCCTGCTCCGGCACTCCTTATGTCTGTAACGGGACATCCCGGGGGCTTCTAATATGAATCAGACAACGCGGCATACATCTGCCGCATCTCCAACCGGTTCAAAGCTCCGGCTCCAAAGCTACCTTCCATCTGCTCTTCCTCAGACCGCCTTTCAGCCGGTGAACGGTCCTCTCTGCCAGGGGCTGCTGATGTACTCCTCTTTTTCT
>JAUNOF010000109.1 GCA_030537215.1 Lachnospiraceae bacterium
ACCATCTGGTATTTCTGAAAGGAGGCCTCCCATGAGCCAGCAGCGTCTGATCTTTCATATCGATGTTAATTCTGCCTTTTTAAGCTGGGAATCTGTCTATCGGCTGAACCAGGACCCATCGGCTCTGGACTTACGGACGATCCCCTCCGCGGTAGGAGGAGATGCCGCCAGCCGTCACGGAATCGTTCTGGCGAAATCCACCCCTGCCAAAAGGTACGGCATCACCACTGGAGAGCCCCTGGCACAGGCTTACCGGAAATGCCCGCAGCTGGTAGTCGTTCCTTCCCGGTTCGATTACTACATCCAATGCTCCGACAAAATGATGACCCTTTTGTCTGATTATACACCAGACAGTGAGAAATTCAGCATTGACGAAACCTTTCTGGATATGACCACCACCATCCACCTGTTCGGAGATCCCCTGGCCGCTGCCAATCAGATCCGGGAGCGGATCCGTAAGGAGCTTAAGTTTACGGTGAATATCGGGATCGCCCCCAATAAGCTTCTGGCAAAAATGGCCTCTGATTTTGAAAAGCCAGATCGGTGCCATACCTTATTTCAGGAGGAGATTCCTACTAAGCTTTGGCCTCTTCCCATCCGGGAATTGTTTTTTGTAGGACGTTCCGCCCAGAAAAAGATGGAAAATATGGGGATCCATACCATCGGCCAGCTGGCCTCCTGCGATCTGTCTGTGCTGAGAGCTCATCTTGGTGATAAGTATGCCAGATTAATTCACCAATATGCAAACGGCATCGATGATTCTCCCGTTGCTCTCAGAGAGCCGGTCAATAAAGGCTACGGCAACAGCATCACCTTATCCCGGGATGTAGATGACTACGATACCGCCTGCCAGGTTCTGCTGTCTTTATGCGAAACCGTAGGCGCCAGACTGCGCGCTCACAGCGTCCTGTGCGGCAATGTCTGCGTGGAATTAAAGGACTGGGAATTCCATTGTCAGTCCCATCAGGAAAACCTGAAGGAGCCTACCGATTCCACTTCCGTTCTCTACGACACAGCCTGCCGCCTGCTGAAGGAGTTCTGGGATCTTACCCCGGTTCGCCTGATCGGAGTCCGTGCCGGAAAGATCCAGGAGGAAGACTTCTGCCAGCTAAGCCTGTTTGACGATCCTCTTATTCAGAAGAAGCGTGACATGGAAAAAACGGTAGATGCCATCCGTCAGCGGTTTGGAACCGACAGCATCAAGCGAGCCAGCTTCCTGAAAAAAGATGCGCTGGTGGATCATGCTGCCAGCAAAAAGAAACATTTAGAAAGAAAGGATCATCATTATGATACGTGATCTAGCTTACCGGATCTCCCAGGAGGAGGCCGGACTGTCCATTGAGCACTTTCTGAAGCGCAGAGGGTATTCCAAACACATTATCATTCAGGTACGCAATGCCGGCGGCATCACAGTAGATGGAAGCCATGCCATCACACCGCAGATCCTGAAGGAAGGCGAAACCCTGCAGATCCACCTGGAGGAACGGGAAAGCTCCCAGAAGGTAGTTCCTACCCAGCTTCCCTTAAACCTTGTGTATGAGGATGAAGATCTGATGATCGTCAATAAACCGGCAAACATGCCCATTCATCCCTCCCAGGGAAATTTTGAAAACACCCTTGCCAACGCAGTGGCCTGGTACTATCAGCAGAAGGGTCAGCCTTACGTGTACCGCGCCATCAACCGTCTGGACAGGGATACCACCGGGCTGCTGATCCTGGCCAAGCATGGCTTAAGCGGCTGCATCCTGTCTCAGATGGGTTCCCGCCGGGAAATCCGCCGGGAATATCTGGCTATCGCCATGGGGAAAACGGACAGCCAGGGCAGAATCGATGCCCCCATCGGCCGGGCCGGCCAGTCCACTGTTCTTCGCTGCATCGACTGGGAACACGGGGATCCGGCCTGCACCCACTATGAACGGCTCCTGTATCGGGAGGACCTGGACTGCAGCCTGATACGGCTTCATCTGGAAACAGGACGCACCCATCAGATCCGTGTCCACATGAAGCACATTGGTCATCCCCTCCCAGGTGATTTCCTCTATAATCCGGATTACCGACTGATGAAACGGCAGGCTCTCCACTCCCACAAGCTGGAATTTCTTCACCCGATCACAGGAGAGGCCATGTACTTTGAAGCGCCGATGCCGGAAGACATGAAATGGATACTGGAATCCTGACGATTCAGAATTCCGGTATCCATTTTTATCAATCCAGGAACATCCGCCTGATTCTCATTTTCTGACGTTACATCCACCGCAAGCCCTTAGGATAGTGGTTCTTTAACATGCTTCCGGCCTGCTTCGCCCATCCCAGGCTGAAGCCGTCCACCGTTATCAGAGTCCATCCCTTCCGAGATTCTTTTCCAACTTCTGCTGACAGGGTTTCTCCCTTGAGATACCGGATCACATCCATTCCATCTCCATCCAGATTCACAGCCTGCTTTATCCGCTCTGTCCTTAAAAACAGCGCCAGCCCATGAGATGGCTCAAATCGGTTTTTCTTTGCTGTTCCCAGGTGAAGCCCTGGGCGCAGCACCTTCATTCCTTTCATATCCGGCATCTGCTCCGGGACATAGTATAACTGCTCTCCAAACGTCAGGTAACGGCCCGTCTCCTGCTCCCAGGGAAATTTGCTGCTGTTTTCTCCGCTGCCTTCCATCCAACAGATGGTTTCCTTGCAAAACAGTTCCAATGCCTTCCGTATTTCCCGATCCAGCCCCTGTCCCGTCCGATCCTTAGAACGTCCGGCTCTCTCTGGCCGGCCGCTGCCGCCGTCTGTTATCCGGCTTTCGCCTTCCTTGCGGAGGGAAGCCAGATAATGACCTTCTCCACCGGTGTGATGTGGCCAGATTCGGAAGGTATTCTGAAGCTCCCGGTCTCCGGTTCCTCCCGGTACCCATTCCGGATGTCCGGCATCGAAAAATTCACAGCCTTCCCTCACCTCAATGGAAAATTCCGGATGTGCATCCAGAAACGCCTGAATGCTTCCCTCATTTTCCTCCGGCGCAAAGGTACAGGTGGAATACACCAGCCGGCCGCCGGGCTTCAGCATCTTTGCGGCATTGTCCAGGATCTCCTGCTGCCTGTGGTGGCACAGCGCCACATTCTCCAGGCTCCACTCTGCTCTGGCTGCCTCGTCCTTGCGAAACATGCCCTCGCCGGAGCAGGGCGCATCCACTACGATCTTATCAAAAAATTCCGGAAACCATCTGGTAAGCTGTGCGCTGTCATGGTTTGTCACCACTACATTGGCAGCTCCCATCCGCTCCACATTCTGGGACAGGATCTTCGCCCTGGCAGGATGGATCTCATTGCTGACTAACAGTCCCTGTCCCTGCATCCGCCCTGCGATCTGAGTGCTCTTTCCTCCCGGCGCTGCACAAAGATCCAGCACCAGCTCTCCCGGCTTCGGATCCAAAAGCTGGGAAACCGCCATGGCACTGGGCTCCTGGATATAATAAAGCCCGGCTTCATGGTAGGGATGCTTTCCCGGCCGTTCACCGGCATCATAATAAAATCCCTCCGGCACCCACGGAACCGGCGTCAAATGAAATTGCTGTCTGCAGCTCTCCTCCAGATGCTTTCGCTCTCCCTTTAATCCATTCAGCCGCAGCCCCTGTACCCGCGGCTGCCAAAAGGCTGCTTCAAACTCCTGATACTCTTCTCCCAGCATTTTCTGCATCCTCTGCACAAATGCCTCCGGCAGCATCTCTGCCATGCCTGACTCCCTCCCCATTTTCTTCCATTATTGCAACGGTCTGTCTTTATTACAGAATAACGGTAAAAAAGCCAGGTTTATCCTCATAAACCCGGCCTCTGACTATTTTTAAAACAGGATCCGATCCTCTGGATACTCTACACCGTTTACTACGATGTAAGCACAGCCCTCGTCTGCATTTACATAAAGCTGCATATCCTGGATTTCAACCTCTGCATGTGCAGCACAGAAGACTTCCATTGCCTTTGCAAGCAGCTCCTTTGCCACGATCTGCTTATTTGCATACTCAAAGGTTACGGATACATTCGGCTCCTTTGTCTCTTTCTTTGCTGCGGTCTTTCTGACAGTTGTTTTCTTTGCCGCGGTCTTCTTAACCGAAGCTGCCTCCTGCTCTGCCTGAGCTTCTGCCTTCTCAGCCGGAACTGCTTCTTCTGCCGTCTCCTCTGCCGTTTTCTTTGCGGCAGTCTTTCTGACAGTTGTTTTCTTTACCGCTTTCTTCGGCTCCTCGGTCAGAACCTCTGTATTCTCTGCGGTTGCCTTTACCTCTTCTACAGCTGCCTTTACGCTTTTTCTTGCCATAATACAAATCCTCCTGGACGAATGATTCATATAAATGATATGAACATTTCTGTCAAATTACATCCTGTAAACGTTAACATCAGGCATTATAGCCCGGGATTTCCGGTTTGTCAACCGAACAACAGAATACTGTTAATTATTTACAATGATTTTTCCAGGTTTTTCGGTTATTTCTGTCAGATTTCCGATTGTTTTTTCTAAATTTTTCTAGTTTTTTCAATCCGTCCTTTCTTCCTCTGTCTGCTCAAATTCATCCAAAAGCTGTGAAAAAACAGCCAGCGCATCCTCCACCGGCTTTGCCGAGGACATGTCTACTCCGGCCAGCTTCAGCAGATCAATGGGCGGCATCAAACACCCGCTGCTTAAAAACTTCCGGTACCCTTCCAGCGCTCCCGGCTCGCCCTTTAAGATACGACTGGAGATGGCAACTGCTGCAGAGAAGCCGGTGGCGTACTGATACACGTAAAATGGAGTGTAGAAATGTGGAATTCTCTCCCACTCATAGCCGATCTCATCATCCACCACCATATCAGGACCGAAATAGTCCTCATTAAGCTGGCGGTAGATCCGGCAGAGCTCGTTGGCTGTCAGCGGCTCGCCAGCCTCCGCCTTTCGGTGAGCCATCATCTCAAACTCGGCAAACATGGTCTGTCGGAACAGTGTGCCCCGGAAGCTTTCCAGGAAATGATTGATCAAATACTTTTTCTCCCTGGGATCTTTGGTCTGCCCCATCAGATGACGGATCAGCAGAGCCTCATTGCAGGTAGATGCCACTTCAGCCACAAAGATCTTGTAGCCTGCATAGGTGTATGGTTGATTTTGATCGGAATAGTAGGTGTGGATAGAATGTCCCATCTCATGAGCCAGGGTAAATACATGATCCAGGGTCCCATTGTAATTCAGCAGCACATAAGGGTGAGTCCCATAAACGCCCCAGGAATAAGCCCCGCTGCGCTTCCCTTCATTCTCATACACATCGATCCACCGGTTGTCAAAGCCCTCCTGAAGGATCGATAAATACTCCTCCCCCAGTGGAGCCAGGCCTTCCCGGACCATCTGCTTCGCCTGCTCAAAGGAATAGGTCTGCTTCACTCCTTCCGCCATGGGCACATATAGATCGTACATATGGATCTGAGAAAGCTTCAGCGCCTTCTTTCGGATATTCACATATCGGTGAAGCAGAGGCAGATTCGTTCGGACTGCCGCGATCAGGTTATCGTATACCGTCTCTGGTACCTCATTGTCCGCCAGAGAGTGAGCGCGGCTGGAGGAATAATGCTTCACCCTGGCATAGTAGACAGCCTGCTTGACATGGGCGCTGTAGGTGGCGGCAATGGTATTCTGAAACTGCCGGTACACGCTGTAAAGTCCCCGGAAGGCATTCTCCCGCACGCGGCGGTCACTGCTCTCCATCAGGGCAATATAATTGCCATGGGTAATGGTGACCGCAGCCCCGTCAGCATCTGCAATGGACGGAAACTGGACATCGGCATTGTTAAACATGGTAAAGATCTGGGCTGCCCCCTGGGTTGCCTCATAGGACTGAGCCAGCAGCTCTTCCATGGGACCGCTGAGGGTATGAGGTTTTTTCGCCAGCACCTGATCGATCGCCCGCCTGAAATGGGCAATACCGCTGCCGGATGCCAGAAATGCATCCAGCCGCTCTGACGGGATCTCCATCAGTTCCGGGATCAGGAAGGAGGACAGCTCCGCCGCGCTGTAGGACAGTGACTGGGCTCTTCCAAACATTTCCTGATACTTTTGGTCTCTGGTATCCTGATCGGAGCGCATCCTGGCATAGACGTACAGCCGCTCTATCTTCTGAGAGCTCTCATCATCAAATTTCAGACATTGGTATAACTGGTCTGCAGACTCTCCCAAATGCCCCTTAAACTCCTGATAACGCTCCAGCTCCTTTTTTGCTTCTGCATAAAGTGCTTCCCATGCCTGATCATCTTCCAGAATATCCTCCAGCTTCCAGGTGGTCTCAATGGCTGCCTCGCTTCGTTTTTTCACAGAATCCTGCCTCACTTTCTAAATCTTTATTTACAACATTAAATGTTCCCAAATTTTATGAATTTTTTTCATATCTCATGAAGAGAGCTGAATCATTTCATCAGATCAGCCCTGCCACCATAGGTACTACCACTACTGTCATCAGGCCTGCCACTGCAATGGACAGGCTGCTCATAGCGCCTTCGATCTCTCCCAACTCCAGAGCCTTTGCCGTTCCCAGTGCATGAGAGCTGGTTCCAATGGCCAGTCCCTTGGCCACCGGGTGGGTGATTCTGACCAGGCGGCAGATGGTCTCGGCGCACATATTTCCAATAATTCCCGTGACCACAATGGACATGACAGTAAGGGTAACAATCCCTCCTGCCTCCTCGCTGACACCCATTCCAATCGCCGTTGTGATGGATTTGGGAAGAAGGGTGACATAGTGCTCATGTCCCAGCCCAAACACCTTGCACAGCAAAAAGACGCAGACCGCGCTGGTGATCACGCCGGAAGTGATGCCCACTGCCACCGCCATACCATGCTTTCTCAGCATATGAAGCTGCTTATACAGCGGAATCGCCAGACACACGGTCGCTGGGGTCAGCAGCCCGCTGACAAACTGGCCGCCCTGCTGATAAGCATCGTAATCCACATCTGCCGCCAGCAGCACCAGCATAACGATCAGGATCGCAATCAGCAGCGGATTAAAAATGGCAAGCTTCAGCTTCTTTTTCACCATCAGCCCCACCAGATATGCTCCTATTGTAATAAAAAAACCAAAATAGATACTGTTCTCCAGGATCTCCTTCATCTCGCTTCCTCCCTCTCTCTGTCAGGTACCTTCTTCTCGGTCTTCTGCATCACCCACTGAGCTACTTTTCCGGTGATCACAAAAACGATCACCGTAGATATGGCATTGATCAGAAGATATGGAATTCCAACTGCCCTGATCTGATCCATATATCGGATGATTCCCACTCCAGCCGGAATAAACATGGGGGACATATTATCCAGAAGAAAATTTCCTGTTCCCTCCACATCCTCCAGCCGCACCACACCGCTGCAGAGCAGGGCAAGCATTAAAAACAGCCCGTATACCCCAGCCGGAACCGGCAGCGGCAGAAGCTGGTTCAGAAGCTCTCCAATGCAGGTGATTCCTAAGATCAAAGAAATTTCTTTTGCTGCTTTCATCTCATTCTCTCCTTTGTCTGTTTCATTCTGTATCGTTTTCCATCGGCGGCGCTGGAGAACAACGTACCCTCACCGCCTTTTTTCGGAACACGCCTATTCTATCACTGATGCTTTTGCCAGGCAAGAGAGATTTTACTTTCTGAATTTCTTGTCCGCCGCTTCTTGAATTTTTATCCATTCTTCCTTATACTGTCAATAACCTGATACAGAAAGGACTCTATCTTATGCTTATCAATCAAACTGCTGTTACTTCCAGACAGAAACATGACCTTTCCCTCCTGCTTAAGGCCTGCCGTCTTCAGGAACCCATTACGCTGGGGCTCCCGGAGGATGGGGATCAGTATCTTATGATCTGCCGGCCGAAGCAGGAATCCGATTCTTCTTCTCTGCTGGCCTGCCTGATTATCTGTAAGGTTCAGGAGGATCTGTGGGAATGCTATGCCTTCACGCATCCTGACTTCCGCAGACAAGGATATTTTTCCCGGCTTTTAAAAGAGCTATGTGCCATTGCCCGGGAGCAGGAAGCACTTCTTGGAATTGAGATCGATCTGGCCTTTCTCTCTGATGGAAACAGCCCCGATGGACTGGCGGCTGCCCAGGCACTGGAAATGACCTTCTGGTACTCCGAATACCAGATGAAACTGGATTTAAAGACCTGGAATCCGAAGCAGCAGCTTAAGTCCCCCGCTCCCCGCCCCTTTCGCCTGTGCCGCCAGATCATTCATGAGGACAGCGATGATACAGATGGCTGGATCTGCCGCGCCTTCTTTGATGAATCGACAGATACCTGCCTGCAGAAGACATCCTCTTCTTCCTATATCGGCGCCTGCCGCCTGATCCCCTATGACAGCTCCCGCTTTTACCTGTATCATGTGGAGATCCAGGAGGCTCTCCGCTCTCAGGGCTGGGGGACCTGTCTGCTTCATGCCGTCCTTTGTCAGCTTCCGCCGGAGTCTTCCGTCATCCTCCAGGTTTCCTCCCTCAACGAACCGGCTCTCCGCTTATATAAAAAAGCAGGGTTTCGTGTTACCGAAACCCTGTCCTACTATCTTTATTAACGGAACCGCTGCGCGAACCCGATAATCGGATTGACGGCGCAAAATACGCGCCTGATCAATCCTTCACCGTGATGCCCTGGGCCTCGATCCGTTTCCGGATCTCCAGCATCTTTGCATCCGTCTGGGCGATCACATCTGCACAGCCCTTCAGCTCCTCGCTGATGCTGGAGCCATCCACCAGCTCCTTTTTATATTTTAACTGATGATCCAGACTGGCCCAGAAGTCCATGGCGATGGTGCGGATCTGCACCTCCACCCGCATGGGCTTCTTCCGATCAGAGAAGAACACCGGCACCTCAATGATCATGTGGTAGCTCCGGTATCCATTGGCCTTGGGATTTTTAATATAATCTTTAATGGCAATCACCCGCACATCATCCTGGCGGATCAGCATATCAGCCACATCGTAGATATCATCCATAAATGAACAGATGACCCGGATGCCGGCCACATCATCCAGATTCTCCACCACCGATTCCAGGGAGATGGGAAGCCCGCGGTGCCTCAGCTTCTGCACAATACTTTCTGGCTTCTTTACTCTGGACTTGATCATCTCGATGGGATTGCGCTGGTTTCTTACGGAAAGCTCATCGTTTAAGACCTCCAGCTTCGTCTTTACCTCACGGATGGCACAGGTATACATCATCATAATCTGCTGAAACTGCCTGCCCACATGAATAAGGCTCTCCGGCACCTCCACGGCATCCGGAACACTGACAATGGACTGGCTCAGCTCACTGTTTGGATTCATGTTGATATTCATTGGTAAACATCCTTAAATTTCTTAGATCTCCTCTACTGCCTTCACTGCTTCTGCCAGCCAGTCTTCCTGAACATACTCGATCTTTCCGGCATCCACCAGCTCTGCTACCTTGGGATCGATAGGAAGCTTTGCCAGAACCTTAACTCCCTGCCGGGCTGCCACTTCATCAATACGACTCTCACCGAATACCGAAATCTTCTTTCCGCAGTCCGGACATACCAGATAGCTCATATTCTCTACGACACCTAAGATCGGAATATCCATCTTCTTTGCCATATTGACTGCCTTTGCCACGATCATGGAAACCAGCTCCTGAGGAGATGCCACGATAATGATGCCGTCAACTGGAAGAGACTGGAATACAGTCAGCGGCACATCTCCCGTTCCCGGAGGCATATCCACGAACATGTAGTCAATATCCTTCCATAAGGTTTCGGACCAGAACTGCTTCACAGCTCCTGCAATCACGGGTCCTCTCCAGATCACCGGGTCAGTAGCATGATCCAGAAGAAGGTTGGCCGACATGACCTGAATTCCATTCATAGTCCTTACCGGCATCATCAGCGCGCCGTCGGAGGTAGTTCCTACCATCTCATCATCCAGGCCAAATGCCTTTGGGATGGATGGGCCGGTGATATCCGCATCCAGAATGGCCGTCCTTTTATTTTTACGGTTCATGGCAACCGCCAGCATGGAAGTTACCAGAGACTTTCCTACGCCTCCTTTACCGCTTACGATCCCGATTACTTTCTTTACTGAGCTGGCCGGATGCAGCGGCTCCAGAAAGCTGGTCTGCTCCTGCGTTCTGCTGCTGCAGCTTTCACCGCAGGAACTGCAGTTATGGGTACAATTCTCACTCATAGTTATATGCTTCTCCTTTCAAACAGTCCTTTAATTATACGGCTGTTTGCGGGAAATGTCCAGGGGTTTCATCAGACTTCCCCGCAGAACCCGTGTGACTCCGGCAGTCTCCAGCGTCTTCCCTACCAGGTAAAGAATAATGGAATCGATGGGCCACATAATCAGGTTTTTCAAAAGCCGTGCCGGGAGCAGCACCAGAAAGGCCTTGCCGTACAGCATGGACAGCCATAACGTATTAAGAAATACGTTGCAGACCAGAACAGCCAGAAGCTTTACTGCCAGAATCCTCCACAAGGTAAAGGGTCTTTTGTAGAAAAAGCTGCCGTAGATCACCCCTGCCAGAATCGCGTTCAGGGTAAAGCCCGGGAAAAATCCGCCGGTGGGCTTAATGAGGTACTTTAAAATATCCAGCATGCCGCCGAAGCATCCGCCCACCACTGGGCCGAACAGGTAGTCTACCATGCGGTTTGGGATACCGGAAAAGCCGATCTTGATGTAATCGCCTGCCTGGATCGTAAAATACCCCAAAACCACAGCCAGAGCCGCAAACATGGAGCAGATGGTGATGGTGCGCACCTGCTTAAGCTCCTGGTAAGACTGAGTAAACAAAGTTGCTAATCTCTTCATAAAAAATTACCTCCTTTGCAGAACTCATACTACTACAATAGGAGATAACTCTCGGATTGCAGCGGGATGCGACCTGTGTACCGCAAGAAGGATCCTTTGATCCTTCTTTTCGTCCCGCTGACAACTCCCTGTTCAGCCGGCACTTAACGCACACAAGTCTACTCTGCATGTTTTATTTTGTTTT
>JAUNOF010000250.1 GCA_030537215.1 Lachnospiraceae bacterium
GACACTGCAACGGTGTACACGAACCGCTGCTTCCGTCTTACCGCCACCCACTCATCGAATCCAAACAGGATCAGCCCCAGAACCGCAGCAGCCGCTCCATCCCGAAGCCTTCCTCCGAAAAAGCAGGCGAAGGAGGATGCCGCCAACATGTATCCGATCATGGTTTCCCGCTTGCTTACGCTTTTTTTCTTCCTGCATTCTGCGATCATCCCCTCAATGCTCTCATCATCAGGGCAGTCCCGGCAGATCAAACGAGAAAGCTGGTTCAGCTCCTCCAGCTGCCCCATATCAATTCCAAGCTCATAGATTCTCTTGGAATCTGTATAAGTCTGCCCTGTCACATCCCGAACCGTTACTACGATCAAGGAACGGATGGCAAAGATTTCAATCTGCTGCATGCCATAGGCATCACACAGGCGGTAGATACTGTCCTCCACACGGTGGATCTCTGCCCCTGATTCCAGCATGGACTTCCCAATGTCCACAAATAAATCCAAATATCTGCTGATATTGTTAATCAACTGCTGCTCCTTTTCCACCGCCCTGTCTGCGGTATTTTATTTATTCGAATAAATACAGTATCAAAAAATAGAGCGGATTCGTGTGCTGCCTGAATATAATGCAGACAGCACACTAGTGTGCTGGCACGTTCATTTTCAAACGAATGACGCAGAATGAATTTTCAGCCTGCAAGGCGGAGAAAGGAGGCGTAGCGGTGGCTACGCTGACTGACGACAACGCCGCAGATGGAAATTCAGGCAAGTTATTAGTTGAAATATGAACGTGTCAGTACACTAGGGCGGAGAATCAGGCGCTTCCCCGCATAATCAGCTTTACATCAATAAATTCGTCCTCCACTTTTTTTCCTTCTACCAGTGCCATCATCTTCTCAACATAGATATGGGCCAGGATCTCTTTGGAAACATCGATGGTGGTCAAGGTAGGTGTGGTCAAAGGGGCGATCTTGGCATTGTCACAGCCGATCAGCGCCACATCTTCCGGCACACGGATATTTAACTTTTTCAGATACTGCATCAGCTGCGCTGCCAGATAATCATCTCCCACTACCAGGGCGGTGGGTCTGGTTTCTTTCTCTGCAGACACCATCATGCGGAATACCTCTTCATAGATATCTTCCACAGACTGGGTCCTGGTGCAGATCAGCTCCTTCCGAACGGGGATGCCGCTTCGTTCCAGCGCCTCCACATAAGCCTTCACCCGGAAATCATCCCCATCCACGCCTTTTGTCACATACTTGACCGGAGGGATCAGGCCAATGCACCGGTGTCCCTTTAACAGCAGGTAATCTACAGACTTTCGAACGGCCTCATAGTAATCTGGAACCACAGTAACGATCCTGGAATCCAGCTTCTCATATGCCTTCGTCTTATAGAGAATGATGGGAATGCCGCTGGCCGCTATGGTATTCAGCTGTCCGGCATCAAACACATTGGTCGCCATAAAAATCCCCTCCGGCTGCCGGCTCATCAGTATGTCCAGAAAATCCTTTTTGTTGTGGCTGTAGTTTAAGGAAACATAAAACCCTCTCTCGAACAGCCGTCTCTCCACTGCCTCAAACAGCTCTGTCTGAATATTGTCGCAGACAAAAATAAATTGGGAGGAACGGCTGGTCCGCAGTCCTCTTGCCAGCTGATTCGGTATGTAATTCAGTTCCTTTACTGCCTTTAAGACCCGCTCCCGCTTCTCCCGGCTGACATAATTGGAATTGTTCAGCACGTAGGAAACGATGGTGGGGGATACCTCTGCCAGTCTTGCTACATCATCGCGTGTAACTGTCTTGCTCAATGCTTCAACCTTCCCTATCCTTAGATTGATACCTTGGTATCTATTCGAGTAAATGTTTTTCCTGAGATTTTATAAATTCGAGTAAATATTTTGCTTTTACAAATGTAGCACGATTTGGGATTTCTGTCAATATGGCGGCTGCGTTTCCTTTT
>JAUNOF010000251.1 GCA_030537215.1 Lachnospiraceae bacterium
AGGAAAGGCAGCTATTACCATGGAAAAAAAGCAAACTGTAAGAGATTTAACTCAGGGCACGCCCATTGTACAGATTCTTCTCTTCTCCCTCCCCTTAGTATTAGGCACTTTGTTCCAGCAGCTTTACAGCTTTATGGATACCGTCATCGTAGGGCGCTGCATCGGGATGGACGCTCTTGGAGCGTTGGGAACCACCTATTCCCTGAACTTTTTAACGCTGGGCTTCGTCCAGGGCTTCTGTGTGGGACTGGGAATTCCCATCTCCAAAAGCTTCGGCGCCAAGGACCCACACCAGCTCCATCGATATCTCTGGAACGGCCTGTGGCTGTGCATCGGGATCAGCCTTCTGTTTTCTGTGGGCATGACCGCCGCCGCTGTTCCTCTGCTGAAGCTGATGCATACGCCGGAAAATCTCCTTGGCATGGCTGCCGATTACATCCATATCATTTTTCTGGGGATTCCGGCTGCTGTTCTATATAATTTTTCCTCCAGTGCGCTGCGGGCGGTAGGCGACTCCAAGCACCCTTTTTACTTCCTGCTGTTTTCCAGTGTACTGAATATCCTTTTGGATTACCTGTTCATCGTGCCCCTGCAGATGGGTGTAGCCGGAGCAGCGGCTGCCACGGTTATCAGCCAGTTAATCAGCGGTCTTTTAAACAGCTGGTGGCTGCTGACCCGAAATGAAGTCTACCAGATCAAAAAAGAGGAGCTTCCTTTTTCTGCTCCTCATGCTTTCTATTTATGTAAAATTGCCGTTCCTATGGGATTTGAATATTCCGTTTCTGCCATCGGCGCTATTGTGATGCAGAATGCTATTAATTCCCTGGGAAGTATTGCCGTGGCTGCCCAGACCACCGGCGAAAAGATCCGGCAGATGTTTACCCTCCCCATGGAAAGCGTAGGCATGGCTATGGCCACCTATACCGGACAAAATTACGGCGCAGACGATATTGACCGGATTAAAAGGGGAATCAAAAGCGGCCTGACCATCCAATACTTATACTGCATCGCCGTCTGGCTGATCATACGCTTTTCCAAGCCCTTCCTGGTTCGGCTGGTAATCGGAACTGCCGCCGGACCGGAGGCTGAAGGCGCTATCCAATACTTAAGCATCATGAGTGCTCTGTTTTTTATTCACGGATCCCTGATGATCTTCCGCAATACCCTCCAGGGGCTGGGCCGAAGCTTTCAGGCCATTCTATCCGGTGTAGGCGAGCTGCTGGGAAGAAGTCTGGGCGGCCTGGCCGCGATCGCCCTTAGCAGCTACACAGCCATCTGCTATACCAATCCTTTAGCCTGGGGGCTGGCTTTGGTCTACTGTGTCATTATGGTAGGCTTGACCTTGAGAAAGGAAAAAAGCCGCAGCTTACGATGATGCTTCCTGTAAGCTGCGGCTTCCATATAGGCTGCGGTTCTATCAGCAGTTTCTTATGAGCGAACCGGAGACCTGTCCTGCAGTTGTTTTAAATCAATCCCATCAGACTTGGAATCCCTAAGGACAGCGCCGGAATATAGGTCACTGCCAGCAGCAGCAGGAACAATACTGCAAAGTAGGGCAGCAGCGTCTTGGTCACGTCCTCGATGCTGATCTTGCTGATACCGCAGCCTACGAACAGCACGGAACCAACCGGCGGGGTGATATTACCCATACACATGTTGAAGATCAGCATAACGCCGAACTGGATATCAGACATCCCCAGACTCTGAGCGATGGGCAGAAAGATGGGGGTGAAGATCAGAATGGCCGGGGTGATATCCATAAACATACCCACGATCAGAAGAATCACATTCATCAGCAGTAAAATCACGTATTTATTGGTGGAAATGGACATGATTCCTGTACTGATGGCCGCCGGGATCCCGGAGTATGCCATAACAAAGGACATAGCGGAGGAAGCGGAGATCAGGAACAGAATGATTCCGCTGGTGCATGCACTGCTTACCAGAATCT
>JAUNOF010000110.1 GCA_030537215.1 Lachnospiraceae bacterium
GTATGGCGGCTTCCGCCCAAATATTACAAAAGAATCCCGCGGAGCGTTTTTGTTGGACATCCTATTCCCCGAAACGACAATTCATGATATAATGGTAACTACTCAGCAGCTTCCCAGTTACAAAAATCCAGTGAAATGAGGTGATACCTTGCCAGGCTTTACCACACATTACATTCTCGGCATGAAGGCGTACAATGATCTTCCCATGAACCAGCTTAAATACATTATCGCCAAATACCGATGGCTCTATCAGCTTGGCCTTCAGGGACCGGATATGTTTTTTTACAATATTCCTGTGCTCCGCCACCGCGACTACCGGAACGTAGGCTCCTACATGCATGAACACCATGTCAATGACTTTTTCTCCTGCTGCTTAAACCATCTGGCTTCCATCCCATCCCGCCAGCAGCGGGAACAGGGGATCTCTTATCTGGCAGGCTTTTTCTGTCATTACATCGGTGACTATATCTGCCATCCTTTCGTTTACGGAAGGATCCACTATGATCCGAAAAATCCTTCCACCCAGGCTCACGGCCGCCATGCCCTGCTGGAAAATGATCTGGATGCCCTGCTGCTTGCCAAATACAAAAAGAAAAAGCCATCCCAGTTCAACCAGGCAGCTACCATCTGCTTAAACGGTCAGGAGATCCAGTTTATTTCCCGTTTCCTGGCAGACTGTATTAATGAGACCTACTATCCATTAAACCATCGGAATAATTACCAGGTATCTGCCCAGATGATCCACCGCTCCATCCTGGCCCTCCGCTTCGGCTGCCGCACTCTGGCAGATCCTCATGGAAAAAAGAAAAGCAAGATCGCCTTCGTGGAATCCATTATCCTTAAGGATCCGGTGGCTTCCCAAAAGCTGGTGACGGATGAGGTGGAAAATCCCCGGGAAAGCTTAAATTCTGCCCACCAGGTCTGGACCAATCCCTGGGATAAATCCCTCGCCAGCACCGCCTCCTTCCCGCAGCTCTTCCGTCAGTGCCTTGGGAAGTGCAGCATGGTCTATTATTACCTGAATGCTTCCCTCAGGAAAAATGGTATGGATGAGGATGTGTTTCCTGCACTTTTAGATGAACTAGGAAACTACTCTTATCACAGCGGACTTCCAGTGGTGGATTTGTTCTAAAAACAAAAAATATAATGAAATCAAACAGAGCTGTGCACAAAACCATCTGTGCACAGCTCTGCTGCTGTTTTTCCTCTGCTTTGGCCAAATGCCCCGGCGCACGCTTGCACCGGAACATAGCCGCAAAATTATTGAATTACCTGATCTCCATCCTTGATGCACACATGATACTGCACGCCAAGCTGAGCCATCCAGCTTCTGACCTCCAGAGTCTTCCAGCTTCCGGAGTCGGTACCGCTTCCGCTGTCATTGTTCCACAGCCAGTCTGGAGTGGGCCATAAGCACACCTCCGGCTGCATCACCTTATAGACTTCAAGCCCTACGCCATTCTGTCCATGATGGGCCATCTGGAGGATGTCGCACTTTAACGCTTCCGGCGGGTTGTCTGCGATAAACTGTTTTCCAGTTTCCACACCCATGTCGCCGATGAACAGCGCCTTCTTCCCATTGATATCCAGCATATAGGCAACAGAGCTGTTGTTGATGGAATTATTAGACTGCAGGTACGGCTTATTCATAACGGTGATCTTAATATTATCCACCCAGATCTCCTGACCCTTATAGATATCGCCGTGAAGCTTCTCCTGAGGAAGAGCAGCAAAGGTATTCATTAACTGCTCAACCATATCCGCACGATACGCTTCATACTCCTGATACCAGCTTAAATCCGCAAAGGAATAATAGAGATTGTCCACGGTGATCCCGCATTCCGGATGACTCAGGATGTAATTTAACGCGCCTACATGATCGGAGTGAGGATGGGTAATCAGCCAGGTATCCACATGACCGCCCTTGGCTGCTATGGACTCAATCAGGTGACTGGCATCACCCTCCACACCGCCGTCAATCATAATCACCTTTCCCTGATTCGTCTCGATCAGAACGGACATCATCTGACTGGCTGTCTGATTCGCCAGAAGAGTCAGCTTGGAGCCGCCCAGATATCCGGTGATCGGAGCAGAAACCGTCATAACCGGAGCATACTGCTCAGCGCCTGGCCCTACCTTTGCAGTTTTTCCGCTACCGGCAGAGCGGATGACACGGGTTTTGGAGCTGTCGGCAGCAGCGGTGCTGCTTTGGCTTGCGGCAGCTGTATTGTCAGATGGGTCTCCTGATGCGATCACAACAGAGCCCCTGTCTGCTTCGCCAGGAGCAGCGCTTCCGATCACAAGCTGGTCCGCAGGGTTCGCCACGCTTGCTGTCTCCTGTGAGCTATTGGTTAAAGAGTTCCAGGCAGAAGCCATGGTATCTCCGTTTATTGCCGTTTCCAATCCCTGCTTCTTAATAATAAGCGGCTCTGCAATCAGCCCTTCTGCCGCCGCCTCTCTGGGCCACCCCATAACAGCCGCTCTGGCCGCCTCATATCCATTGGGAATTATCATCGCACAAAACGCCAAAACACAGGCCTTCCTTGTGAGCTGCATCCATTTCTTCATCTTTCTATTCCTTCCGTTTTCTGAACTATTACCTATTACGAATTTTATACTGCCCCACTCTATGCACAGCTATTCTGCTGCTCCCTCCAAAGGTACAATAGGGGTATGCTCTCCCGCAGCAACGGTCATATTTACCAGCCAGGTGCTCTCATCATCCTTGGTTTCCTCTGGAATCACCTGGACTGTAAATCCATAGTCATCAAAAAATCCGCCGTAGCTGTCATCTGATGACAGTGCCAGGGAATTGTTCTGAACTGCAATGCAGTCGTTCAGAAATTTGATCATATCAGATGCATAGGAAGCTGCCTTTTTGCCGTTCACTGTGTCGTCCACAAACAACTGGGCCTGAATCATCTTTTCTTCATCCTTGTGGGCGTAATTGAAATTTAACAGTCCTGAATACTCATCAGAATCCTCATAAAAATCAATCAGATCATCATTAATCTGATTCCACTCCAGTTCTACATCTGTTACAATAGAAAAGTCCGGCTGGAGCCGTCCGTCCTCAGGCTTTAAAATATTACTCTTGGTGCAGCCTGCAGACAACATCATAATGCAGCCTAACACAGCCGCAGCTACTTTTTTCTTCATGCTTTCCTCTCCTGCTTCTACCTCAGTGCTTTCGCCTGGATCAAAAGCGCTGTATTTCATTTTTACGTATTCGTGACATTAAAGTATTATATCGGAACTATTTTAGTTTGGATAGGGGTTTTGCAAAAATGTCAGAAAATCTTCACAAATTCCTCTTGCATTTTTCATTAGCCGGTGCTATGATGTTCAATAAGTTTATATTTTTACTTTTTTTGAACAAACATATTCTGGAGGTTTTCTTATGGCACAATTATCCCATGGCACAAATAGCAATTTAAAAAAACGGCTGGACTGGACCACTACGCTGATTCCTTTGGCGGCTGTCATCCTGCTGTGCATTCTCTTTCTGCTCTACCCGGAAGGCTCCACCTCTGTGTTAGATTCCATCCGGTTCTTTCTGGGAGACCAGCTTGGAAGCTACTATCTGCTGATCGGCCTGGGCGTGTTTCTCTGCTCCCTCTACATTGCCTGCTCTAAATATGGCGATATCAAGCTTGGCGGGGCAGAAAAGCCGGATTACACCCCCTTCCAGTGGGGCTCCATGATGTTCACCTCCGGCCTGGCTGCTGATATTCTTTTTTATTCCCTGTGCGAGTGGATGCTGTATGCCGGTGAGCCTCATATCACCGATCTGGGGACCATGCAGGATTGGGCCTCCACCTATCCGCTGTTCCATTGGGGGCCGATCCCCTGGAGCTTTTATCTGGTTCTGGCTGTGGCCTTCGGGTTCATGCTCCATGTACGAAAACGCACGAAGCAGAAATATTCCGAAGCCTGCCGGCCAGTCCTTGGAAAGCGGGTAGACGGCCCTCTTGGACGTCTGATCGATCTGATTGCCGTGATCGCGCTGCTGGCAGGAACTGCCACCACCTTTTCCCTGGCCACTCCGCTGCTGTCCATCACCATCAGCCGGGTATTCGGCGTCCCTCAGTCCCATTTTCTGACCATCGCCATCCTGGCAGTGATCGGAATTACCTACACAGTCACGGTATACTTCGGCATGAAGGGAGTTGCAAAGCTGGCTGCCTCCTGTACCTACCTTTTTTTTGCCCTTTTGCTGTACGTGCTGATCGGCGGCGGGCAGCCGCGGTATATCATTGAGACCGGCATCACCGCGGTAGGAAATCTGGTACAGAATTTCATCGGCCTGTCCACCTGGACGGATGCTCTCCGCACCTCCTCCTTTCCTCAGACCTGGACCATCTTTTACTGGGCCTACTGGATGGTATGGTGCGTGGCAACCCCTTTTTTCATCGGCTCCATCAGTCGTGGACGCACCATCCGGCAGACGATCCTGGGCGGATATTTCTGGGGGCTGTCCGGGACCTTTACCTCCTTTATCATCCTGGGCAACTACGGCTTAAGTCTGCAGACTCTGGGAAAGCTGGATTTAATGGGACTGTATGCCAAATCACAGGATCTGTATCAGACCATCCTGTCCATCTTTGACACCCTTCCCCTGACCAACGCCGGACTGATCCTGCTGGGAGTCACCATGATCGCTTTTTATGCAACCTCCTTTGATGCCCTGACTATGGTAGCATCTGCCTACTCCTATAAGGAGCTGAAGGACGGCGAGGAGCCGGACCGGAAGGTAAAGCTTTTCTGGGCTGTCCTTCTCATCCTTTTTCCCATCGCCCTGATATTCAATGACAGCTCCATGGCGAATCTGCAGACCGTGTCCATCATTGCAGCCTTCCCTATCGGATTTATTATCCTGCTGATCATTGTAAGCTTCTTTCGGGATGCAAAGGCTTATCTGAAGGAACAGCAGACACTGCGATAAATCATAATAAGATCGGCATCCTGCTTCACTGCAGAAAGCAGGAAAAAGGCGGGCAAAAACCATAGGTTCCTGCCCGCCTTTTTCCTCGCGGCCGCCGCTTCCATTTAAACCGGCTGAAGCTGCAGAGGCATCATCAGATGATTAATAATCAGTTCATATGCTCTCGGCCCGTCGCCGCTGCGCAATGCTTCGTAGTATTCTCGGTGCTCCTCAATGGTATCCTCTGTTCGGCCCTCCACGGCCAGAGCGCTTTTCGATGTCAGCTGAATCAGATAAAGGAGACGCTGGAAAATATGATTAAATTCATCATTATGCAGATAATTCACCAACAGCAGATGAAACTGATGATCGTAATGGATAAAGCTCTCCATATCCTCCTGACTCAGCGCCCTTTCCATCTGTTCCAGCATCCCTCCCAGAGAATGGATCAGCTCCTGGCACCGCTCCGTTTCCAGTTCTGAAACAATCACCTTAGTACAAAACCCCTCAATGGCACAGCGGATCTGGATGCTGTCACGCATATCCTTGGCATTTAACTGCCGGATCATAAATCCCTTACTGGGAATAATGGTAATGTAACCGTCCTGGCTCAAACACTGAAGAGCCTCGCGCATGGGTGTTCGGGAAACACCGATCTCTGCTGACAGCTTTGTTTCGGAGTATAACTGCTCCGGCTCCAGCTCGCCTGTCAAAATACGACTCTTAATTGCATCGTAAGCCTGAAGCTGCAAAAGACTTTTATTTTTCATTTTCTCTTCCATTCTAAACTATATTTTATTCTTATCTTAAGCCAAAACTGAAACGGTGTCAAGGAAATGCAGGTTTTCTCCTTATTTTACCCGTCAATCTGCTTAAAAAAGCGGTCTATTTTTTGTTAATTCCGTAGAATTTATAAAAAACCCTTGACGGTATACCAGTATACCGGTATACTACTCTTGCAAGCAAACAAACTATAAAACATTTAAGGAGGTACTTCAAATGTGCGTGTATGAAATGGGTAACTTACGAATTGTGGATCTGTCCAAGATTATTGATCCGGCAACCGAAACCAGAAGATGTCATCTCTTCCGGTTCAATACCGGCGGCCCGATTCCGGATTTCCACACCAACATGGATCTGATGAGCCATCTGGGAACTCACTGCGAGTGTCCTTACCACCACGATGATAACTGGCCCTCTGTTGCCGATCTGCCATTAGACCGTTTTCTTGGCCGTGCTGTCTATGTAAACTTCGGTTCCACCGTAGCCAAGAGAGGTCACATTACTGCTGCTGATCTGGACCGTGAAGCCGGCAAGGTAAAAGAAGGGGATATCGTCATCATTGACTCCGATTACAAGCTTCTTCCCTTCACTAAGGATACCAATACCGACAAAGACCAGCGTCTGCTGATTGGTGCAGAAAGCGCCCAGTGGTTTAAAGAAAAGAAGGTAAAGGCTGTAGGCTTCGGCGACGGCGTTTCTATTGAAAACTGCAACGAAGATGTAAAGCCCTTCCACGATATTCTGATGGCTGAGAACATTGTCTTCCTGGAGGTTCTGCGTAATCTGGAGCAGCTTACCACCGATGTGTTCTTTATGAGCTACTCCCCGCTTCCGATCCTGGGTCTTGATTCCAGCCCGGTACGTGCTTACGCCATTGAAGGCCTGGCTGAATTTTCAGAATAAAAAGGAGTTTCTATGAGAATAGCTGTAATCGGCGGGGGAGCCATGGGCTCCATCTATGGAGGCCATCTCTCCCTGCACAACGAAGTAACACTGATTGACACCAATCAGGCGATTGTTTCGCAGATTACGGAAAACGGACTTTTAATCGATGAAAACGGAACTACCAACTGCTACCGGCCCGCCGCACAGACCTGTGCGGCGGAAGGGCAGCCGGCAGATCTGGTTATCCTTTTCGTAAAAGCTCTGTTCTCCCGTGCCGCTCTGGAAGGAAACAAAAGCCTGATCGGTCCCTGCACCCGCCTGATGACCCTGCAGAATGGAGCAGGCCATGAGGATCTTCTTCGGGAATTTGTTTCGGAGGATCGGATTATCATCGGCACCACAGAAGATAACGGCGCGGTTCTTGGTCCGGGACATGTGAGAAGAGGCGGCGCCGGCGTAACGAATGTAGGCATGCTCACCGAAGATAAGGAGCAGTTTCTTCTCCAGTTAAAGGAAGCCTTTGACGTATGCGGCTTCCAGGTACGCATTCATAACAATATCCAGCAGTTAATCTGGGATAAGCTGTTTACCAACGTTTCCTTAAGTGCCCTGACCGGTATCCTGCAGGTAGATATGGGATATATTGCGGCTGACCAGCATGCCTGGACCCTGGCAAAGCGCCTGATCCACGAAGCTGTTCAGGTAGCGGAGGCCGCCGGCCTGCACTTCGATGAAGAAGCAGTCACCCAGAAGGTATATCAGACTTCTGTCAACAATCCCCAGGGCTGTACCTCTATCCGCGCGGATCTGCGGGATGGCCGCAGAACAGAGGTGGATACCATCAGCGGCGCAGTTGTCCGGGCCGCCGCAAGATACAATGCAGAGGCGCCGTCCCATGCATTTGTAGTTGAACTGGTTCATGCCATGGAAGGAAAACGGTAACATCAGCAGCGGCAAAACTTCTACAATTGAAACAAAGGAGGGTTATACATATGATTTTCTCATCTATTCATAACGGGGATTCCTTTGAGCATTATCCCCAGGCAATCCAGATCGCACTTGACTATTTAAAGGGCCACGATTTCCTCACCATGGAACCAGGCGTTTATGAAATCCAGGGCCGCGATATCTATGCGCAGGTGTTTGATGCCAATACAGTTCCTATGGAGCAGAAGCGTCCGGAATCTCACGAAAAATACCTGGATGTGCAGTTTCTGGCTTCCGGCCGTGAACGCCTGGGGTTTGCTAAGAACACCGGCTGCTTCCCGGTAGCGGAGCGCATCCCGGAACGGGATCTGATTTTCTACGAAACAGTAGATGCCGAAGGCTTTATCGAATCCCGCCCAGGTTGTTTTTGTATCTTCTTCCCCTCTGACCTGCATCGCCCGGAGGTTATTTCCGGTGAACCGATGAAGGTTCGCAAGGTAGTTGTTAAAGTCAGTGTGGCTCTTTTATAGTCGCGCAAGGGAGGTATCAATATGCTGAAGAAATATTTTCTGGCCGCCGCTGTATTCTGCATGACCGGTCTCATGTCCGGCTGCGGCAGCAGCTCCTCCGGCCAGACGGTCACGGAGATTCGTGTAGCCTTTAACCAGAATGAAAATCATCCCCAGTACAAAGCCATGAAATCCCTGGGAGAAAAATTTGAAGAAGAAACCAATGGCCGCTACCATATGACGATTTATCCCAACGGCGTGCTGGGCGAGCAGGGCGCAATGGCTGAATTTATCCGAACCGGAGCTCTGCAGATGGCGATCGTGCCCTGCAGCGTGCCGGAAAGTTATGATGAAGATTTCGCCATCGTAGGCACCCCTTACCTTTATGACGGCATCGATCATATGGAACAGGCTACCTTAAGCGGCGTTTTCGATGATCTGTTCTCCTCCACGGACAAATACAAATTCCAGGTGCTGACAGTATACACCGCCGGAGAACGGAACGTTTATGCCAAAAAGCCCATCAATTCTGCCGATGATCTGAAGGGAATGATCATCCGTGTAAATGACAGCCCCACCTATATCGAAATGACAAGGCTTATGGGCGGAAACGGCAGCGTTATGGCTCAGTCTGAGGTTTATACAGCGCTGCAGCAGGGCGTAATCGACGCAGCAGAAAACAGTGAGCTGGTATACCGTGACTTTAAGCATTATGAAGTTGCTCCTTATTACGCCTATACGCGCCACATCGTTCACCCGGACGTGGTTCTTGCCAGTACGGATTTCCTGAATTCCATGACACCGGAAGACCGGGCTATCTTCGACCGTCTGGTAAAGGAGTCCGCAGAAGAGGAATTCACCACCTTTAAGGAGGCCATCGAGGTGGCCAAGAAAGATGCCGAGGAGAACGGCGCACAGTTCTGCTACCCGGATACCGAGGAGCTGCGTCAGAAATGCATGCCCCTTCTGGAGCGGATTGCAAACCAGTCTGATGTAACCAAAGATATCTACGACAACATTATGGCGCTGAGGGAGGAGAATAAGTGATGAAAAATTTGAAAAAAGGACTTGACCGTTTTCTGGCTGCAATCTGCATTGTTGATTTTATCGCCATGGTTCTGCTCACTACCTACCAGGTTGTTGTGCGCTACGTCTTCCGCAGCCCCAGCAGCGTAAGCGAGGTATTGACCCGTTATTGCTTCGTATGGCTGATCCTGTTGTCTGCAACTTATGTTTTCGGTCAGCGGGACCACATTTGCATCAGCTTTCTTCGGGATAAGCTTCACGGCGGAACGAGGAAAATTATTGATGTGATCATTGAGCTGATGATTATTCTTTTCTCCGCCCTGATCCTGGTTTACGGCGGTCTGGTAATCACTACCATGAACATGCTGCAGTATGATTCGATCCTGAAGATCCCAACGGGAACGATTTATTCCATCATTCCCATCTGCGGCGTTCTGATTATTTTTTACAGCATTTACAATCTGATCTATGATCTGCACAAAGAAGGGAGGAAATAAGTCATGTCAATTGCTGTTCAGGTTGCCATTGTAATGGTTGTTCTTCTGGTGGTGATGCTGGCTCTTGGAGTGCCCATCGGCGTAGGCATCGGCCTTTCCTCCGCACTTTCCATGATCTGTATGCTGCCCTCCCATGTAGCATTTGCCACCTCGGCCCAGCGTATTTTTGCCGGCTCCAATTCCTTTTCGCTGATCGCCATTCCATTCTTTATTTTAGCCGGAAATATTATGAATAACGGCGGCATCGCCCTGCGTCTGGTCAACTGCGCCAAAGTAATCAGCGGCCGTATGCCCGGCGCTCTGGCTCAATCCAACGTTATCGCAAATATGCTGTTCGGCGCCATCAGCGGCTCCGGCGCAGCAGCTGCCGCCGCAATCGGCAGCACCATGGGACCTTTAGAAGAAAAAGAAGGCTATGACAAAAACTACTCAGCTGCTGTAAACATTGCATCTGCTCCCGTTGGAATGCTGATTCCGCCCAGCAATACCATGATCGTTTACTCCACCGTTGCCGGAAGTGTTTCCATCTCCGCCCTTTTTATGGCTGGTTATATTCCTGGTATTATCTGGGGTCTGGGAGTTATTATCCTGGCTACCATCACGGCTAAAAAGATGGGCTATCACGCCGAGCAGAAGGTAACTGCAGCCATCGTTCTAAAGACACTGTGGCAGGCCATTCCCAGTCTGCTGATGATCGTAATTGTAATCGGCGGTATCCTCTGCGGTATCTTTACGGCCACCGAGGGATCGGCTGTGGCTGTTGTTTATGCCACCCTGCTGTCGCTGTTCTACGGCTCCATCAAGCCGAAGGACATTCCGGCCATTGTGCTTGACTCTGCCAAGATCACCGGAACCATCACCTTTATGATCGGACTTTCCTCCATTATGTCATGGGCCATGGCCTTTACCGGCATCCCGGATATGGTGGCGCAGGCAGTTCTCAGTGTAACAAGCAACAAGTTCCTGATTCTGCTGCTGATCAATGTAATCCTGCTGTTTGTAGGTACCTTTATGGATCCAACACCGGCTATTCTGATCTTCACGCCCATTTTCCTGCCCATCTGCACCAGCCTGGGTATGAATGCAGTTCAGTTCGGTATTGTTCTGTGCTACAATCTTTCCGTTGGCACCATCACACCGCCGGTCGGCACGATCCTGTTCACCGGATGCAAGGTAGGAGGCGTAACCATCGAAAGCGTAATCCGGCATCTGCTTCCCTACTTTATAGCCATTATTGTAGGACTGATCCTTGTTACCTACCTTCCCTTCCTTTCCCTGGC
>JAUNOF010000252.1 GCA_030537215.1 Lachnospiraceae bacterium
AGTATGACCCGCACCAATTAACCATATGTTTCACTTGTCTAAATTTCCCCCTGCTTCGTTGGTCTGCACTTCGTTTCGGTCCGCGCTAAACGTGTGCCACCGGCACACAGCGCCGTCGGTCAACGATGCCGTCGCATCGCCTCCCTCCTCCGCCTTGCAGGATGAAAATTTATCCTGCGCGAAACACAATGGTAATTGGTGTGGGTCATACTGGTATGCCTGATTAATAAGCCAGCACCTCATGTCCCGTCTCTGTCACCAGCACCTGAATCTCCCACTGGGCGGATGGCTTTCGATCTTCCGTATACACGGTCCAGCCGTTTGCGTCATCTACAAAGATCTCATGGGTTCCCATATTGATCATAGGTTCGATGGTGAAGATCATGCCTGGAACCAGAAGCATCTCAGTTCCTCTTTTTGCAATATATCCCACCCACGGATCCTCGTGGAATTCCAGGCCCACGCCGTGGCCGCCGATTTCACGGACAACAGAATAACCGTTTTTCGTAGCGTGGTCATTGACAGCTTGAGCCATATCTCCTAAGAAGCCCCATGGCTTTACCTGCTCTAAGCCTAACTCTACACATTCCTTTGTAACCTGAACCAGCCGCTTCTTTTCCTCCGATACGTTTCCGATGCAGAACATGCGGGAGGAATCGGAGAAGTAACCGTGGTAGATAGTGGAAACATCAACATTGATGATATCGCCGTCCTTTAATACATCGTCAGGAGAGGGAATGCCGTGGCATACCTGGTCGTTGATGGAGGTGCAGACACTGTTTGGAAACCCCTCAAAATTCAAAGGAGCTGGAATTCCTCCTGCCTGGGTGGTCTGATCATAGACCCACTGATCGATCTGCTCTGTGGTGATGCCTTCCTTGATGTGGGCGGCAACATAATCCAGAACGGCAATGTTGATCTTCGCGCTCTGGCGGATCGCCTGGATCTGGGCCGGTGTCTTTATAATTTTATGGGAGGGTACGATACAGCCTTTTCTTCGGTAGGATTCGATCTTTTCATCAAATTCCAGGTGACATTTTTTATATTTCTGACCGCTTCCGCACCAACAAGGGTCGTTTCTTCCAATAAGTTCCATCTTTTATCTTCCTTTCTAACTTGCTGATTTTCCAGCATCATTACCAGTATAACACAAAATTGGAAAATATGTTTCCAGTTTTAAAGATTTGATAAATTTTATTAGAATGAACAGAAATGGCTCATTCTATGATATACTCGAAAGAGGGGGACGAGATGTTAGACCAGCGGCTGCAGCAAGAGCAGGCAGCCGTGAAGGGATGAAAATGGTTGCATCCCACAGGATCGTTATGAAACATTATGGAAATCGGGTAAAGGAGAGAATGAAACATGCGGGATTGTGTATTTATCAGAGGCAGCCTTCCCATGACAAAAAGCGAGGTGAGAGCTGTTTCATTGTCAAAGCTGGAGCTGACCCGAGGGGCCATTTTCTGGGATGTAGGAGCCGGGACTGGCTCGGTAGCAGTGGAAGCGGCCGTTCTTCTGGGACAGATGGGGGCCGGAACGGACAGCGCTGTTTATGCCATTGAAAAAGAACCGGAAGGGATTCGGCTGATCCGGCAGAATCAGGAAAGGCTGGCTCCTGGATTTCGCAATTTTCATCTGGTAGAAGGAAAGGCGCCGGAAGTCCTGAAGCCGCTTCCGCCGCCCAGTCATGTATTTATCGGCGGCTCTGGCGGAGGGCTGCGGGCGATTATACAGTCAGTCCTGGAGAAGAACCCCAGGGCCAGGATTGTGATTAACACAGTGACCATAGAAACGCTGACAGAATGTATGGAACTGATTCGGGAATTGGAATATGCAGAATACGAGATTGTCCAGGTGGCTGTGTCGCGGATGGAGCGGGCCGGAAGGTATCATTTGCAGAAGGCTCAGAATCCGATTTATGTGGTTACTCTGCAG
>JAUNOF010000111.1 GCA_030537215.1 Lachnospiraceae bacterium
CTTCGTAAGTATAAAAAACAGATCGAAAGGGAGGAGGAAATTGCGAAAGAGCTTCAAGACGGAAATTAATCCGACAGAAGAGCAGAAAGCCAAAATCCGCAAGACAATAGGAACCTGCAGGTTCATCTATAACTTCTATCTTACCCAAAATAAAGAACTCCATGAAAATGGTAAAAAGTTTATGGGCAGTAATAAATTCAGGGTTTGGCTTAATAATGAATATATCCCAAACCATCCAGAGTATTCCTGGATTAAGGAAGCATATTCAAAAGCAGTAACGCAGTCAGTTCATAATGCGCAAAGTGCATTTCAGAAATTTTTTGAGCACAAAAGTGGTTTTCCTAAGTTCAAAAAGAAAAACAAATCAGATGTGAAGATGTATTTCGTAAAGAACAATCCGAAAGATTGCCGGTGCGAAAGGCACAGGATTCATATCCCATCCCTTGGATGGGTCCGTATCAAAGAAAAAGGATATATACCAACAACAAAAGATGGATATGTAATCAGAAGCGGTTCCGTTAAAGCTGGTCGGTATTATGTTTCAGCCCTTATTGAAATTCCAGATAACAGGATAGATAGCGGCTTTCACAAGGGGATTGGTATTGACCTGGGGTTAAAGGATTTCGCTGTTATTTCTAATGGCAAAACGTATAAGAACATTAACAAATCAGTAAGATTAAAAAAGATTGAAAAACAAGTAATCCGGGAACAGCGGAGCCTTTCCCGCAAATATGAAAACTTAAAGAAAGGAGGGGTCACTCAAAAATCAAATATACAAAAACAGAAGCTTAAAGTACAGAGGCTTCATCATAGGATAGACAATATCCGTACTGACTATATCAATAAAACAATCGCTGAGATCGTGAAAACCAAGCCATCTTATATAACGATTGAAGATCTGAATATAAAAGGGATGATGAAGAACCGGCATCTTTCAAAAACTGTTGCGTCACAGAAGTTTTATGAATTCAGGGCAAAACTTCAAACGAAATGCAGCGAATATGGCATAGAACTCCGGGTAGCCAATCGATGGTATCCATCTTCAAAGACATGCCACCACTGTGGCTGCATCAAGAAAGACTTAAAACTTTCGGATAGAATATACAGATGTTCCTGCGGTTATATGGAAGACAGGGATTTGAATGCCGCACTGAATTTGAAAGATGCTACAGCTTATGAAATTGCATAAGTAAAACGCAGACATAAGCGTGTACCGAAGGCTATTTCGGGAATTAACGACTGTGGAGTGTACAAGAACTTGTGAGTAGATATTGTAGAAATACAAGTCAAAAGCATACACAAGGAAGCAGTAAGTAGAATTCGTGAGAATCTACATGATCTCGATATGATGAGTATATTTAATCATATTTTGAGTGGCAGAATTACATGGGCAGGGAAAAGAAAGTCAGTTGTGTAATATTAAATTATAATGATGCAGATACCACAGAGAAGCTGGTGCGGAGGATCTATCAGTACCACAGTCTGAATGCTGTGGTGGTGGTAGATAATTGCTCCACCGATGATTCCCAGCGCCGTCTGAAGGCGCTGGCAAAGGAGCTGGATGCAGAGCGGATCGTAGTGCTGACGGCGGAACAGAATGGAGGGTATGGTGCTGGAAATAATCTGGGAATTTATTATTCTTATGAAGTGCTGCAGATGGATTATGTGCTGATTGCCAACCCGGATGTGGAATTTTCCGATGCCACCGTGGCTCATCTGGTGCGTTTGTTTGGAACGCACCCGGATCTGGGGGTGGCGGCTGCCGCCATGGAGGATCCGGTGTACGGGACCCAGCCAAATGGCTGGCCTATTTTGGGGGTATGGAGAGATCTGGCCAGAAGCGGGCCGGTGTGCAGGCGGCTGTTTCGGCCGTTTCTGGAATATGGAGAAGGGTATTTTGCCGGGAAGAAGGCGGTATATGTGGATGCAGTTCATGGCTCGATGCTGATGGTGGATGCCCTAAAGATGATGGAGTGCAGCGGTTATGATGAAAATGTGTTCCTGTATAATGAGGAGCAGATTTTAGGCTGCCGGATGCTGGACCGGGGGTACCGGACGGCGCTGCTTCTGACGGACCGGTATGTGCACCGCCACTCCCAGAGTATTTCCAAGACCTATCAGGATATCTGGCAGCGGCAGAAGCTGCGGAATCAAAGTGCCATGTATTATTATAAAACGTATCTGCACATTAATCCGCTGGAGGAGCTGGCGGTCCAGGCATTTTTCCTGGCAGTAAGGCTGGAAATCTGGTTTTGCAGCCGGATTCTGAAGCTGAAATGGTGATGATATGGAAGGAGAAGCTGATGGCAGAGCGGGATTTAGTTTCAATTATTATCCCTGTTTACAATTTGCAGGATTATCTGGAACGGTGTATTCGTTCCATCCAGGGACAAAGCTATGAAAATCTGGAAATCATTCTGGTAGATGACGGTTCTACGGACGGCTCTCTGGCGCTCTGCCAGAAGGAGGCAGAAAGGGATGCCAGAATCCGGGTGATCCATAAGGAAAACGGCGGCGTTGCCAGCGCCCGGAATGCAGGAATGGATGTGATGACCGGACAGTGGCTGCTGCTGATCGATGGAGATGATTATATTCATCCCAATATGGTGCGGGATCTGCTGACAGCCGTGCAGGAGGAGAAGGCTCAGGCGGCAGTCTGCGGGTTTTCCCGGGTATTTGCAGATGGAACGCCGCCGGAAGTGCACAGCCTGGAGCGGCAGTCAGAAAAAGGAGCCCGTTCAGATCTGCTGGTTGTGGATGGAGAAAAAAGGGAGCTTCTTACAGGAAGCTGGTGGAAAGTATCTGACAGCGGAGCCGTAAGCTGGAGCGGAACTCTTCATGAGTTTTCAGAAACTATGCTTCTTCCCCTTTACCGGAATCTGATGCTGCGGACCCAAAGCAATAAGCTGTATTCCGTACCCCTGATCCGGCAGCATCATCTGGCATATCCGGAGGGGTATTCCATCAACGAGGATATCTGGCTTTGTGTGCGCTATCTTACCTTCTGCCGGAGAATCGCCTGTATCCCAGGCAGCTATCTGTATTACTGGCAGAATGATGCAGGCGGCAGCCAGATCAGCCGGTATCACCCGGAAGGAGTGGAGAGCTGCTTTTTGCTGCTGTCTGCGGTGAAGCGGTTTTTGAAGGCGGCAGACAGTTCCGGACCTGTGCGCCGGGAAATGGATAATGAGATGCTGTTCCATATCTGCGGCTTTGCCGGACATATTTATTACCGGACACTGGCAAGCCGAAGAGAATGCTATGAGTCCATCTGTGAGCTGGCGGACCGGAAGGAGCTGCGGTATCTTCTGATGAAGATGAAGCCAAAGGGAATGAAGAACCGGGCGGCTGCATTTCTTCTGGGGAATCATATGTGCAGCCTGTACCACGGAATGTGTCTGGCGCTGTACAGAAAGCAGAGACGGCTGTATCGAAAAGGGTTAAAGAAGGAGAAGCAGGGCGTCAGGTTCCCGCAGGCAGAGAGCGGGAACCTGAGAGCCGGGAGCCGAAAGGAAAATGAAAACAGAGATGAGAAGAAGGGAATTGCAGATTTGATAAAGAAAGAAGCAAAGAAAAAGAGGATGTCCATATCAAATAAAAAGGCGGAACAAAGATCCGATGAGATCTTAGTCAGCGTAAGCTGCATCACCTTTAATCACGAAGCCTATATTGCCAGAGCGCTGGACAGCTTCCTGATGCAGAAGACAAATTTTAAATACGAGATCCTGGTTTATGATGATGCCTCCACCGACCGGACCCAGGAGATCATAAGGGAATATGAGCGGAAATATCCGGATATTATCAAGCCTTACTATCAGACGGAAAATCAATATTCCCAGGGGAAATATAATGTGGAAGGATTTTTTAATTATCCCAGGGCAAAGGGAAAATATATTGCCATGTGTGATGGGGATGATTACTGGACGGATGAAAAGAAGCTGCAGCTGCAGGTAGACTATATGGAGAAGCACCCGGAGTGTGCCATGTGTCTCCATGCAGCCAGGATCGAGACCCAGGAGCGGGCGATTCAGTCCCTCAAGATCCGGCCTTATAAGAAAAACCGTCTGATCTCGGCAGAAGAGGTGATCGATAAGCCATCTAACTATCCCACAGCGTCTCTGCTGTTTCGGACGGAGTATACCAGAGATCTGCAGGACTACTATTACGTCAGCCCGGTGGGGGATATCCCGATCCAGATCCATATGGCGGCCAAGGGAACGGTCTACTACATGGATCGGAAGATGTCAGTCTATCAGCAGGGCGTATCGGTGTCCTGGAGTGCACTGATGAAGCAGGGAAATTATAAGCAGAACCTGATTGACCATCACAATGCCATGAAGGTGATGTACCGCGGCTTTTCCAGGGAAACCCATGGGAAATACGATAAGGCGATCCAGAGGGCCTGCCGCCGGATGGATTTTCTGACCCTGATCAACGTGAAGGAATACAGGGAAGCGTTGGCGCCTGGCTACCGCAGCTTTTATCGGGAGCTGGATCTTAGGACTCGGTTTTTTATCCGGTTTGAGCTGATGGCGCCGGGGCTGTACCGTGCCCTGCGGAAGCTGGTATTTGGAAAGGACCGCTGTTAGATGGAGAAAAAAGAAGCAAGAGGAACCAAGAGTCAGGTGCTGAACGGTTTGTTCTGGAAGGTTATGGAAAATGGGGGCTCCCAGGGAATCCAGTTTGTAATCTCCATTGTGCTGGCCCGGCTTTTGTCTCCAGATGAGTACGGTATCATCAATATTGTGCTGATCTTTGTCACCATTGCCAATGTGATCGTTCAGAATGGCTTTGGAACAGCGCTGGTTCAGAAGCAGCAGGCGGATGAGCGGGATTATTCATCGGTGCTTTATGTGAATCTGGCAGCGGCTGCCGCCATCTACCTGATATTGTTTTTCTGTGCACCGTTTATTGCTCTGTTTTATGATAATCCTGAGATGACAGCCATCGTCCGGGTTCTTTCCCTGGTGCTGTTTCCTGGCGCTGTCAGTTCGGTGCAGAATGCCTACGTTTCCCGTCAGATGCAGTTTAAAGGGCTGTGCATCTCCACAGTAGCGGCGGCCATGGTTTCTGGTGCAGCCGGGATCCTGATGGCAGGCGCCGGCTTTGGCGTTTGGGCGCTGGTGGGACAGCAGGTGTTTTACTATCTGGCGCTGGTGGCGGTATTGTTTGCTGCAGTTCCATGGAGACCCAGACTTTTGTTTTCACCGGAGCGGGTGGAGTCCATGTTCCGGTTTGGGTGGAAGCTGCTGTGCGCTTCGCTGATCGATACGTTATTTATGAATTTGTACGGCCTGGTGGTGGGAAAGATTTATGATGAGCACACCATGGGGATCTACAGCCGGGGAGAGCAGTTTCCCAAGCTGATCGTCACAAATCTGGGAACGGCCATTCAGTCGGTTATGCTTCCGGCGCTGTCGGCCCATCAGACTCACCCGGAAGAGGTAGTCCGTATGCTGCGGCGGGCCATAAAGACCAGTGTTTACCTGGTGCTTCCTATGATGGCCGGGCTGGCGGCAGCAGGTGACAATCTGGTTCTGACGCTTTTGGGAGAAAAATGGATGGCCTGTGTGCCCTTCCTTCAGATCTCCTGTCTGGCCTATGCGGTCTGGCCTATGGATATCGCCAATCTTCAGGCGCTGAATGCCATGGGACGAAGCGATGTGTTCTTAAAGCTGGAGATCTTGAAAAAGGCAGTGGGGCTGGTGATTCTTGTCTTAAGCCTGCGGTGCAATGCGCTGACCTTTATTGCCTGGAAGGCAGCCGGAGACTTTGTCTGCACCTTTATCAATGCCTGGCCCAACCAAAGGCTGTTAGGTTATCACATCCGGCAGCTATGGCGGGATATTCTGCCCTCTCTGGCGGTATCTGTGGTTATGGGAGTCATCGTTTATGGGCTGCGCTTCCTGCTTCCTCCAGGCTTGCTGGGACTGGCCGGGCAGGTTGCGGCCGGCGTGTCAGTATATCTGGTGCTGTCGGCAGTGTTCCGGCTGGAAAGCTTTGGGTATCTGGTGAGAATTGTAAGAGAGAAGATGGGAATATCTGGGTGATGAAATGATTAGGGATCCAGAAGCTTTAAAAGGATACCCAATATATGCTCCATATCCTCTGTTGTGTACCGCTGGTCAATGGGAAGAGGAAGGATATTGCAGGTCATCTGATATTCCAGGGAATCTTCCGGATACTGTTCCATCACCTCAGGCCATAAGGTGGGAACATAAATTTTCTGGCAAATCAGTTCCTTCCGTAATCTGGCGCCAGCATCCGGCTGTGCCTGATACCAGAAGGGGTAGGCATAGGCGCCGGGGATCACGGGAAGCTCCAGCTTGTTGAGGGCCTTTAAGCGCATGTGAAGATACTGGAAATTTTCCGTCCGGCGCTGCTTTGCAAAGGAATAGTCGATGGCCCGCAGAAGGTTCCGGGTCAAAGGGGACATGCGTTTTACCGGTTCTGAGGTAAAGCGCTGGTTATTTTCATCATACTCCTGGTAAAAATCGGAGGCCTGTCCTTCGAAGCGCCCCAGCAGGAAATGCATTCTGTCATGAGAAGCGTCCAGAGGAAGGGAATGATATAACATTTCCCAGCCGTGTTCTGCGCTGGTTCCAATGGAAAGGTAAGCGCCGTCTGCAACGCCGAAAAACTTCCGGCAGCTGTACAGAGTGTCCAGTTCCGGCAAAGGTTTCTGGAAAAAGGCATGGGTGTAATCGGCAATGATCCGGGGATGACGGACTGCCAGGGCTTTCATATCCTGGTCCGCCAGCGTTCCATAAAAGTTTACAACGTACAGCCATTCCTGATTCTGCAGAGATTGTTGAAAAATCGGATGAAACCTGGGATCAATGGAATAAAATTCCCAGGAAATTCCTTCTGCCTGGCAGGCTTCCCAGACGGTGGAGCAGCAAAAGCCAGGCAGAAAGAGTTTTTTTATGCCGTGATACCGGATTAAAAACCGCAGCGCCGCCCGGCCGCTGTTGAAAGCGGGGAGTTCCGGGTAATGTTCTGTTCCGCGGTAAGTGTCCAGTTGAATATATCCGCCATATTCTTTCATTATTCTCATTGTCTCCTTTCGTTACCGTTCAGACAGCGGTTATAATTCCAGTGTATACTCTGTCAGAAATTGTTTTACCTGCTCTTTCTCGTTAAACATCAGCACATCTACAATGGAAAGCCCCGGCACAAAAGGCTGATCGAACTGCCGGTACCGGATTTCATTCATTTGAATAAAGTAAAGGCGCAGTCCCGCCTCCTGAAATTCCCCCTGGCTGTACAGCTCCCGTCCGCCGATCGCATTGATATAGGTATCTGCCCCAAGACAGTGACAGATATTGATGACTTTCTTTTCTTTGGCCAGACTGCTGTCCTTTTCTGTGATTTGAGAGGATACCAGAATCTTGGTTGGAATTTCCAGATATTCACACATCCTTCGGATGGAGTGCTCCAGATACCGGGCAAGATTATTCTCCGGGCAGAGAATGATATCTTCCAGGAGAGGCAGGACATTCTGATACATAGGCGCCTTCTGGTATGCCATCTGAAAGGTGGAAAGCAGCTTTTTTCCCTGGTGATAGCGGGGATCCTGCATCAGGCCGATCTCATTGATCTTTTTATTGGGGCTGGCGCCGGACATGTTGATATTGAAGTATTTCGGTTCGCCATGGTACAGGTACCGGTTGCGGCTGATCCAGCCGCCCTTGATAAAGTTTACGTCATCGTAAATAACGAAGGTATCTGCACTGGCAATCAGCTGCCAGTAGCCCAGATACGGAAGAAAATAAGGCTGCATGATAGATAGTTTCATCAGAACCTCCTGATACAAAATTGAAAGAAAAGCCGCCGACAGTAAGCGTAAAGCTTTTCGCCGACGGCTTTTTATGTAAGATAAAAGAATTTGTTAGTTAATGGGATCTGACGGCATCGGAACCATCACAGCCTGCTGGCTGGTTTCCTGGGCAGCTGCACGCTCAGCAGCAGCCTGCATAGCAGCTACTGCCTCCGGAATGGTAGGATCCGTTGGGTCATAGTTCTGGGTCTCCGGAATAGTGGCATCCAGAACAGGCGCCTCAAATGGTCCCGGAACATTGGAGTCATAAATCTCCACAACCGTTCCAACCGGGCAGTTGTCATAGACCCATTTCATCTCGCCGGTTTTTAATCTGGTACAGCCGTGGGAGCGTCCCACTCCTAAGTTGTTGTAGGTGGTGGCATCCAGGGTATATGGATCCTGCTTGTTGAAAATAACGGAGTGGATCATGTATCCGTCCTTCAGACGCATCGCATACTGGGTGTAAACATCGCCGTACATCAGACGCCAGCGGTATTTTACCGGGATCTTAAAGGTTCCGGAAGGGGTGTCGTCGCCGGTGGTGGTCAGGAAGGATACTACCGGAAGGATGTAGCCGTTGTCGCCGTCCTGGGCATATACCGTCAGGGTATCCGTAACTCGGTTGATCCGAAGCATATATGGGCTGGCATCGCCTAGAATATTCCGCAGATCCGATACCAGCATGCCGTAATCATCAAAGAAGTACTTGTAGCCGTCGATATACTGCCATCCGGTTACTGCCTGGTCGTTGACAATGTAATATCTCTGGTTATTGACCCATGCCCATCCGGTAAACGGCTGGCCGCTTCCGTCCTTGTAGGTAGGAACGGTTCCCGTAAACTGGATTCCATCAGTTCCGGCCGGAGCAGAAACAGTGTGGGCTGTGGCATATGGGAATGTGGTGTTTTTAGGAACCAGAGTCATGCGGAAGCCGATCAGCCACTTGCCTTCTGCCATGGAACCGGAGGTCTGTCCGTTCTTGGCCCAGTCTAAAACCGTTCCATCGGATAAGGTGGACTGATAATAGATATCATAATCATTGCTGACAACACCATCAATGCGGACCTGCATGGCTTCCACGGCAGAGCCGTCGGTGAGATGCGGGGTCTCTGCGCCGTTCATTACCCAGTCTGACCAGCCTACCGTGCTGGAATAGGTACGGTAAAGAAGATTGCCCAGGGTATTCCGCAGAATCATCTGAATGGAGTACCAGCCGTTTCCAAGGTTATGGATAGTATCATCACCGATAAAGGACGGGGTCCAGGTTCCGTCATATCTCAGGGCGCTGGCGCCGATGTAGACGATGCTTTCTCCAAACTCCTGGGTGCGGTTGTAGGCGCGCATGGCAGCTTCCTCGTCAGAGGTGAAGGTCAGCGGCTGGTCAGACGCGGTAGTCTGGGACTGATCCGGTCCGGCAGCCTGCGTCTGGTCTGTGGGAACGCTATCAACTGGTGCGGATGGAGCTGAAGAATCTGGCGCGGTGGGATCCGCTGTCGTAGGGCCGTCAGCGCTCTCCTCCGTGCGGATGATCACGGTTCCGCCGGTTTCGCCGGATACCGGCGCATTATTTGAGAATCCGGGGCCGATCTGAGAATAGTCCACGGTCTCATCTGCGTACGCAGTCATCATTCCGGCCGAAGCCATGGATAGAGACAGCAGTACAGCAGCAGAAATTCGAGTTACTTTGTGCATAAAAAATCCTCCTGGGTTCTATTTATCATTCAGAGCCAGGCCAAAGAAAAACGGACAGGCCATACTCTGGTTTAATTGGAATGTCAGTACTAACTTTAATATATTTGGGACAAAAAAGCAAGAGAAGCTTTACTTTTAATTGGCGATATTGTAAAATCGTAACGATTATGACTGAAAAATGTAATGAATTTGGATGATGTTAGAAGAGGAGGAAAATAATGGAACGAGGAGCAAGGCCCATCCGGGTCACACGGTCTTCCATGCCGCCTTTTGAGGAATATGCGGATATGATCAAACCGCTGTGGGACAGCCATTGGCTGACCAATATGGGAGATTTTCACCAGCGGCTGGAGCGAGAGCTGAAGGATTATCTGATGGCTCCCAACCTGTCTCTTTTTGTAAATGGACATACGGCTCTGGAAATGGCGCTTCAGGCCTTTAACCTGTCCGGAGAGGTGATCACCACCCCATTTACCTTCGCCTCCACCACTCATGCCATCGTGCGGAATGGCCTGACACCGGTTTTTGGCGATATCCGGCCAGATGATTATACATTGGATCCGGAAAAGCTGGAAAAGCTGATCACAGACAAAACATCTGCCATCGTTCCGGTTCATGTTTATGGAAATATATGTAAGACGAAAGAAATTGAGGAAATTGCAAAAAAGCACGGTCTTAAGGTGATCTACGATGCGGCTCATGCTTTTGGAGAAACCATTGGCGGGGTTGGAGTAGGGTCCTTTGGCGATGCCAGTATGTTCAGCTTTCATGCCACCAAGGTATTTAACACCATTGAGGGAGGCGCCGTGGTTTACCAGGATCCGGAGCTGGCGCATCAGATCAATGGATTGAAGAATTTTGGAATTCTGGACGAGGAGACGGTGGCATTGGTAGGCGGCAATGGAAAGATGAATGAATTTCAGGCAGCCATGGGGATCTGCAATCTGAAATATGTGGAGCAGGAGATCGAAAAGCGGAGACAGGTATATGAACGTTACCGGATGCGGCTGGCTGATGTTCCGGGAATTCATCTCTGCCCGGATGACCCGCAGGTAAAGCGGAATTATGCCTACATGCCGGTGGTGTTTGAGGGCTTCCCGAAGGACCGGGATCAGATCTTCCGGGAGCTGGAGGAGCATGAGATCTATACCCGCAAGTATTTTTATCCCTGCGTCAACGCATACCAGTGTTATCAGGACCGGTTCCGCCCGGAGGATACGCCGGTGGCGCAGAGGATTTCCCATCAGGTGCTGACGCTGCCCATGTTTGCAGACCTGCCGCTGGAGGATGTGGATAGGAT
>JAUNOF010000112.1 GCA_030537215.1 Lachnospiraceae bacterium
CTACTCAGCAGTTGGATCAGGCTACTCAGCAATTAAGCCAGAAGGATCAGGAAATTGCATTTTTGAAGGCTCAAGTAGCAGCCAGCAGGCAGCAGCGCTGAATTTTATGAAAAGTGAAAGGGCAGTCGTACAAAGTACGGCTGTCCCCCTTCTTTTCCGCTCCTGCCCTGCCTGTTTCAATGCGAAAGCATATTCTCAATAAATATTCCATACCCCTTTGTGGAATCCTGCACAAACACATGGGTCACGGCTCCAATCAGCTTTCCATTCTGGATCAGCGGCGACCCGCTCATCCCCTGAATCACTCCCCCGGTTAAGGATAATAATTCTTGATCCACTACCTCAAACACTATGCTTTTGGTTCGATGGCCAGTGGAATAATCTACCTTGCAGATCTCCACCTGGTAATCCTTCACCTCCCCCGACACACTGCTCCGCAGCAGCGCCGGCCCGATCTGGACATCTTGTCGATAGCCGATAGGAATGGGTTCGCTGATACTGCTGATCCGGGAACGAAGTGTTTCTCCCGCGGTTCCAAAAATCCCGGTTTCTGTATTGGCATCGATCTCCCCCAGTTGGGAGCCTGGCCCATAGTAGATCACTCCGCTCATGACTCCAGGCTTTCCGCTGCTCCCCCTCTCAATTCCCATGATCTGGGTTTCATATAAGGCACCATCCTCGATTTCCACCACCTCCCCAGTATCACTGTCACTGATCCCATGGCCCAGCGCACCAAATCTGCCATTAAGATCCAGGTAGGTCATCGTACCGATTCCCTGTGTGTCATCCCGAACCCAGGCGCCAAGTTTATAGGTTCCATCCTCGTCCTCCACTGGATTCATGGACACAGTCATCTGTTCCTGTCCCCGACGGATGTCAAGCGTCACCTTCTCCGAGCCGGACTGGTTTACTTCCTGAATCAGCTCCTCTTTTTTGGAAAGCGGCTTTCCATTGATTGCCTCAATATAATCTCCAGAGCGCAGGACGCCGTATGCCGGCTCCACATTCATTCCATCCGCCCCAGTCAAGGTTCCGGTTCCGATCACCAGAACTCCCTTCGACTTTAAGTAAATTCCAACGGGAGTGCCGCAGGGGATAGCGTAATTTTCATCTACCACATCTACCTGCACTTCCTTTACCTTCAGAAGGCCAAATAAGCGTACCTCCATCTGGTAGCTGCCCTCCTTTGTTCCCAGCATCTGGAAGGACTGATTTCCAGAAATTCGGATCTGGTTGGAGGGAATATTAGACGGATTTCCCAGAGAGACCTCAGAAGCTTCTGTTCCCTTCATTTCCAAGGTGGACTGGAACAGCAGCGGAAATCGCATTTCCTCCTGCTCTCCTGCCACGATATTTAACTGATCTGGAACGGTCTTGTCCAGATAATAATAGGTAAATCCAAGAGATAATAAGAATGCCGAAATCCCCAACTGCCACATGCATCGCTTCCATTTGGGATTTCTGTATTGTTGATTCTGTCCTTCACTTTCCTGTGGTTTTCCATAATCCCCTGTTCCCCATTTTTCTTTTCTTTTCCATCCGAATTGCTGCATATCCCTGCCTCCTTCATCCTGCTGCCTTTTCCCTTATCTGCATTCTTTCCATCATCCTCCAAACTCAAACAAGAGAAAAACCGGCCATGCTCCACACTAAGGTAAGCATGACCGGTTTTCCCTTATATCGCACAAATTGATGATTACATCCTTTCGTGCAAGGCTCATCTGCTTACACGAATAGTATTGTTCATCTCTTTTTTTATAATCTTCTAAAATGGAACCAAAGCCGACTTATTTTGACCGCTCTGCCAATTCCTTCATCTCTCTGGCATTCTGGAGCACGGCATCGGTGATTTCCGCTCCGCCCAGAAGTCTGGCCAGCTCGTCGATGGTCTCGGCAGGCTTTAAGCGGCGAATGCTTGTGACAGTCTTTCCGTCCCGGACAAATTTTACAATTTCAAAATGATAATCTGCCATGGATGCAATCTGAGGCAGATGCGTGATGCAGATCACCTGATGGGATTTGGAGATCTCATTCAGCTTTCCGGATACCCGCTGGGCAGTCCGTCCGCTGATTCCAGTGTCGATCTCATCGAATATTAAGGTAGGAATGGAATCGGTGTCAGCTAATACCGTCTTGAGAGCCAGCATAATACGGGACAGCTCACCGCCGGATGCCACTGCCTTCAGCGGCTTTACCGGCTCTCCTGGATTGGTGGAGATCAGAAATTCCGCCTCGTCAAATCCGTCTGCTGTGTAATGATTCATCCTTCGAAACTCCATCACAAAATTTACATCCAGAAAATTCAGATCGATCAGTCCATCCTTCATCTTTCTGGCCAGTTCTTTCCCGGCCTTCTTCCTGATTTCAGATAAGTTTGTGCTGAATTCCTCCAGACGATTCGTGGAAAGCTTCAGCTCCTGTTCCACTTTCTGCCGAATCTCATCAAAATGTTCCAGCTCTTCCAATCGTTTCTTTTTTTCTTCTAATACTGCCAGCACCTGTGCCGCCGTACTTCCATACTTGGCCTGCAGGCCATGAATTAAGTCCAGACGTTCCTCAATCTGGCGGAATTCGCCTTCCTCAAAGGTACAGTCATCCATATATTCTTTGATGGAACGGTTCAGATCATTCATCAAAGCCTCCACATCGTAGATCTGATCCCGGATGGGCATTAAGTCATCATCATAACCGCAGATCTGATCTACCGCGCGGACTGCTCTGGCCATCCCTTCCTCGTCCAGTGCTTCATAGGCTTCCGACAGCCCTTCCATAATTCTTCTTGCATGGGACATCTTCCGGTACCGGGCTGTCAGTTCTTCCTCCTCGCCTTCTTTTAATGCGGCATTTTCAATGCTTTCAATCTCAAACCGACAGAAATCTGCCTCCCTAAGCCGCTCCTCCTGACCGCCCTGCATAGATGCCAGGCGTTCCTTTAAAACGCAGTAATTCTTATACTCCCGGCTGATCTTTTCTTTCCAGGGATTTACCTGGTTTTTGGCATAAGTGTCCAGAATTTCCAGATGCTTATTGATATGCAGCAGGGACTGGTGCTCATGCTGGCCGTGAATGTCGATGAGAAGGCTGGTCACCTGCTTTAAACGGGCGGTGGTGACGGTCTCATCATTAATCTTGGCCACACTCCGGGTGGGCAGGATCCTTCTGGAGATAATCAAAGTATCATCCTCTGTTGGCTGAATCTCCAGTGCTTTTAATGCCTCCTTCTGCTCCGGCGTGTCCACGGAAAATAAAAGCTCAATATAAGCGCTGTCAGCGCCCTGCCGGATGATATCCCGGGAAGCCTTGCCTCCCAGTGCCATATTCACGGAACCGATAATGATGGATTTTCCTGCGCCTGTCTCACCTGTCAGGATATTTAATCCGGGTCCCAATTCCAGCCTTGCATATTCAATCAATGCCAGATTCTTCACCTGTAATTCCAGAAGCATCTGCTCCCTCCCTTTCTTCTTCAGAAATTCCTATCAGCCATCCTTCTATTACCCATGAACCAGCTTTCGGATCTTATCCATCACCAGGATCGTGTCGTCGACACTCCGCACGGCACACATAATGGTGTCATCTCCGGCAATACAGCCTACGATCTCATTAAAATGAATGGCATCCAGAGCCGCCGCAACTGCCATGGCCATGCCGGAAACGGTGCGGATCACCAGGATATTCTGTGCCATATCCATACTCAGATATCCGTCCTGCAGGATCCGGATGTATTTATCACTGAAATTTCCATTATTCTGAAGCACCATATAACGCTGCTTGCCGCTTTCCGACGGTGCCTTAGTCAGCTTCAGCTCCCGGATATCCCGGGACACGGTGGCCTGCGTGACATTAAAACCAGCCTGATTCAGATATTCTGCCAGCTCTTCCTGGGTTTCAATCTCATATTTTCCAATTAATTCCACAATCTTGCTGTGGCGTTCTACCTTCATGTCTTACACCCCCACCATTTTATTGCTTAAATTTTGTAAAAAAGATACCTGCTTCAGCTGCACCAGCACCGTTTCCAGACTGGAGCGGCGGATCACAATCTGGTCTCCCTCCTGAACCTCATCTGCCAGGTTTCCATCAAATGCTGCCATATGGCCTTCTTCTGAAACCTGGATCGTGATGGCATCTTCTGCCGGCAGTACAATGCTTCTGGCATTTAAGGCATGAGAGCAAATAGGTGTCAGCACCATCATCTTTGCCCCCGGCGCAACGATCGGCCCGCCGGCCGAAAGATTATAGGCAGTGGAACCGGTTGGCGTGGCAAAGATAATGCCGTCTGCCGTATAATTATTTAAAAATTCGCCATTTACGAAAATCCGGAAATGAAGAGGCTTCAAGGTGTCCTTCCGGCTGATGACGATCTCATTCAGTGCAATATCCTGAAAGATCACATGGCCTTTTCGCAGCACCTGGCCAGCCAGCATCATCCTGGCCTCCAGCTGATACCGCCCCTCCAGCAGGGCATCCAGCATCTCTCCCAGCTCCTGGTCGCCGTTTCCCTGAGTCAGATATCCCAGATGGCCCCGATTGACCCCGATAAAGGGAATCTGACGTCCTGCCAGGTCTCTGGCTGCCTGGATCAATGTGCCGTCACCGCCAATGGTGATCACACAGTCGGTATCCTCCGGTACCTGAGCAGGATCCGTATATCTTCCTCCCTGGAGCTTTCCCCTGCCTTGAACCAGACATCTTGCGCCCCTGGCCTGAAGATAATCCCGGATCTCCGCCTCCGTCTTTGCCGCGCCTTCTTTATCTGGATTTGTTACAATGTAAAATGATTTCATAGGTTCCTCCAAAGTCCAGGGATCCATGTCCTTTATTCTCCAATGCTGTTGTCAGCGGGCAAGGGCACACCCTCCCCTGCATCCTTGATTCCAGGCGCTGCAGCCGATGCATCAAAGACTGTCATCCCTCCAGCGTCCTGTGAGAGTCCTCCACGATCAAAGAGGCGTCCACCGGAATCTCCGGGAAATGCTCCCCGTCCTTATGATTCTGCAGGTACAGCAGATATTCTATATTTCCTTCTGGCCCCCGAATCGGGGAAAATTCCAAATTTAAGATCTCAAAACCAATAGATACGGCAAACTCCATCACCATCTGGATCACCTCCAGATGAACCGACTTCTCCCGCACTACGCCCTTCTTTCCAACCTTTTCCCTGCCGGCCTCAAACTGAGGCTTAATCAGGCAGACGATCTGGCCATCCTCCTTAAGAAGCGCCTTCACCGGCCCCAGCACCTTAGTCAGGGAGATAAAGGACACATCGATGGAGGAAAAATCGATCCGGTCCGGAATATCCGCCGGTGTCACATAGCGGATATTGGTCTTTTCCATGCAGACCACCCGCTGATCATTCCGAAGCTTCCAGGCCAGCTGGCCATGTCCTACATCCACTGCATAGACCTTCACCGCCCCATTCTGCAGCATACAGTCCGTAAACCCGCCGGTAGAAGAGCCTACATCCATACAAACCTTTCCATCCAGCCTCAGCCCAAAATGAGTCATGGCCTTTTCCAGCTTCAGTCCGCCGCGGCTCACATATTTTAAGGCAGCCCCGCGAACCTCAATATTTACAGTATCTTCAAAGGTGGTTCCGGCCTTGTCCTCCTTCTGCCCGTCCACGTAAACGATACCGGCCATAATCACCGCCTTCGCCTTTTCCCTGGACTCCGCCAGATTCCGTTTCACCAAAAGTACGTCCAATCGTTCCTTCATGCCTTCTGTCCTCTATCCGTCATTCTATCACATTCTGTAATATATTTCCAGTATTTATCTTACGATCTACAAAAGGAATCCCTCTTCCTCCAGCTCCCGGATAATCGAATCGCTGTCGATCCCCAGCCGCTCCCGCAGAAGACTCACATTCCCATGCTCCACATAGGCATCCGGCAGCGCTACCTGATGCACCTTAACCTGCGGAAATTTCTCGTGAATGTAGGCCGTGACCGCCAGTCCAAAGCCGCCCTGGAGCACATTTTCCTCCAGCGTCACGATTACGGAATGCTTTCGGGCCAGCTGGTCCGCCAGCTCCTGATCAAAGGGCTTCACAAACCGGCCATTAGCCAGGCTGCACCGGATTCCCCGGTCCATCAGCTTTCTGCGGATATGCTCCGCCGTGCTGACCATGCTTCCCACAGCCAGCAGGGCGATCTTCGCCCCTTCCTGGCTGTCATCGCAGATCATCTCGCCTTTGCCGTATTCCACAGGTATGCGGAATTCCTTCAGCCCCTGATATGCCTCCCCTCTGGGATAGCGGACTGCAATAGGTCTGCCGAAGTTCACAGCAAAACCCAGCATGTCCTCCAGCTCCCACCGGTTCTTAGGCGCCATAACCGTCATATTGGGGATGCAGGTTAAAAAGCTTAAGTCAAAGATCCCCTGATGGGTCTCCCCATCGCTTCCCACCAGACCGGCCCGGTCGATGGCAAGCACCACCGGAAGCTCCTGAATACAGACATCGTGAAGAATCTGGTCAAAGCCTCGCTGCAAAAAGGAGGAGTACACTGCCACCACCGGCTTTAATCCGGCCGCGGCCATCCCGGCTGCACTGGTAACTCCGTGGGCCTCCGCGATCCCCACGTCAAAAAACCGTTTCGGGAACCGTTTGGCAAACCGCTTTAAGCCGGTTCCATCGGGCATGGCTGCCGTCACCGCCACGATCTTCGGGTCATCTGCTGCCAGACGGCAGAGGGCTCTGGAAAATACATCGGTGTAGCTGGGATGCTTCTTCCCCCGGATAAACTCACCGGTTTCAATGTCAAAGGGCTCCACTCCATGGAACTTGGCCGGGTTCTTCTCCGCCGGTGCATAGCCTTTGCCTTTCTTGGTAATCACATGGACTAAAACTGCATGATCCAGCTTCCTTGCCTCCTGGAAGGTCCGCTGGAGAGCCCGGATATCGTGACCGTCCACCGGTCCTAAATAGGTGATCCCCATATTTTCAAACAGCATTCCCGGAATAAACAGCTGCTTGATGCCGTTCTTCGTCCGCTTGATCTTATCGATCATCTGCTGGCCGAAGCCCGGGATCCGCTCCAAGGCGCCTGCCACACTTTTTTTCAGATCATTATATCCATCTCCGGTGCGGAGCCCGCTTAAATACTTGGATATACCGCCTACATTTTCCGAGATAGACATATTATTGTCATTCAGGACAATAACGAAATTCCGTTTCAGCCTGGCTGCGTTGTTTAACGCTTCATAGGCCATGCCGCCTGTCAGGGCCCCATCTCCGATTACAGAAACAACAGCATAGTCCTCACCTAACAGATCTCTGCCCTGGGCGATTCCCAGCCCTGCCGAGATGGAGGTAGAGCTGTGCCCTGTGTCAAACGCATCATACGGGCTTTCCTTCCGTTTGGGAAAACCGCTTAAGCCGCCATACTGGCGCAGCTCTCCGAACAGTTCCTTCCTTCCGCTTAAAATCTTATGGGTGTAGGACTGATGCCCCACATCCCAGATCACCTTATCCCTGGGCAGATCAAATGCAAGAAACAAAGCGATGGTCAATTCCACTACGCCTAAATTGGAGGCCAGATGGCCTCCTGTATGACTGGTCTTTTCGATTAAAAATGCCCGGATTTCCTGGGCCAGGGTCTCCAGCTCCTCCTGACTGAGCCCCCTGACATCCTCCGGACCATGAATCCGTTCTAAAATCATAATTATACCCTTACTTCTCTCTGGTAATCAACATGATGATCAGCTGCTCCAAAAATTCATTCTTCACATCCAGCGAATGCAGGATAGAAAGGGCTTCATCAGAAAGCCGCTTCACTTCCTCTCTGGCCTTCTCGATTCCCTCCAGTGTCACGTAAGTGGTCTTACAATTCTTCTCATCACTTCCCACTGGCTTTCCAAGTACCTCCTGACTGCTGGTTACATCCAGAATATCATCCTGGATCTGAAAAGCAAGGCCCACATTCAGGGCAATCTGGGAAATTTTGGCGCATTCCTCCCGGCCAGCTCCTGCCAACACAGCGCCGATCAGCATGGAGGCCTCCAGAAGCGCACCTGTCTTTAATCGATAAATAAAATCCAGCTTATCCTTGGGGATCGGCTGATTCGTCAGCTCCACATCCACCACCTGACCTCCGATCATGCCGTAGATGCCGGTCTTCTCTGCCAGAATGCGGAAGGCCTCTCCCACCCGGTAGGGATGCTTTGTAACCTCAAACGCTCTGGATGCGGCGGCAAATGCCTCCACGATCAAGGCATCTCCTGCCAGCACACCCATATCCTCGCCGTATTTTGCCCAGGTACTCTTCTTTCCTCTGCGGTACTGGTCATTGTCCATGCAGGGAAGATCATCATGGATCAGGGATGAGGTGTGTATCATCTCCATCGCCGCCATAAATGGCTCCGCATCCTTTCTGTCGCCGCCGAACAGCCTGCAGGTCTCCATCACAAGCAATGGACGCAGCCGCTTGCCCCCTGCATTCATGCTGTAGTTCATGGCCTCCAGAATGGTCTTCTGGTACCCCTCCTCTGCCGGAAGATATTTCGCAATAATACATTCCGTTTCCTTTACCCGTTCCGATAATAATGTTTTAAAATCAGGCATTCTCTTCATCCTCACTCAATACGAAAATCTGCTTTTCCACCTTGTCGATTTGGGCAGAACAGCTTTTTACCAGCTTCATTCCACGCTCAAAATAGCGGAAGGACTCCTCCAGAGAGCTCTCCTCATCCTCCAGCATCTCCAGGATCCCCTCCAGCTCTTCAAATGTTTCTTCTATCGTTAAGGACGGGGTCTGCTGCCTGGCAGCTTTCTCCATCTGCTTTCCTTGCTTCTCCATATAATTTCTGCCACCTCTTTTATTTCAAATGTGCCAGCTGCGGCCTTTTGGTTTTGATCTATGATTTCTGCACATCTGCTACCTTTGTCAGAATCTTCCCGTCCCGAATACGGATTCCCAGTTCATCCCCGGGCTTCACCTGCCTGGTGCTTATGATCCGCTTTCCGCTGTCATCCGTGAGAAATCCAAAACCGCCGCTGATCTTCTCCAATGGCGATAAGCCCTGGAGCCGTCCTGCCAGCAGCGCCAGACGGTGCTTTTGGTCTGTTACCTTCCTCTCCATAGCCCGTTCCATCTGCTCCTCCAGGTCAGCCAGGCGCTGACGCTTTTCATTTAGCTGGCGGGCCGGGTCCTTTAACTGCAGGCGGAGCCGGTACTGCTCCAGACGGCTTTTCTTCCACTGCAGCTTCCGGTCCATAGATGCCTGAAAAGATGCCTGAAAACCTGCCAGATCCGCCCGAAACTGCCGGTAATCAAAAACTGCCAGCTCTGCTGCCGCAGAAGGAGTAGGCGCGCGCAGATCTGCCACATAATCTGCAATGGTCACATCCGTTTCATGTCCTACTGCTGAGATGATCGGCGTGGTGCAGTCAAATATAGCTCTGGCCACCATCTCCTCATTAAAGGCCCAGAGATCCTCAATGGAGCCGCCGCCCCGCCCCACAATGATCACATCCAGACCCATGGCATCCAGCGTGCGGATTCCCTTTACAATGCTGTATTTCGCAGTCTCCCCCTGCACCAGAGCCGGATACAGGATCAGCTGCACATACGGATTTCTTCGGCTGGAGATATTGATAATATCCCGGATGGCCGCACCGGTAGAGGCTGTCACGACTCCTACCGTCCTTGCATATTGGGGGATCGGCTGCTTATACTCCCTGGAAAACATCCCCATTTCCTCCAGCTGGTTGCGGAGCGCTTCAAACCGAAGGAACAGGTCTCCCTTGCCGTCCAGCTTGATCTCCCTGGCGTAAAGCTGGTACTTCCCGTCCCGCTCATACACATCCACCGAGCCGGTCACCACCACCTGCTGGCCTTCCTCCAATCGAAAAGAAAGGCCCATCCGCTGGCCGGCAAACATAACCGCAGATAATGTGCCCTTCCCATCCTTCAGGGTAAAATAAATATGCCCGGAGGTGTGATATTTGCAGTTAGAAACTTCTCCTTTTATGGAGATACGGCTCAGCGCATAGTCCTGAACAAACATATTTTTAATGTAGGCATTGACCTGGGATACCGTATAAACACTGGCCATAGGCTACACCAGCTTTGCTAAAATTCCATTGATAAACGCAGAAGAATCCTTGCCGCCGAACTTCTTTGCCAGCTCTACCGCCTCATTGATGGCCACCTTTTCCGGAATCTCCTGGTCGTATTTCATCTCAAACACAGCAAGACGCAGGATGGTCAGCTCTACCTTGCCCATACGCTTCGTCTTCCAGCCCTCCGCCACGCTGTTGATCTTCTCATCCAGCTCCGGAACCAGCTTCATGATCTTCTCTGTGCGCTCCTTCAGGAAACTGCTGTCAGCTTCGCTCATCTCTACATTATGAAGGATCTCACTTGCCCCCTCCGGTGTCGTATCGTCCTCCTCCGGCACCTGGAAGTAATGCTCGATCTGTGCCCCGGCCTCCTCTGCCGGATAAAAATCAGCGCTAAACAGCATCTTAAAGCAATGCTCCCTTAACTCTCTTCTAGTCATGTTCTTCCTCCTGAATCCTTAGTCACAGCTCGTCTGACTTTTTATATGGCAACAGTTACCCTGTCATATCAAAAAATCAGGACGTTTGGAGTTATTATAGCAAATTTAAATCGGTTATACAACCAGGAAACAGCGAAAAAACAGGCGAAGCTTCGTTCCTTTCTTCAAAGCTTCGCCTGCATCTGATTCCTGTCAACCTCACTTCCAAAAAACCGGCTGCTGATCTGCAGCTTTAATGGCCCTCCCGAGTTTGCCACTTGTTCTACGCCTCTGATTAAATTTTTTTAAATTTTTT
>JAUNOF010000113.1 GCA_030537215.1 Lachnospiraceae bacterium
CTATTTCTCGTACAAGAACTCCTCCGGCAGGCTTACCTTAAAGTCTGCTGCCAGATCCCGGAAGTTCTCAGGCGTGATGGTCTGAAGCTTATTTGAGGTGATGCTTAAAACCTTTACCAGGATCTCAGCAGACTTCTCCACAGTATGCATCAGCCCGAAGGTGAGATCAAAATCCTCGCCGGAGCAGAACATGCCGTGGTGGGCCCAGATCGCCACATCGTATTTCTTCATCAGCTGGCTGGTGGCAACTGCAATATCCCGGCCTCCCGGCACCATCCAGCCGACTACGCCTACCCCATCCGGGAATACCACGGGACACTCGGTCGCCATCTCCCACAGCTCTCTGGTAAATACTTTGTCCTCCAGAGGAAGGACGAAAGTAAGGGCAATGGTGTTAGTGGGATGGGCGTGGTACACCACACGGTAGCGTCCATTGGTCTGACGTTTCTTTACTTCCAAGTTCATCAGATGAGACGGAAGCTCACTGGTGGGCCGTCCGCCGTTTACCAGGCCCCAGCAGATGCGGAAGCTCTCACCCTTCTCATCTACCTGGATGATGCAGATATTGGCAGCCGGATCCAAGATCACATTCCGGAAATACTTGCCGCTTCCTGTTACCAGGAAATATTCTCCTGCCAGATCGGGAACCGATGTGCCGATGGGCTGCCATGGCTTATCATAGCTTAATTCTTCCTGAACTGCTTCAACCTCCTCCGGCTTGATCCGGTAGCTTAAATTTCCGCCGTTTCTCTCATGCCAATTCTGCTTAAAGCCGTCGTCACAAAGACGAATAAATCCCTGTACAAATGCTGCATCCAAAACTTTCATCTCTTACATTTCTCCTTTTCTTATTGCAGCGCAACTGTTCCGTACCCTTGCAGTTACATGCAAAAATCCATTTAAACCCGGCTCTGCCGATGAAATTCCTGCCTGCCAAACAGTTGCTTTATCACACTGCAGCCCCTGCCGGACCACAGCAGCAATGGAACTATTTTACACTCTCTTTAACAGCACATCCTTCTCGTACTTCATGGCTTCCTCAAACCAGCCTTCCCGCACGGGAACATCGTTCTGCTGGCAGAAATAATCCCATACAGCACCCATAGGATAGGTTTTTAATTCCTCCTGCAGCATCATCAGCTCAGAGAAGTTTCTCTCCTCCTGCAGCTTAGCCAGATGATCCATAGGCATCAGGAGCGCATTTAACAAAGCCTTCTGCATATTCCGCATGCCCACTACCCATGCGCAGATGCGGTTGATGCTGGCGTCAAAGAAATCCAGGGCCAGCAGCACCCGGTCAGCACCGCCGCGGATGATCTCCTTGGCGATCTCTCTGGTTTCATCATCATACAGAACCACATGGTCGCTGTCCCAGCGCACCGGGCGGGTCACATGAAGCGCCACCTTATCGAAAAACAGCAGCATAGAGGAGATCTTGTCCGATACCATCTCTGTTGGATGGTAATGTCCGTTATCCAGCAGGCACAGGATGTCATTTTTTGCCGCATAGTTCATGTAAAACTCGTGAGAGCCTACAGTATAGCTTTCAAAGCCGATGCCGAACACCTTAGATTCCACTGCCACGAATACCTTGCTTCTGTCATAATCGATAGAAAGAATCTGATCCAGAGAATCCTTCAGTCTGGCCCGGGGAGCGGTGCGGTCGCCGGGAATATCCTTCAGCCCGTCCGGAATCCAGATATTTACGGTACAATGAGTTCCCAGCTCCTCTGCAAAATACTGGGCGATGCGCAGACATGCCTTGCAGTGGTCAATCCAGAATTTCCGGATTTCCGGCACCTCACTGGAAAGTGTGGCGTTTGCTGCCTTAGGATGAGAGAACATGGTAGGATTGAAATCCAGCCCTAAGCCCCGTTCCTTTGCAAACTCCACCCATTTTGCAAAATGCTTCGGCTCCAGCTGATCCCGATCTGCCTGCTCGCCAGCCTGAAAAATGGCATAATTGGCGTGAAGGTTGATGCGGTGCTTTCCAGGGATCAGGCTCAGTGCCTTATCAATATCTGCCATCAGTTCCTCTGGATTTCTCGCCTTGCCCGGGTAATCTCCGGTAGCCTGGATGCCGCCGGACAGCGCCACCTCACCCTCGAATCCAGATACGTCATCTCCCTGCCAGCAATGCATGGAAACGGGGATATTGCCCAGTGCCTTCAGTGCGGCATCAGTATCCACACCAAGCTTTGCATACAGTTCTTTTGCTGCCTCATATCGTTCTGCTACGGTCATGATCATTTCTCCTTATTTTGTAACTGTTCAGTACCCTCACAGTTACGAGCAAAAATCCATTTAAAATCGGCTCCGCCGATGGGATTTTTGCCTTCTAGCCCAGGTTATCTTACGGTCAGCGCAGCGAGTGCGCAGACCTACTGAACAGTTACCTTATTTTTACTTTTTATTGCCTATTATTTTCTTTGTCTGTATCCATTTTCATTTGATTTCATTCCGTTCTGACCGGCTAATCCAAATGAAATACTGGCTTCAAATCAACACACACCGGACTGTTGTCCTCATTGGTCTCCATAATATCCGCCATGTAATCCCACCACTTCCGGTTAATGGCGGTATCGGCTGACTCGGCCCAGCGGGCTTCATCCTCCACTTCCAGGTATCCATAAAGTACATTGGTCTCCGGATCCAGATAAATGGAATAATTATGTCCGCCGTACTCATGAATCATCTCCTTCATCTCCGGCCATAACCGATTGTGACGTTTCTCATACTCCTCTGCCATTCCCGGATATAAAAACATTTTAAATCCCTTGCGTATCATATCTTCTCCTCCGATTTTCCGTCTGGCCCATAGGTCTTGATTGAAAAGGAACGGAAGATCCCTTCTCTGGCCTCCCTGAGTCCGGCGAATTCTCCGGCCTGGATCATCTGAGCCGCCAGGTTTCCAATGGCTGTCGCCTCCGTAGGACCTGCATAAACCGTCTTTCCTGTGTACGCCGCCGTCAGCCGGTTCAGGTAATCTGCATTGGCGCCGCCGCCTACAATATGGATTCGGTCATACTTCACTCCTGTCAGCCTTTCGATCTCTTTCGCCGTATCCCCGTAGCATTTTGCAAGGCTGTTGTAGATAACAGCTGCGATCTCCCACGGTGTCACCGGCACCGGCTGTCTGGTGCTTTCACAGAATTCCTGCACGGCTGTGATCATGCTGGAAGGAGCAAGAAAACAGTCGTCATTACAGTCCACAATGGAAGGAATGGTTTCCTGTGATGCTTTCTCGCAGATCTCTGCAAAAGAATGGTTTTCCACAAACTCCTTCTTTACCGACTGGATCATCCACAAGCCCATGATGTTTTTCAGGTAGCGGAAGCGGTGATCGTATCCGCCTTCATTGGTAAAGTTGGCCTTCTGACTCTCCAGGCGGCAGTCTGCTTCCATCCGTTCCGTTCCCATTAAAGACCAGGTTCCGGAGCTGATATAAAGGACGTTCTCTGCATTGGAAGGAACCGCCAATACCGCGGATCCGGTGTCATGAGTGGCTGGAAGCACTACCTGACAGTTAAACCCCACCTGACTTTGGATCTCAGGGCTCAGCTCTCCTACTGCCGTTCCCGGCATGGATAAGGGGCCAAACAACTCCCTTGGAAATCCCAGCTTCTCAATCAGCTCCATATCCCATTCATTGGTCTTTGGATCAACCAGCTGGGTGGTAGTGGCGTTGGTGTACTCCTGCTTTTTTACCCCTGTCAGCAGAAAATGAAAGTAATCCGGGATCATCAGCAGGGATTTTGCACGGGCAAGCTGCGCCGGAGCCTGCTTCTTCACTGCCATCAGCTGATAGATGGTGTTAAAGATCTGCTTCTGGATCCCAGTCCGGCCATACAGCTCCTCCTGGGAAATGATCTGGTATACTTCCTGATCCATCCCCTTTGTTCTTCCATCCCGATAACCTACCGTCTGCCCCAGAATCTGATCCTGCTCATCCAGCAGCACAAAATCGACTGCCCAGGTATCGATTCCCATACTCACCGGTATCTTTCCTGCCTTTCGGCACCGCCTCATACCTTCCAAAATCTCGGCAAACAACTGCTTCACATCCCAGCACAGGGACTTTTTTTCCTGGTGCATCCCATTGGCAAAGCGGTACATTTCTTTCAGATGAAGTTTGCCCTCCTCCATCCATCCCAGCATGTGCCGCCCGCTGGAAGCGCCGATATCTACTGCCAGATAATACTGCTTCATCTTACCCCTCCGTTTTTTGATGTCTTTATTCTAGCGGAAAAAGGGCAAAAAAATAAGAACGCTAATTATTTAAAAAAGCGTCCTTATTTGCACCTTACATGATTTTATTGGCCTTCCGGTATTCCTTGGGCGACACTCCATAGTACTCCCGGAAGATACGGTGAAAATAGCTGGTATTATCATATCCGATGGCAATGCTGATATCCGACACAGCCACCCGGGTATTCAAAAGCAGATAGGCTGCCTGATTCAGCCGCTTGATCTGCAGAAGATCCTTATAATTCCGGCCGGTCAGCCGCTTGATCATTCTGGACAGCCAGTAGATATCATATCCCATCATCTTGGAGAGCTCGCTGAGCTGACCATCCCGGTAATTGCCGTCAATGTAGCGAAGCACCTGAAGGATCAGATTCTGTTCAAATGACTGGGACCCCTTTTCCAACCGCTCGGTATGGTTGGAAAGCTGCATAAACAGCAGCCCCATAATGGTCTGGTTGATGGTCTGCTTGTTTGGCTGGTCGTGAAGAATGGTCCACACCATGTTTTCCACCAGATTCTGGATCGGCAGCACATCCGCCACCTGAAAATGGAGGTAATTGTCATAATTCTTATCCCCGCAGAGACATCCCACCAGGAAATCCCGGATCAGATTTTCATTCTCCCCCAACATGCGAAAAGCAACATCAAAAAATTCAGGGAGGATAATAAAATTAATCGCCAGATCCTTTTCCCCCGCCGGAAGGATCTCCTGCTCTGCATTCTGATTCAAAAACAAAAGCTCCCCTGCCTTTAAGGTGATCCGGTTGTTATCGATCAGATGAACCGTCTGCCCCTGGCACATGTAGATCACCTCAATATAATTATGCTTGTGCTTTGGAAAATGGACAAAGCGGGTATGGGGCCGGATCTGGATCAGCTTGCCTGTATCCAGCATTTTCTTGCTGTCCACCACCAGACGGGTCCCTTCCGTGTACCTGGAACGGTCGATCTCTGATCTTCCTGCCAATATTTCCTTCTCTTCCTCTGTGATTACACTTAACTGCTTCACTAATTCCTCGTTCATACTCATCCTCGTATTCCCAAAGCTCTGCTTTGTATCTCTTTTGTCTGGTTCATTCGTTGCAAAAAAACCATTATACTTATTACACGTATCAAAAGAAGTTTTGTGACAGGTTTTCAGAATTTTTTCGATCTTGTTCCCTTCTATTTTTTTATCATCAGTCCATTTTCTCTAAGTTTTTCTTATACATCCTCCATTTTCCTTTTTACAGTTCTTCCTGGCAGCTTGTCTGAGCAGCCTGTTCCAGGATCTTTTCTGTAATTCCCTGGACCGTAGCCTCCTCAGCAGCACAATCTGCCTGGTATCCATAACGCTGCAGCGCCTTTGCAGTGGCCTCTCCTATGCAGCACAGCTTCGCCTGCCCCGGCCTGTGGCCGGTCTCAAAAAATGCAGCAACGCCAGAAGCACTGCCAAAGATCAGGAAATCAAACTGCTCCTCTTCTTCCCTTCTTCCAGCTCCCTCCGCAGTCTTCACATCATAAATCGGAAGATTGCAGCAGCAGATCCCTGCCTGTTCCAGGATCTTTGTAAGCTCCCTTGAGCCCTGAAGCGCCCTGGGGATCAGCACCTGGTCCTTCGCTGTCAAACGTTCTGCCAGTCCCAATGCCAGCTGTCTGCTGCTGAATATTTCCGGCACGTAATCCGCCTGCAGATGATACTCCCGAAGGGCTTCCTCCGTTCCCCTTCCGATCACAGCAAGCTTCCGCCCGCCCAGACAGCGCAGATCCCGCGGGGCCGCCCCCTGTCCATCGTCTCTGCAGCCGTTCTCCAGCCCCAGAAGCCCGTCCAGATACAGCCGCACCCCATTTCCGCTGGTAAATACCAGCCAGGTATAGCGATCAAGGTGTTCATAGCTGTCAAGCACCTCCTGACTCCGGATTGGAACCACCTCCATCCTGCATACTGCCTGCACGCTGGCTCCCCGGCTTTCCAAAAGCCCTCTCAGACGGCTGGTAAAGCCATCTGTCCCGGTAATTCCAATCCGCACGCCTTCCAGAGAGCGTCTGCTTCCCGAAAGGAACCGCAGGCCAGCCGTTTCTCCTGCCACGATAACAGCAGGTGTCCCGATCTGAGCAGCCTTCGCCCTTTCCTCAATGTTTTCCAGCGTTCCCCGAACCTCCTTTTGCGTGGGGAGAGTCCCGTTCTGGATGACAGCAGCAGGAGTTGCCCGGTCCCAGCCCTGATCCATCAGTCCGCGGCAGATGGCCCCCAGCTGGCTGACTCCCATCAAAAAGACTACGGTGCCTTTACAGTCTCCCAAATGATAGAAATCCTCGGGCAGACCACCATCTGCTTTTGTATGCCCGGTGATCACATGGAAGCTGCGGCTCAGCTGGCGGTGGGTGATGGGGATACCGGCTGAGGCCGGGACTGCGATGGCGGAGGTAACTCCAGGAACCACCTCATAGGGGATACCAGCCGCCTCCAGAGCCAGCACTTCCTCGCCCCCTCTTCCAAATACATAGGGATCACCGCCCTTCAGCCGCACTACCACAGCATATTGACGGGCCTTTTCCACCAGAATCTCATTGATTTCCTCCTGCTTTCTGGAATGACGGCCCTTCTGCTTGCCTACGAAAATCCGTTCACAGTCCGCAGCTGCATAATTTAAAAGCTTTTCTGATGCCAAATGGTCATAGATCACGCACCCGCAGCAGCTTAACAGCTGTGCGCCCCGGACGGTAATAAGCCCCTCATCCCCCGGCCCTGCTCCCACCAGATATACACAGCCTGGTTCCTTCATTCTGTTCTCCATGATTCATGATATCCTTTCTAATATTCTCCCTTGCCGGCTTGTACATGATATTCTTGATCTGCCCTGCCGTTTCCTTCTCCATCTGCCTCCTTGCTTTCTTCCCCGCTCTGCCGTCCCAGCAGGCGGTCTGCCAGTCTGCGTGCTGCCCGCTCCCAGCAGGCCCCGCCAGCTTCCTTGTCAAATTCCCAGATCTCTTCCCTTCGGCGCACTCCGTTTCTTTCATAGATTCCGGTCATATGCAGACGGTTGCCTTCCCTTTGACAGTACGCCCCTACCGGCTCATGACACCCAGAGCCAAGAAGCTTTAACACCAGCCGTTCCGCCCAAAGCGCCTCCATGGCCTCCGGATCGGAAACCGCCCTGGCAATCTCATTAACCGCATCTCCTTTTCGTCCCTCTACCGCAAGGATTCCCTGCCCGCCCGCTGGAATCATCTCCTCCGGGGACAGATAATAAAACTGATACCGCCCTGGACGTTGATTTCCAATATCCAGCCGTTCCAGCCCGGCTGCGGCCAGAATGATTCCATCGTACAGGCCCTGCTCCAGCTTATCCAGCCTGGTCAGAACATTGCCCCGCAGATTTTCACAAACCACTGCCTGCTCCGGCCACAGCTTCTCTCCCAATGCCTCGATCTGAATCTTTCTCCTTAAGCTGGAAGTTCCGATGCGGATAACCTCTCCATTTCTCTGTCCCTTCCTGTTCATGATCACCAGCACATCCCTCACATCGCCTCTGGGCATCACACCGACGATTTCCAATCCCTGGTCCAGTTCCATTGGCAGATCCTTTGCGCTGTGAACTGCAAAATGGATTTCCCCCCGCAAAAGGGCCTCCTCAAACTCCGATACAAATACTCCTTTTCCGCCGAATGCAAGCAGCGGTTTATCTAAAATCTTATCTCCCACCGTACTCCGGCAAACCAGCTCAAACTCTGTATCCGGGAATGCCGCCTTCATGGCATTCACCACCAGCATGGTCTGTGCTACCGATAAGTCACTTTTTCTCGTTCCAATTCGAATCTTCTTTTTCATCTTCTTTCCTGCCTGTTCTTCCTCCGCGATCATTCGGGATACCAGTTCCTCTGGCAGATCTCCATTCCGCTCCACCCCGGCTGCAAACAGCCTGGAAAATAATTGCTCCCGCCTCTTGCCATCTGGGATCCGTTCCTTTACCAGCTCCCGCAAGCTCCCAAGCTGTTTTGCCAGTTTTCCCAAATATCGGGGAATCTGTGCTTCCATCTGCTGACGGAGATACCTGGCTGCCGCCGGACTGTTTCCACCTGTGGTGATGCCCACCACCACATCCTCCTGCCGCACCAGCCCGGGAAATAAAAAGGTGCTCAGTTCCCGGTCATCGGCCACATTCACCGGAATCTGATGCTCCCGGCAGTATGCCGCAGCTTTCCTGTGCAGTTCATGGTCATCCGAAGCGCAGACCACCAGCTCCATTCCCTCGGCATCTTCCGCCCTGGCAGGGCGGAGCAGCAGCCGGACCCGCGGCTCTCTCTCCTCCAGCTTTGCCAGTTCCGGCAATACCTGATCTGTGACGATCAAAAGCTGCGCGCCGAAGGAAACCAGCGCCGAAGCCTTCCGGTAAGCCACACGCCCGCCGCCGATCACCAGACACCGCCTTCCTTCCAGGTTTACAAACATGGGAAAATATGCCATCTCAGCCCTCCATCTTATCATCCAAGCACATTATATGAACCAAGCGGGCAAGCCCGCCTCATGATAGAAAAAACCAGAGGTTTGAAAACCCCTGGCTTTAACTCCGGCAATTTCTTCCGGCAAGGTACGTTTGCAGACCGCAGGCCTGCATGTTTACAGCACCTTGCTTAAAAATGCCTTCAATCTCTCATTCTTCGGATTTCCGAAAAATTCCTCCGGCGGCGCTTCCTCCACGAAATTGCCTCCATCCATAAACATGACACGGGTGGCAACCTCTCTTGCAAAGCCCATCTCATGAGTAACCACCACCATGGTCATATGCTCCCTGGCAAGCTCACCCATAACAGTTAAAACCTCTCCTACCATCTCCGGATCCAGAGCGGATGTTGGCTCATCAAAGAGCATGACATCCGGCTTCATGGCCAGCGCCCGGACGATGGCAATCCGCTGCTTCTGTCCGCCGGAAAGCTGGCTGGGATAGGCATGGGCACGGTCAGCCAGGCCGACCCGCTCTAACAGGGCCATAGCCTCCTTCTCCGCCTCCTGCTGGCTCTTCTTCTGAAGCTTCATAGGCGCCAGCGTCATATTTTTCAGGATATCCATATGCGGAAATAAATTAAACTGCTGAAACACCATTCCCATCTTCTGGCGGTGCTTATCGATATCTACCTTCGGGTCCGTGATATCCGTTCCCTCAAAATAGATATGCCCGGCTGTGGACTCCTCCAGACGGTTTAAGCAGCGCAGAAAGGTACTTTTTCCGGAACCGGACGGACCTACCACAAACACCACATCGCCCTTATAGATATCTACATTGATCCCTTCCAGCACCTTCAGATCTCCAAACTGCTTTCCCAGGTTCTGCACCTGGATTAAAGGTTTCTCCTTCTTAACGCTCACTTTGACGCAGCCTCCTCTCCAGAATCTGGATCAGCCAGCTAAACAAAAGAACCAGTGCCAGATAAATCAGTGCCACCGCAATCAGCGGGGTAAATGCATCGTAGGTACGGCTTCGAATAATATCGCCGCCCTTAGTCAGATCCTGAAGGGCGATATAGCTTCCTACTGAGGTTTCTTTTAACAAGGAAATAAACTCATTGCCCAGGGCCGGAAGCACATTTTTAAATGCCTGAGGCATAATAATGTACCACATGGTCTGCACATAGTTAAAACCAAGGCTGCGGCCGGCCTCAAACTGCCCCTGATCGATGGACATGATACCGCTTCGGAAGATCTCCGCAACATAAGCGCCGGAATTGATGCCGAAGGATATTACCGCCACCACTACCTTGCTGATATTTACAGAACCGAAAATAACGAAATAGATGATCATCAACTGAACCAGCACCGGCGTTCCACGTATGATCGTCAGATATGTCTTGCACAAAAAATTTAAAATCTTCAGCTTGCCCGTCTTGTCATGGGTAGAACGGACTACTGCAATCAGAAAACCGATGACAATACCAATCAGCACGGCGAACAAGGTAACCTCCAGCGTTACCTTTAACCCATCTGTAATGTATTTCCAGCGGTTGTCTTTAATAAAATTCACATAGATCGCCTGGCTCATTTGGACCTTCCCTTCTTTTTCATCCCCAGCTCTCGCCCGCTATTACAATAATAAAAAAGAATTCTGTTTTATTCTGCCGTAATGTACTTTCCTACGATCTCATCCAGAGTACCAGACTCCTTTAACTCCTTCAGTGCAGCATTGATCTGGTCTAACAGCTCGGTATTGCCCTTCTTAACTGCGATAGCATACTCTTCCTCTGCATATGCAGCATCCAGAAGCTTCAGATTGTCGTTATCACCAACGAAAACCTTAGCCGGCTCATTGTCGATGATCACTGCGTCTACCTTGCCCTGAATCAGTGCCTGAACTGCATCTACGCCCTTTGGATAACGGTCAATGTTCTCATCACCAAAATCATCGCTTGCATAGATATCGCCGGTAGTACCCTGCTGAACACCGATCTTCTTGCCTGCCAGGTCATCCGGGCCTGCGATCTCGCTGTCGCCAGTTACAATAATCGCCTGAACTGCAGT
>JAUNOF010000114.1 GCA_030537215.1 Lachnospiraceae bacterium
CGGAGAGATGCTGGAGACTTATCTGAGACGCGGTATCATGCAGTACAAGTCCTTCGGTGCATTTTTTGCAAGACCGATCTTCGATGTGTTTTTCTTCATTGCGGCGGGTGTATTGATATGGTCTTTATTGAAAGAGTACAAAGGGTATTTGAAGAAAAAGCAGGCATAATTAGATGAGAATAGTAACTGTGAAGATACAAAACAGTTATTGAGAATAAAAACAGGTGTCTATAAAAGCACCGGAAAAGAAAAGGAGAGAATACTATGAGAAAAAGAATGTTGGCAGCTGCTTTAGCAGGAACCATGGCTCTCAGCCTGGCAGGATGCGGAGGCTCATCAAATTCTGCGGCAACCACTGCGGCGCCGGCCGCTGCAGCGCAGGAGGCGGAAACCAAGACAGAGGCAGCAGAAGACGAAAAAGCAGATGCTTCTGAGGAAGCAAAGGAACCGGAATTAAAGGAAACCAGCTGGGCTCCGTCAACCACAGTTTCCATTGTAGTGCCTGCCGGGGCAGGCGGAGGAACAGATATTTCCGCCCGTGTATTTGCGGAGTATGCAAAGAAGCTGACCGGCGCTGATTTTATTGTGGTAAATGCAAATGGAGCAGCCGGTTCCGTTGCAGCAAACCAGGTATTAAGCTCCGCTCCCGACGGACATACCTTTCTTTATGGACACTGCCTGGTTAATGTGGCAAATATTGCAGGTGTTACCGATTACAATTACACAGCATTTACCTTAGGGCCAACCTTTGCAAAATCCCCGGCTCAGCAGCTGTACATGAATCCGGATAAATATAAGGATTTAAATGCATTTATTGAAGCAGCAAAAGCGGCGCCCGGTCAGCTGAAGGTTTGTACCGAGGTGGGCGCATATACCTACTACGAAATTTTGGCTTTTGAAAAGGCGGCGGGAATCGATCTGGATCTGGTAGATGTAGGTTCTAACTCAGACAAGATCGCGGCGATGCTGTCCGGACAGGTAGATATGATGCCAGGAGACTATGTGAACTGTAAGGATTATCTGGCCGCCGGTCAGTTCGTATGCGCCGGAGCTCCTCTGGAGGAACGGTACGATATGATTGCAGATATTCCTACCTTAAAGGAGCAGGGAGTTGATCTGGTATATCCGGATCTGGATTACTCCTTCTATTTCCCGGCGGATACTCCAGATGAGGTGATCGTATGGTATGAAAATCTGGTTCAGCAGGTTCTGGCTGATCCGGATGCCCAGGCAGCCGTTCAAAATGTTGATCTGGAACCATATTATCTCAGTGCGGCGGATTCGGAAAAGAACGAGGAAAATATCTACAGTACCATTAAGGGAATTGCAGATGAGCTGGCGCAGTAGCGGCGGAATATAACCGATAGCATTTAAAACTCCCAGGCAGATAGCGGGCTGATGCAGCCAGAAATCTGCCTGGGAGTTTTTTATGGATTTGATTCCATTTTTATTGTAATTACCGTGCCAGCATCTTCAGATCTTCATAGAAATTTGGATAGGAGATGTTCACACATTCGGCGCCTAAAATTTCTGTCTCCCCCTCTGCACACAATCCAGCAACAGCAAAGGTCATGGCGATCCGGTGATCCAGCTTGCTGTCGATGACGGCTCCGTGAAGCGCTTTCCCTCCCCGGATGATCATGCCGTCATCGGTCTCTGTCACATCAGCTCCCATGGCGGATAAATTCCGCACCATCACCTCGATGCGGTTGGATTCCTTCACTTTAAGCTCGGCAGCGTCCTTGATGATGGTCTCACCTTCTGCGAAGCAAGCCATGGCCGCCAGCATGGGAAGCTCATCGATCAGAGTTGGAATGATGGCTCCGCCGATTTCTGTTCCGTGGAGGCTGCTGTGGCGCACCAGGAGATCGGCAGTAGGTTCGCCGGAATCATTTCGCTGATTCAGCAGAGTCACATCGCCGCCCATGGCCTGGCATACCTTGATAACACCGTCACGGGTGGGATTGATGCCTACATGCCGGATCAGGATCTCAGAACCTGGAACCATCAATCCGGCAGCCAGGAAAAAGGCGGCGGAAGAGATGTCGCCGGGAACGAATACCGGGCAGCCGTACAGCTCCCTGGCAGGCTGGATGATGGCAGTGGTGTCTTCCGTCCGTACATCTGCACCGAAGTGGCCCAGCATCCGTTCGGAATGGTTTCTGGATACATAGGGTTCTGTTACCTTTGTCTCTCCATCTGCATACAGACCGGCCAGCAGGATTGCTGATTTCACCTGCGCGGAAGCTACAGGGGAATTGTAGTGGATGCCGTGGAGCCGTCGGCCATGGATGGCTAAAGGTGCGCAGCCATTGTCACGAATGCTTCGGATGTCAGCGCCCATCTGGGAGAGCGGGGTCATGATCCGTTTCATGGGGCGCTTCTGGATGGATTCATCTCCGGTCAGGGTTACATCAAAATCCTGTGCGGACAGGATGCCGGAGATCAGCCGTGTGGTGGTTCCGCTGTTGCCGCAGTCCAGCACCTCGGATGGAGCCTTTAGCCCGTGCAGTCCGTTTCCATGTACCAGGACCCGGCTGCCTAGATTTTCGATTTCAACCCCCATTTTCTGAAAGCAGGAGATGGTAGATAAGCAGTCTGCCCCCTGGAGAAAGCCGGTGATCTCAGTGGTTCCCTTGGCGATGGAACCGAACATAACGCTGCGGTGGGAAATGGATTTATCTCCCGGAATGGTGATTTCCCCTTTTAAATGGGGAACCTTGGAAAATTTCATGGTAATTCCTACTTTCCTATATATAATAGTATGCGTACCCTTGGCCACTGACGGTAAGCCCGGGCGATAAAGAGAGACCGATTGCCAGGCCTACGGGCAAAGCTCATAATGATACTTTAAAAGCTGTTTTTTCGCGGATTCCATAGCATCCCGCTCATAAAAGGTAATGCGGAGGGCTCCTTCTCCCTGTTCCCGGTTATTGTTGATCCCGATATTTTTAATGCTGATGCCCTTTGCCGCCAGGATAACCGACAGGGTAGATATGGCGCCGGGCTCATCTACAATGTCAACAGAAAAGGTATAATCTGGAGTAATTGCTCCCTTGGCTCGGTCTGTGATGGAATTCCGGTAATCTCTGGAGGCTTCGAAAAACTGATAGAGAGCCGGCTGGCTGGAGCTTTTGATCTGCTCCAATACCTGGAACAGAGATGCGATATACTGTTCCAGAATCTGGATGATGGGTTCCCGGTTGGTCATACAGATCTGTTCCCACATTTCGGGAGAGGCGGAGGCAATCCTGGTGATATCCTTAAAGCCTCCGGCGGCTACCTGCTTCATGGTTCCGGCGGCATTGTCGGAATCCTTAACTAAATTGACCAGGCTGGAAGCCACGATATGAGGCAGGTGGCTGATTGCTGCTACTACCTTGTCATGCTCCTTATAGTTTAAAACCATGGGAATGGCGCCGATGGCATTGGCGATATCCGTCAGGCGCCGGGATAATTCCTGCGTCCGTTCTGAGGAAGGATTCAGGGAGGTGGGAGTGATGATGTAAAATGCATTTTCCAGCAGGTGATCGGTGGAATTTTCATAGCCGGTCTTTTCTGAGCCGGCCATGGGATGACCGCCGATGAAGCGGTCATCCAGCCCCTGGCGGATCACCTCCTGGTGGATGCTGGTCTTGGTGCTTCCCACATCGGTGATAAAAGCTCCTTCCTTCAGGTATGGCCGGATGGCGGAAAGGTACTGGGCATTGTACTCCACGGGAGTGCAGAGAAAGATGACGTCACATTCCCGCAGCGGATCCCCGATTCCGTCAAGGATCACATCTACGATACCGTCCTTCTGGGCCTGCTCCAGCTTGGAGCGGGTACGCATGTATGCCATGATCTTAATATCTGGATTGAAACGCTTGAGCCCCCTGGCAATAGAGCCGCCGATCAGCCCAAGCCCGATAAAGGCAATGGTCTGCTCCTTCATAAGTCAATTCTCCTTCCTTCCAGCGCTGCATATGGCTTTAAGTCGGTCATCAGCTGGTGGAACTGCTCAAAGGTAAGGGACTGGGGGCCGTCGGACAATGCACAGGAGGGGCAGGGATGAACCTCAATCATCAGACCGTCAGCGCCGGCAGCAACAGCAGCCTTGGACAGCGGCTCCACATAAGCCCGGACACCGGTGGCATGGCTTGGATCTACGATGATAGGCAGATGGCTCTTGGCGCGGATCACCGGAACTGCGCTTAAATCCAGAGTATTTCTGGTAGCAGTTTCATAGGTGCGGATCCCTCGCTCGCAGAGAACGATATTAGGATTGCCCTCTGAGATAATGTATTCGGCTGCATTTAACCATTCATCCACGGTGGCAGCCAGTCCACGCTTGAGCATAACCGGAAGTCCGGAGCGGCCTACCTCTTTTAACAGCTCGAAATTCTGCATGTTCCGGGCGCCGATCTGAAGCATGTCCACATATTTCACTGCCATGGAAAGGGCACGAAGGCTGGTGACCTCACAGATGGTGGCAAGGCCGGTAATGCGCCCCGCCTCCTCCATGTACTGCAGCCCTTCTTCTTCCAAGCCCTGGAAGGAGTAAGGGGAGGTTCTGGGCTTAAATGCACCGCCTCGGAGGATGGTTGCGCCTGCCTTCTTTACAGCTTCGGCGCAGGATAAAAGCTGGTCATGGCTTTCGATGGCGCATGGACCTGCCATTACGGTAAGGGTGTCCGGCCCGATGACGGTGTTCTTAACCGGGATCACGGAGTCTTCTGGGTGGAACTTTTTATTCACCAGCTTGTAAGATTCGGTAACCTGGACGATTTTGTCAACACCATCGGAGATCTCAATATTGCTTCCCCGCAGCTTTGACTTATCGCCTACCACGCCTACGATGGTGACCTCATCTCCCTTGGATAAATGAACCTGAAGCCCTTTTGACTGGATTAACTTTGCAACACGCTGGATCGCTTCATCTGAAGCATTTGGTTTCATAATAATAATCATTGCAGTGATTCCTCAGCTTTCTTCTCTCTTTTTGATATCCTTTCTGGATATCCTTATATCTAATGGTTTTATCCTATGTTTTCTTATTGTATGTCAGAAGGAGAAAAATGTCAACGCTTTTACGCGTTGAATTATGACACTTTAAAGCGGGAAAAGCAAGGAAAACAAAGAATTTGCATATTTCGCTGTGGTTTATTTGGAAAATCCTTGAAAGCGTTGGTGAAGTGTTTGGAAAATATAAAAATAAATTTGAAATAATTTGTATAATTCATTCAATTTCACTTGTAAAATCTGTAGTTTTTTAGTACAATATCCTCATGGACTAAATTTGATGTACAGGAGGAATGTTTATGAACGTTTATGGGACAAGTCAAATCCGTAACGTTGTATTACTCGGACACGGCGGTGCCGGTAAGACGACGGTTGCAGAGGCTATGGCATTACTGACCGGAGTTACCAAGAGAATGGGAAAGGTAACCGATGGAAATACCATCAGCGATTACGATAAGGAAGAGATTAAAAGACAGTTTTCCATCTCCACTTCATTGATTCCATTAGAATATGAAGGCGAGAGCGGACTGATTAAGATTAATTTATTAGATACTCCTGGTTTCTTTGATTTCGTAGGTGAGGTAGAGGAAGCAGTCAGCGTGGCTGACGCCGCTATCATCGTTGTAAACTGCAAGGCAGGAATTGAAGTTGGAACGGAAAAAGCATGGGAGCTTTGCGAGAAGTATGACCTGCCTAGACTGATTTTCGTGACAAACATGGATGATGACCATGCAAGCTATCGTGAGCTGGTATTAAAGCTGGAGACACGTTTCGGACGTAAGATCGCTCCGTTCCAGCTTCCGATTCGTGAAAATGAAAAATTCGTTGGTTTCGTAAACGTAGTAAAGATGGCGGGACGCCGCTTTACCAACTTAAGCGACTATGAGGAGTGCGAGATCCCAGAGTACGTTCAGAAGAACCTTGGAATCGCAAGAGAAGCCCTTATGGAAGCGGTTGCGGAAACAAGTGAAGAATATATGGAGCGCTACTTCTCCGGCGACGAGTTCACGCAGGAGGAGATCTCGCAGGCACTGCGTACCTTCGTAATCGATGGTACCATCGTTCCGGTTATGATGGGTTCCGGCATCAACTGCCAGGGCTTCCGCGTCCTTCTGCAGGCCATTGACAAATACTTCCCATCACCGGATAAGTACGAGTGTGTGGGTGTGGATGTATCCACCGGTGAGCGCTTTACTGCCAAGTACAATGACGACGTATCTCTGTCCGCCAGAGTATTTAAGACCATTGCAGATCCATTTATCGGAAAATATTCCCTGATGAAGATCTGTACCGGTACCTTAAAGCCGGATTCTGTTATTTACAATGTAAATAAAGATGCAGAAGAGAAGGTAGGCAAGGTTTACCTGTTAAGAGGCAAGGATCAGATCGAAGTTCCGGAGCTGAAGGCCGGTGATATCGGCGCTGTTGCCAAGCTGACCGTGACTCAGACCGGTGATACGATCGCAGTCCGCACCGCACCGATCGTATATCATAAGCCGCAGATTTCCACTCCTTATACATACATGGCTTACAAGGCTGTGAATAAGGGGGAGGACGATAAGGTTTCCTCCGCGTTGGCAAAGCTGATGGAAGAGGACCTGACCTTAAAGGTAGTAAACGATGCAGAGAATCGTCAGGCGCTTCTGTACGCCATCGGCGATCAGCAGTTAGATGTAGTGGTAAGCAAGCTGCAGACCCGCTACAAAGTAGATATTGCACTGTCCAAGCCGAAATTCGCATTCCGCGAGACCCTGCGCAAGAAGGTTAAGGTGCAGGGCAAGCATAAGAAGCAGTCCGGCGGACACGGCCAGTACGGCGATGTTATCATGGAGTTTGAGCCATCCGGCGATCTGGATACTCCATATATCTTCGAGGAGAAGGTATTCGGCGGCTCCGTTCCGAAGAACTACTTCCCGGCAGTGGAGAAGGGACTTCAGGATTGCGTTCAGAAGGGACCGTTGGCCGGATATCCGGTAGTTGGACTGAAGGCAACCCTGCTTGACGGCTCCTACCATCCGGTAGATTCCTCCGAAATGGCATTTAAGATGGCTACTATTCTGGCATTTAAGAAGGGCTTTATGGATGCAGGCCCAGTTCTCTTAGAGCCCATCGCTTCCTTAAAAGTAACCGTTCCGGATAAATTCACAGGCGATGTTATGGGTGACTTAAACCGCAGAAGAGGCCGTGTTCTGGGCATGAACTCTGACCATCACGGCAAGCAGATTATCGAGGCGGATATCCCTATGTCTGAGCTGTTCGGATATAATACCGACCTTCGTTCCATGACCGGCGGCATCGGCGTTTATGAGTATGAATTCGCACGGTATGAGCAGGCTCCCGGCGATGTTCAGAAGAAGGAAGTTGAGGCCAGAGCGGCGAAGGATGACGAGTAATTTTTATTGAACTTAGTTGATGATGAAAAATCAAAGACGCTGCAGCTTTTTGGAGGCTGCAGCGTCTCTTTTCTGCTGTCTGGCAGACAAAAGATATGGATACTATAATGAATCATAGTCAATCTTTCTGTTTTTAAAATAATACTCGTGATCATGTTCATTTACTTCACGCAGAATCCTGCATGGATTACCAACCGCAACCACATCAGACGGCAAATCTTTCGTCACGACGCTGCCGGCTCCTACCACCACATTGTTTCCAATGGTAATACCAGGCAGAATGATCGCTCCTGCACCAATCCAGCAATTTTTACCGATATGAACAGGTGCGTTATATTGATATGCTTGTTCACGAAGCTGCGGCAGGATTGGATGTCCTGCAGTAGCAATGGTGACATTTGGGCCAAACATCGTATAGTCACCTACATAAATATGGGTGTCATCCACACAGGTGAGGTTAAAGTTTGCATAGATATTTTTGCCAAAGTGAACATGACTGCCGCCGAAATTGGAGTGAAAGGGCGGTTCGATATAACAGTTCTCTCCGATTTCCGCAAACATCTCTTTCAGCATAGCTTCCCGCTTTGCAGATTCTGTGGGACGAGTCATGTTAAACTCATAAAGACGGTCAAGGCATTTTGTCTGCCATTCCATAATTTCATTGTCACCAGGAAGATAAAGTTCTCCTGTGTGCATTCTGTCTTTCATTGTGCTCATTGAATATTCTCCTTTATTGTTGCAATATTTTGATGATACCAGAGCCAAAAGGCAAAAATCCCATGGTTGGAGCCGATTCTAAATGGATTTCTGCCGGAGCTGCTCAAATTCTTATTTTCCCACAATTACAGACAGTGGAAGATGGGCTGCATTTTCTTATAAGTACAGAACGTCTGAAAACCAAGCTCTTTTAACTGACGTTTTGCATCCTGAATATAGGCTCCTAAATGCTCCGGGCAGTGGCTGTCGCTGCCGATGGTGATAATGCTTCCGCCTAAATCTCGATACAGCTGCAGCAGTTCTGCAGATGGCATGGAATCTTTTAACCCGTATCTGTGGGAGGAGGTATTTACTTCAATTCCTTTGCCGTCTGCAATCACAATCTTCAATATTTCTGCAATCAGGGGTTTTACCTTTTCAAATGGATAAATGCCTGCCTTGTCATATCGTTTAATCAGATCCATGTGACCAAGTACGCTGTAATCCTTGTAAGATTGGACGACACTCAGCATCTCCTCATAATAACGTTCATTATATTCTTGCTGAGTTCTTCCCTTTTGAAAATCCTGGGTCCAAAATTCTTTGTCCTCCACCTGATGGACGGACAGGATGATAAAATCAAAGGGATACCGATGGAAAAGCGCCTGAAACTGGGGAATTGTGTGGGCTTGTACCCCGAATTCCATTCCCATTTTGACAGTGATCTTTCCGTTGTACAGACGCTGAACCCGCTCTATTTCTGATGCATAGCGGGGATAGTCTACATTGGCCAACGGTTCCCCATGCCGGTAAAGGATTTCCGCTCCGCTGTCCCAGTCAACTTTTATGCCGTAATCCACATGGTCTGTGATACAGATCTCATCCAGATGCAGACGGATCCCATCCTTGACTACATTTTCCAACGGATATACAGAATCATCACTAAATTCCGTGTGCACATGATAATCGGTAAGCATGACCAACCTCCTTGCTTTTATTTTGCTTTATATAGTATCATGATACTGCATGATTTGCCATATTTCTATCAAAATTCTGCATGAATCCATAATAATTGTGCCAGGACTGCTTGTGATGGTTTCAGGATTTCCTGAACCACCTTGACAAACTTCATTTCCCGTGATATGGTTTACTGTGTAATGGGGAATGTATTTTGTATCGTACTCATTATATAAATTAGTGAAAACAGGAGGCAGACAAATGGACAAGTATGTATGTGAGCCATGCGGATATGTTTATGACCCGGAGATCGGTGACCCGGATAATGGAATAGCACCTGGAACCGCATTTGAGGATATTCCGGAGGACTGGGTATGTCCGATCTGTGGTTTGGGAAAAGATGCTTTCGTGAAAGAAGACTAATATCCTTCTTTTGCAGATTTTTTGCATGTAATGATGAGGGTACCGGATCGATTACAGGCGATAGGATGATTACAGCAGCAGGGTTTTTTGTATGTATTTACAAAAGCCCTGTTTTTGTGTAGAATAATACCGTCAGTGAACAAAGGAACACTTGGTTCTGCATCGCTGACGGTATATATCTTTGATATGCAGATCCTGCCGGATGGCAGTGTTACATGAGAGGAGACATAATATTTGGATCGATTTCAATTTGAGAAAGAGAATGAGCTGCAGGCTCGAAAGAATTGGCAGCGTGAAGAGCTGCGCCTGGATCGGAAGCATTTTTCCAGAATCGCCTTTGGACTGCTGATCTACAGTATCTTGGGAGGCGGCCTTCAGTATCTGACAGCTGGGATGATCTGGGCAAGCGGATGGGATTATACCCCTTACCGCGGCACGCTGAACTGGGTCTTAATGCTGGTATGCATGTATCTGGTTGCAGCGCCCTTGACTGCTGCTTATTTCCAAAACGTTCCGAAATTTGGACAGGTTCGGAATGAGCGGTGGGAGCTTCGTGCCTGGGCTGCGGTGTTTTTCATCGGCAATGCTATGGCCTATCTGGGAAATATTATGGGCAATATCGTTACCAGCGTTTTTGGAGCTGCGTCTGCTGATTACGAAAACCTGGTAGACATGATCTTTCAGGGAAATCTGTTTCTCACCTTTCTGACTGTGGTAATCGGCGCGCCGATTGTGGAGGAGCTGCTGTTTCGGAAGTTTCTGATTGACCGCACCATCGGATATGGGGAGAAGCTTTCCGTTCTGCTTTCCGGAATCCTGTTCGGCGTGATGCACGGAAATTTCAGACAGTTTTTTTATGCTTTTGCCCTGGGCTGTCTGTTCGGGTATATTTACTGCAAGACAGGAAGGATACGGAACACGATTTTATTTCATATGTGGATCAATTTCAGCGGAAGTATCCTGGTGCCGCTGATGAGCCGCCCAGTCATGGGGATTCTGGAGGATGCGGGAACGGAATCGGAGATTCTGGTACAGGTTATGACCCATCCGATGATCCTGATCGCCGGCATCGCAGTGCTTGTATACGTAGTGGGGCAATTTATTGCGGCGGTTGCCGGAGTTGTTTTGTTTTTCGTATTTAAAAAATATATCTGCTTTTATCCGGGGATCCGCAGACTGCCTAAGGGGAGAGTATTTCGGACGGTGATCGTGAATCCAGGCATGTTGATATTCTTTGCGCTGTGTCTGCTGGAATTTATATGA
>JAUNOF010000115.1 GCA_030537215.1 Lachnospiraceae bacterium
GGTTATTTTTTACATTTTAAGTATATCATGACACCATCGATTATGTCAATACGTTCTGGATATTTTTTACATACCAGAGCAGCAAAAAAGATGCAGCCTGCACACGCCTGATTCCCAGACGGCATGCAAGCCACATCTTTTTATACATCTTTTCTTGAATCTTGAAAGATGCTGATGCATCTTCCCGCTATCTTTACAGGATCACATCCTCCAAATCCCGCTTCGGCACATAATGCACCTGATTCTCATCCCGATAATACCGGACATCCCCATCTTCCTTCATGGGTACTACCACTACTGTCTCCTTCGGCTTTCCAAGAGCCAGAACCAGGCTTAGTTGGTACCGCTCCGAATCAATTCCAAGAAGCTCTGCTGTCTCCTTCCGCCGGAAGGTTGCGATCATGCAGCCGCCGAATCCCATTTCCACAGCTCCCAGCATGATGGTCTGGGCGGCAATGCCTTCGTCCCACATTTTATTTTTTCCCAGTGTCTGATCGCAGCAGATGACAATGTAGGCGGCAGGCTGCTCTCCCTTTTCCGGTCCGTCCCAGTCCGGCAGTGCTCCTGCCCAGGTAATCTGCGGAAACAGTTTTTCGCATTCTTCCTCCTCATAGACCAGGCGGTACTTCAATGCCTGGGAATTTGCTGTGCATCCCGTCATCCTTGCCAGATCCGCCAATTCTCTTAACTGTTCCTTGGTGATCCGCTGATCCTGGTAAAATCTGCGGTAAGAACGGCACTTATTCACTAATTCCTTTACCATAACAACTATCCGCCTTCCCTTTGAATCATAATTATCTACTGCTCATTCTGATACATGCTGCCAGACACATCATCTCCCGGCTGCTGCTCCCTCTGAGGGATCTGCTCCTGCATTGGCTGCTGTGTTCCCTGGAAGCCCTGTCTGTTCATCGGCTCCTGCATCCCCTGAAAACCCTGTCCGTTCATCGGCTGCTGTGTTCCCTGGGAACTCTGCTCCGATAAGCTTGGCTGTCCCCATACCGCGGGCTGTCCGCCTGCATCAGCAGTGGAGGCATTATCTCCATGCTGACCCTCAGCCTTCCCTGTCACCTCCCGAAAGATCTTCATAAATTCCTTTCCGGTGATGGTTTCCTTCTCGATCAGGAATTCTGCGATCTTGTCCATAGCCTCACGATTCTCACTGAGCAGGCGCTTTGCTTCCTCGTAGGCATCCTTCAGGATCGCCATGACTTCCTTATCTACATCGGCCTCTGTAGCATCGCTGCAGTTCATTACAGTGTGACCGGACAGATACTGGCTCTCTCTGGTTTCCAGGCCCATGAGACCAAACTTCTCGGACATACCGTACTGAGTCACCATGGCGCGGGCCAGGCGGGTGGCCTGTTCGATATCATTGGCAGCGCCGGTGGTAACGGTATCAAATACCAGCTCCTCCGCCGCGCGGCCTGCCAGATAGCCCACCAGCATAGCATGGATCTCTTTCTTTGTATTTAAGTACTTCTCTTCCTCCGGAACCTGCATTACATAGCCCAGAGCTCCCATGGTACGAGGTACAATGGTGATCTTCTGAACCGGCTCTGCGTCCTTTTGGAGAGCGCTGACTAAGGCGTGACCCACCTCGTGGTAGGATACGATGCGCCGCTCCTCCTTGCTTAAGATGCGGTCCTTTTTCTCCTTGCCTACCAGCACCACCTCTACTGCCTCGAATAAATCCTTCTGGGAAACGGCTTTCCGGCCATGTTTCACGGCATTGATCGCTGCTTCATTCATCATATTGGCAAGGTCGGCGCCTACTGCGCCGGAGGTAGCCAGGGCGATCTCTTCGAAATCTACGGAATCGTCCAGCAGCACATCCTTGGAGTGTACCCGCAGGATATTCACGCGGCCCTTGATGTCCGGCTTATCTACGATTACCCGGCGGTCGAAACGGCCTGGACGAAGCAGAGCCGGGTCCAGGATCTCCGGACGGTTGGTAGCGCCTAAAACCAAAAGTCCTTTAGAGGAATCAAATCCATCCATCTCGGACAGTAGCTGGTTTAAGGTCTGCTCCCGCTCGTCATTGCCGCCGCCGTAACGGGAATCACGGCTCTTGCCGATGGCATCGATCTCATCAATGAAAATAATACATGGTGCAGACTCCTGGGCCTGCTTAAACAGATCGCGGACACGGGATGCGCCTACGCCCACAAACATTTCCACAAAATCGGAACCGGACAGGGAGTAAAAGGGCACATGTGCCTCGCCTGCCACTGCCTTGGCCAGCAGCGTCTTACCGGTACCTGGCGGCCCAACCAGCAATGCGCCCTTGGGCAGCTTGGCGCCGATCTGTGTATACTTGGCAGGATTGTGCAGGAAATCCACGATCTCAGTCAGGGATTCCTTTGCCTCGTCCTCGCCTGCCACATCCTGGAAGGTCACGCCTGTTTCCTTCTGGACGTACATCTTGGCATTGCTCTTTCCTACGCCCATCAGGCCTCCGCCGCCCATCCGCTTCATCATAAAGTTCATAAATACTACAATGAACAGAAATGGGATCACAAAGCTGATGATGGATTCCAAAATCATACTGGTATCCTGCTTCACCTCGTGGAAGGGGATCCCGGCCGCCCGAAGCTGCGGCACCAGGTCGGTATCGCCTGAAACACGCACGGTGTAAAAATATTTTACCATCGGGTAAGCCTGCTTCACCTCTTTTGTGGGCTCGATCTCAATATTGGAACCGGAAATGGTTACGCTTTCCACCTGTCCCCTGTCAACCATCTGTACAAATTCGCTGTACAAAAATTCATGAGTGGAATTCTTCGTCACAGCATCCCGCATCAGACTGATGACCAGAAAGGTGATCAGTGCAGCCACCGCCCATATCAGTATGGTCTGACTGCCTTTCGGCAGCTTACTGTTATTGTCTGGTGTATTGTTGTTGTCCATAAATTTTTCGCTCCTCCATCTGAATGCGCTGCTCGCCAGCCTGACAAGCGTAATACCTTTAAAAGCCTGCATCTGGTTATTCCTCGCGCTATTCTATACCATTATAGTGTCAGTCTCCCCATAAATCAAGAAAAACACAGCGGAAAAAACTTAAAATTTTTATAAAAAAATCTGGATTTCTGCTTACGGGAGTTGTATAATATCTAAGTTATTTTTTAATCCCCACATACCGAGTGCTCCTGGAAGGCCGGCTGCAAGGATGCTGCCGATGGCTTCTTTGAGTGCTCATACTTTTTTTAGAGGAGGTACCCGTTATGCCAGTAAAGTATGTTTTTGTCACCGGAGGTGTTGTTTCCGGTCTGGGAAAGGGCATCACTGCCGCTTCTCTGGGCCGCCTGCTGAAGGCAAGAGGCTACAAGGTAACTATGCAGAAATTTGATCCCTACATCAACATTGACCCCGGCACCATGAATCCGATCCAGCATGGCGAGGTGTTCGTCACCGATGATGGTGTAGAAACCGACCTGGATCTGGGCCACTACGAGCGTTTTATCGATGAAAGCCTGAATAAGAATTCCAACGTCACCACCGGGAAGATCTACTGGAGCGTGCTTCAGAAGGAGCGCCGCGGCGACTACGGCGGCGGCACGGTACAGGTAATCCCCCATATTACCAATGAGATCAAAAGCCGCTTCCACCGCAACTACAGCACCACCGACACAGAAATCGCCATTATCGAGGTAGGCGGCACCGTGGGCGATATCGAAAGCCAGCCGTTTTTAGAGGCGATCCGCCAGTTCCAGCATGAAGTGGGCCCTGGCAATGCCATCCTGATCCATGTTACCTTGATTCCGTATCTGAAAGCCTCCGGCGAGTTAAAGACCAAGCCCACCCAGGCCAGCGTAAAGGATCTACAGGGCATGGGAATCCAGCCGGATATCATTGTCTGCCGCTCCGAGCACCCGATCGACGACCATATCAGAGGAAAAATTGCCCTCTTCTGCAACGTACCTCAAGACCATGTTCTCCAAAATCTGGATGTAGACGTATTATATGAAGCGCCTCTTGCCATGGAACAAGAGCACCTGGCTGAGGTTGCATGCAAATGCCTGAACCTGGATTGTCCGGCTCCCGACCTGGCAGAGTGGGAATCCATGATCTATGCATGGAAGCATCCGAAACAGGAAGTAACCGTTGCCCTGGTGGGCAAGTACACGGCTCTCCACGATGCCTATATTTCCGTTGTGGAAGCGCTGAAGCACGGCGGCGTGGCCAATCATGTTTCCGTCAATATCAAATGGGTGGATTCTGAGCAGGTGAACAAGGACAATGTGGCAGAGATCTTAAGAGACGTTAAGGGTATTTTGGTTCCCGGCGGCTTCGGCGACCGGGGCATCGAGGGCATGATCGACGCCATCCAGTACGCCCGTGAAAACAAGATCCCCTTCCTGGGTCTGTGCCTGGGCATGCAGCTCTCCATCGTGGAGTTTGCCCGCCATGTTCTCAATTACAGCGATGCCCACAGTGTGGAGTTAAATCCTCTGACCACCCATCCGGTGATCAACCTGATGCCGGACCAGGAGGGCATTGAAGATATCGGCGGCACCCTGCGGCTTGGCTCCTATCCATGTGACCTGAATCCAGAATCCAGAGCTTATCAGCTTTACGGTTCTGAGCACATTGAGGAGCGGCACAGACACCGTTATGAGGTCAATAATGATTTCCGGAATGTGCTCACCGAAAACGGCATGCTGCTTTCCGGCCTTTCTCCTGACGGACGGATCGTGGAGATGATCGAAATTCCATCTCACCCATGGTTTTTAGCCACCCAGGCTCACCCGGAATTTAAATCCAGGCCAAACCGGCCCCATCCTCTGTTCCGAGGATTCATTGAAGCGGCAATATCGGCTCAGTAGGTCTGCACAGGTTCAATTTTAAATGGATTTTTGAATAAAAAAATCACCTCGTTCCATATTAGGAGTGAGGTGATTTTTTATGAAAATAATAAAAGAAGAAAACAACGCGCAAACATCCCCCCGCCATCAGCCAGATGGTTTATCTGCAAAGGATGCGGGAGAAATGGGATTCCACCGGGAATTTCATGATTTAGACGGCCCGGTCTGCTCCGCCTGCGACTGCACCGGCCTGATTCCGGCTCCTCCTCAGAGCGATGCCCAGGAGGAAGCCTATGAGGAGCTGTATCCGTTTCTGCCGGATGCAGCGGCAGAAAAGAAGAAGAGTGATTCTTTTTCATGAATCCTTTTCATTCAAATTCTTCCCAGCCAAAAACGCTCTCCCAAATTCCTTATCCCTGGTAATCTGCTCCTTCAACTCCTCCAGGCCGGACATCTTACGCTCCGGCCGGACGAAATGGAGCAGCCCAACCTCGATTTCTTTTCCGTAAAGATTTCCATCGTAGTCATACACAAAGGTTTCTACACCAATGGGACTGATTCCATCCTTTGTCTTTATGGTAGGCTTCCTGCCGATATTGGTGATTCCTCCGTAGAAAACACCGTCGATCAGCACTCTGGACACATAAACGCCAAAGGGCGGAAGGTGCTTTTCCGGCGGAGGAAGGAGGTTGGCTGTGGGATAGCCTAAAACAGGCTCGCCGATATGGTTGCCATGGACCACGGTGCCGTGGATGTAGTAAGGCTCGCCTAACAGTTCATTTGCCTTCTCGATCTGGCCTAAATCCAGTTCCTCCCGAATGTAGGTGCTGCTGATATCCCGGTTCTCATCTTTCTCCTTTTCGATGACCTCCAGATAATATCCATACTTGGGAGCAAGCTCCTTTAAAAGTGCTGCATTGCCGGAGCGCTGATATCCGAATCCGCAGTCAGTGCCTACCACAATGGCTTTCATCCCCATCTGATCAATGAGGATCTTCTTCACAAAATCCTCTGCCCACATATGGCAGACCTCCTGGGTAAAGGGATACTCCACCAGATAATCGATCCCGATCTTCTTAAGACTATTCCGCCGTTCCAGATTGGTGGTGATCACCGTGTGCTGCCTTCCCTGCACCAGGTCAGCCGGAGCAACGCTGAAGGTAAAAACCGCTGCCTGATACCCATACTGCTCCTTGATCCGAAGCATGGCGCCGATCAGCTTCTGATGGCCCCGGTGTCTGCCGTCAAATTTCCCTATGGTCACTACCGTAGGCTCTTCGATCTGAAAATGTTTCGTGTTTTCAATGTATATCATGAGTTACGTCTCCCTCGGGAACATTTTTTTCGGTTTCCACCAGCCCCGGCTCTGGTCGTACTGATACACCCCCAGAAATTCCCGGCTGCTGGAGTATACACGGATCAGGCCGGTTCTGGGAAGCCGGATTTTAGATGCAGCCGCCGGTTCTGCCGAATCGCCTTCCTGGCTTCCATCCAGATTCTCCTCCGCCATCAAATATGCAAAATCCGCCTCCGTCACCGGATTCCCGTTTTGCACCAGCTTATTGCCTTCCGGGCCGGCCACCGCCTTAGGTCCGTCAAACATCTGCTCGATGGGAATAACCAGACGTTCCAGTCCTTCTATCCCCTCTGCATCCCGGATGGCCTGAATCTGAGACAGGGTCAGGCTGTCTTCCCATCGGAACCGCTCTACCTGCGTCCGCTTCAGATGCTCCATGCATCCGCCGCAGCCCAGGGCCCGCCCCAGATCATAGCACAGAGTCCGGATATAGGTTCCCTTGGAACAGGTCACAGTAAGCCCCACCCTGGGCAGATCTACCCAGTCTACAGACAGAGCCAGGATCTGAACCCGTCTGGCCTGGCGTTCTACCTCCCTGCCGGCCCTGGCAAGCTCATAAAGCTTCTTTCCGTCTACCTTAAGAGCGGAGTACATCGGCGGCACCTGGTCATATTCCCCGATAAAGGAGGCGGCCTGACGGCGCACCTCCTCCTGGGTCACCTCCACCGGATATTCTGCCAGCGTCTGTCCCGTGGTATCCTGGGTATCTGTCTCCCGCCCTAAAAGTAAAACTGCCTCATACGTCTTGGTTTTATCTGTCAGCATGTCGCAGAGTCTGGTTCCCTGGCCCAGGCATACAGGAAGAACACCTTCCGCTGCCGGGTCCAGAGTTCCGGTATGTCCGATCTTTTTCTGTCTCAGGATCCCTCGAAGCTTTGCCACCACATCATGGGAGGTAAAGCCTGGCTCCTTATATATGTTAATGACTCCATGAAGCATCCTGATCAATCCTCTTTCACATCTGCCGTCTTTGTCAAATTCAGGCATTCTGCCTTCTTTGCCGCCAGCTCATTCATCTGCTTTTCGATATGACCGGAAAGGTTATTGATCACATCGTAAATGCTGCCGGACATGGTGCATCCGGCGGCCTTCACATGACCGCCGCCGCCGAAATATCCGGCGATCTTCGCCACATTCAGATCGGTATTGGAACGCATGCTTACCTTAAAGATCTGTGCCTCCATCTCATACAGGAAAATGGCGCATTCCACACCTTCTGTCACCCGAAGCTGGTCGATGATGCCGTCCAGATCCTTGCTGGTAACGCCATAGAATTTCATATCCTTTAACCGCACCACGCTGAAGATGCATTTGCCGTGCAGAAAAGTTACGCTCTCAAATAAGGCTCTTCCCAGGATCTGATTCTGAAGATAGGTTTTCCGGTAAAAGCTTCCGTCAATAATGCTGGTAAAGTCGATTCCGGTCTCCATCAGCTTTCCCGCGATCTGCATGGTCTTTGCTGAGGTGGCGGAATATTTAAAAACTCCAGTATCATGAATAATACCGGTATACAGGCACTCTGCGATCTCCTTTGTGATCTTATCTTTATCCAAAAGACCGTAGAGAACCTCACAGGTAGAACTTGCATCTGCCTCCACCACATTTTCAACGGCATAACCTGTGTTGGTAACGTGGTGGTCAATGCAGATGCTGTCCTTTGCCAGGGAAAGAATCCCCTCGCCCTCGCCCAGACGCGCTTTATCGCTGCAGTCTAAGCAGATACATAAATCAAAGGAAACATCCTGTGCAAAAATCGTCTGGATCTGATCAAATCCATTTAAATATCCGAATTTTCCAGCCGGCTCCTCCAGGTATACGGTCACTTCCACCTGCGGATATGCTGCCTCCAGATAATTCAAAAGGCCAAGGCAGGAACCAATACAGTCCCCGTCCGGGTGGACATGACCTAAAATTGCTGCTGTTTTCACTCCATCCAGTTTTCTATCCAGTACTGACATGCAACTCACTTCCTTTCAATCTTTTAAGTCCTTGGTTACCTCATCAATCAGTCGGGACATATTGACGCCGTACTCGATGGACTGATCCAGGATGAAGGTGATCTCCGGCGTATTCCGAAGATTCACCCTTCTGGCCAGCTCACGGCGGATATATCCCACACCGCTCTTTAAGCCTGTCAAGGTATTCTGTGCTGCTTCCTCATCACCCAGCACGCTGATAAACGCCTTGCAGTATTTCAGATCCGGGGTGACTTCCACAGCCACCACCGTTGTCATGGGATGAATACGCGGGTCCTTGATCTCTCTGCGGATAATCTCGCTTAATTCCCGCTGCACCTCCATGTTGATTCTGGTATTTTTTATGCTGTTTTTCCTCATATACTCTCTTTCCGGCCGATTTCCGCCTTCCTGGCCTGGGGAAGCAGAAGCCGGTACCGCTTTTCAAGCTGCCGGACTTCCGTCCCATCCCCGCCGGATGCTCTATCTCGGCACTTCAACCATAGCATACGCCTCGATCATATCATCTTCCTGAAGATCGTTGAACTTCTCAAATACAAGACCGCACTCATAACCAGCCTTAACTTCCTTCACATCATCCTTGAAACGCTTCAAGGAAGCTACGGGGCCGTCAAACAGCTGTACGCCGTCTCTGGTGATTCTTGCGCTGCAGCCTCTGGTGAACTGTCCGTCTAATACATAAGAACCTGCAATCGTTCCAACGCCGGATGCCTTGAAGGTCTGGCGGACTACGGCGTGGCCGATCACCTTCTCCTCGAAGATCGGATCCAGCATGCCCTTCATGGCAGCCTCCACATCCTCGATGGCCTGATAGATGACCTTATACAGACGGATGTCTACCTTCTCACGCTCTGCTACAGACTTGGCTGTTACATCCGGGCGGACATTAAAGCCGATGATAATCGCGTTGGACGCAGATGCCAGGGTAACATCAGACTCGTTGATGGCGCCTACGCCGCCGTGAATCACCTTCACCATAACTTCTTCATTAGACAGCTTCACAAGACTCTGCTTTACTGCTTCTACGGAACCCTGAACATCAGCCTTGATGATAATCGGCAGTTCCTTTACATTGCCCGCCTGGATCTGGCTGAACAGTGCATCTAAGGAAAGCTTTGCCTTGGTATCATCGATCAGGCGGCTCTTCTCCTCAGAGATGAAGGTTTCTGCGAATGCTCTTGCTTCCTTCTCATTTTCAGTTTCTACAAAAATTTCGCCTGCGTTAGGCACATCGTTTAAGCCCAGGATCTCTACCGGGGTAGACGGGCCTGCCTCCTTCACACGGCGTCCCTTGTCATCCATCATGGCGCGGACCTTGCCGAAGCAGGCGCCTACTGCCACGTTGTCACCCACACGCAGAGTACCCTTCTGCACCAGCACGGTTGCAACCGGACCCTTGCCCTTGTCAAGCTCTGCCTCGATGACCAGACCTCTTGCACTGCGGTCTGGATTTGCCTTTAATTCCTTAACCTCTGCCGTCAGAAGGATCATCTCCAGAAGCTCGGTAATTCCTTCCTTGGTGTGTGCGGAAACCGGAACAAAGATGGTGCTGCCGCCCCAATCCTCCGGAATCAGCTCATACTCAGACATCTCCTGCTTTACCCGATCCACGTTGGCGCTTGGCTTATCGATCTTATTGACAGCAACGATGATCTCAACGCCGGCTGCCTTGGCATGGTTGATGGCCTCCACGGTCTGGGGCATTACGCCGTCATCTGCCGCAACTACCAGGATGGCGATATCCGTAGACTGAGCGCCTCTCATACGCATAGCGGTAAATGCCTCATGACCGGGAGTATCTAAGAAGGTGATCTTCTGTCCATTGATCTCAACCACATACGCGCCGATATGCTGGGTAATGCCGCCGGCCTCCTTTGCCGTAACATTGGTCTTGCGGATGGCATCCAGCAGGGAGGTCTTTCCGTGGTCAACATGGCCCATTACACACACAACCGGTGGTCTGGTAACCATATCGTCCTCGCTCTCCTCATCCTCCTTCAGAAGCTCAGCAATCACATCCACCTTCTCTTCCTTCTCACAGAGGATCTCAAACTCCATGGCAATCTCTTCTGCCTGGTCGTAATCTACCTCCTGGTTTACAGTCACCATCTGTCCCTTTTCCTTAAACAGCTTGCCGACAATCACAGAAGGCTGAACCTTCATCTTCTCCGCCAGCTCCTTGATGGTAATTACCTCCGGGATCACGATCACCTTTACCTCTTCTTCCTTTTCCTTGGCAGGCTTCTGAGGCATGATAAAGGCTCCCTTTGCCGGCTTTCCGCCCTTTAAGCGGCCTTCCTTCTCATCATGGTTCTTCTTATCGTATTTATCATTCTTGTATGCATTCTTATTCTGACGGTTGCTGGTAGGTTTGGTCTGGATCGGGGTATCGAATGCAGACTTGGAGCTGCTCTGTCCCCGTCCGGAACCGGAACGTCCGCCATCGCGGCTGCCGAATCCGCCTCTGCTCTGACCATCTCTTCCGCCATCGCGATTGCTCTGGTAGCCGCCGCTTCTCTGGCCGTCTCTTCCGCCTTCGCGATTGCCCTGATAAC
>JAUNOF010000116.1 GCA_030537215.1 Lachnospiraceae bacterium
GCAGTCCTTTCTGCTGTTATTTGCTTCCTGCCAGCGCGCTTCTTGCCTGCCATCTGCCGCTCTCAGACTCCGGATCCTTCATCTGTACTCGCAGCTTCCGGATGCAGTGATGGAATGCCGGTACTAAAAAGCAGTCAGCCAGAAGCCAGGCCAAGGGTGATGCAAAACCCACCGCCGCAAAGCCAAATACAGGCACTACTACAAAGCCTACCAGACTTCGTCCCACCATCTCGCACACTCCCGCCAGAACTGCAAAGCTGCTGAAGCCAAGTCCCTGGATGGTAAATCTCCATACATTCACAAAAGTCAGAAGGATGTAGAACATGGATTCGCAGATCATATACTGATGAGCCTGGCGGATCACAATTGTCTCAGAAGCGTCTACAAACAGCATCGGGAAGATTCCTCCTGCCGTAAACAGCACCACGAAAGCAATTAACGAATATCCAATCCCAATCCAGGTGGCTGACTTAACCCCCTGCTGGATCCGGTCAAGCTTTTTGGCTCCTACATTCTGCCCAGCGTAAGTAGCCATTGTTCCGCCCAGCGCATCAAACGGGCAGCAAAACAGCATCGTTACCTTCTGCGCCGCCGCAACCGATGCCACGGCCACAGAACCAAGGGAATTGATGGCAGTCTGGATAATCACGGATCCAATGGCTGTAATGGAATACTGCAGCCCCATAGGAATTCCCATGGAACAGAGGATCTTCCCATGGTTCCAGCTAAACCGCAGCTCATCCTTCTCCATCCTTAAGATCTGGAATTTCTTTTTCATGTACAAAAGACAAAGCACACCAGATACCGCCTGTGAAATCACAGTAGCATAAGCAGCGCCTTCCACTCCGGTTCCGGCTACAAGGATAAAGAATAAGTCCAATCCAATATTGAGAACACTGGAAAGTACCAGAAAATAAACCGGAGTTCTGGAATCTCCCAGGGACCGGATAATTCCAGCCAGCATGTTGTAAAGAAAAGCAGCCGGAATGCCCAGGAAGATAAAAAAGATATAATTGTATGCTCCCTGGATAATATTCTCCGGCGTCTGCATCCATTCCAGAATGTTCCAAGCAAGCAGGCTGATCACAGATGTCATAATTACTGCAAAGATCACAGAAAGCCATCCTGCATTTGCCACAAACCGTTTCATATCCTTATAATCCTTAGCGCCAAACCGCTGTGCAATTGGGATGGCAAAGCCGGAACAAATTCCAATTACAAAGCCGTTGACCATAAAATTGATGGCTCCGGTGGATCCTACCGACGCCAGCGCATCCACCCCCAGGCATCTCCCCACGATCACCGTATCCACCATGCTGTAAAACTGCTGAAACAGCATACCCAGCAGCATTGGAATGGCAAATCCAAGGATCAGCTTTACAGGGCTGCCAGATGTCATATCCTTAACCGGCGATTTTGAAACCTTTTTCTCCATAATCCTTCTCCTCTCAATTATGCAATGTTACAAACCTGCATTGACGAAAACGTCTCAATGTAGATACGGAGAATTTTATCGGAAAATGAACTACTTTACAACTGCCATTTTTCACAAAAAAAAGCGCAAAAAAATGAGAGCGGATATCGATTTTTTCTTCTTCGATATCCGCCCTTAAGCTATTTCATCCATCGGACTGTAACCTCTCTATTCTGTTAACTGGTCTTTCGTTCTTTCGCATCTAATGAATTACTAATGAATTGCTTCTGAATTCCTTCGTCTTCTCCATTATCAGCTTTTGTCTTTGTAATGCTTTTCGAATTTCAAATATTTGATTTCTGAGTGTGCATCCTTTTATTTACTCTATATTTAATTGTGTGACCTTTTTTGAATCGTTCGGCTCTGTAAGTGATTTTTTCTTTTTGCCTTTCATACTATGAGGAATTTCTGTTCGTTCTAATAATACTTTCTCGTCATATCACTAAACCGATTCTTTTATTCACTTTACATAGTCAGTTAAAATCTTAGATATAGCTTCCATCCATGCTTTCGTCATGTATTTGTGCTATTGGAGCTTTCCGTTCAAAATAGGTTTTGTCCTATTGCTTCAATTATAATTTTATTATAACGAAGCGAGTCTTATGTGTTTGGTGGTCCGTACCTCCTTTACTTAGATTTTTCTTTTTGTTCTTGTGTTCATTGGGGAATTACCTTTCCCTTTCTTTTTTCTTCTTTTTTCTCTCTCTCTTTGTTTTTGATGTCTTTATTATATAAGACATGGTTCAATTTGTCAAGTCTTTTTTAATATTTTTTCTTTATTTTTTGTATATAGTTGATTTGTATATAATTTTTACAATTGTTTTTATTTTTATACACATCTTACCATGTTTTAGTTGTTATATACCCATAATTATCAGAATATTCAAAAAGCAGCCATTAAATTAATCTTTAACAGCTGCTTTTAAACCCATTTTTATAGTTATAACTATTTCGTAATTCTTTTTAATAATTCTTTATATTCTCCCCATCATCGATCAGGATATAAGCCGGCTGTGTCACATTCTGCAGCACCGTCACCATTGCCGTCTCCGGAATGGCGATACATCCGCCGGTTCCCGGGGCGCCGTCGGTACAATGGAGGAAGATGGCAGATCCCTTGTACGGCGTCTGCTCTTTATTATATCCAACCGCCATGCAGTAATGGTACGCACTTCCCCCATAGGTGCTTAAATGCTCCGACGCTGCCGTATCAAACACAGCCCCGGTTTTTTGGATATCCACCATAGTATTGTAGTAGGGAGAAGCACTGTCTCCTACCCAGTAATACCGGTCATCCACCTGGAGATAGGGAACGTTGAAGTTCCCTGGATCTGGCTTAGTTCCAAATGCCTGATCCAGAGAAAACAAACCGCGTGGAGTCTTCTGATCTCCCTCCTGCTCTTTTCCGATTCCATTCCAACCTACATAACCGCCCACATCCACTAGCTTTTTCCAGGTGTTTGTCGGCTCAGAAGCATCGGCTGCCGTCTGTGCAGGAAGCATTCCCCCTGGACCGATCAAGGTCACATCGCCGGAAGCAGTTCCTGATAAAGCTTCTCTCACATACAAAGATGCCCTGGCTGCCGTTCCATGGCCCTCAATCACCACCAGGCTTCTGGCATCAGCCGGAATCGAGGTAAGCCTGGACACATCATATTGGTCTGGAATCCAGATTCCATTGGGATCTACATAATAGCCGTCCGGTGTTACTGCATTCACCCACAGCTGCCCATCCTGTCCATAATAACGATAGCTGCCAGACTGATCCTTCTGCCAGCCTGTCTGCTGCACAGGCGCCCCTGGGTCAGCTGCGGTTTCTGTGATGCCTGCATCTGCGTTTCCTGTCCCGGAAATCATCGTTACCTCCGCTCCAAAGGAGCTTCCCACTCCTAATGCTACGGCAGTCAGCACGCCGAGGGCAGCTCCTGCCAAAATACCGTTTCTTAATGTTCTGTCAATGAATCGTAGTCTCAATCTTCCTCTGCCACTCAAAATTACATTTCGCTTGAAGTTTTGTTCTAAAGCATTTGTACTTTAAGCGTTTGTTTTTGTATATTTGCTCTTTGAGTGGACTCTCCTTTCTTAATGGCGGTGCATCGAAAACTGGTCCATGGGGTACTTCTTTAAGTTTTCCAGCACCTTGCGGTCATCTGCCTGACCGATCAAGGTATCCCGGTCTCTCTTTGCTTCCATCTCAGCCTTGTGCTTGCTGGGACCGCCTACACAGCCGCCGGCGCAGGCCATACCCTCGATAAAGTCCTCAGGCAGCCGGCCAACCTTCATCAGAAGCAGAGCCTTCTTGCATTCGGCGCCGCCGCTGCACCGTGCCACTTTCGGCTGAATATCCTCGCCCATCTCCTTGAAGCACTGCAGCACTGCATTGGTAACACCGCCGCCGTTGCCGAAGCGCTTTCCGAATACGGAGCCTTCCTGGTAATCGTTTTCCTCCGGCTCCAGCTCCACGCCTTTGGCGCGCATCATGGCACGAACCTCGCCAAAGGTCAGTGCATAGTCTGCATTGCCCTGAATATTTAAGTCCAAAGCTTCGCTCTTTTTTGCGATACACGGTCCGATAAATACAGTAATCACATCTGGATCCTGAGATTTTAACATACGGGAAACCGCGCACATAGGAGAAACGGTAGTGGACATATTGTCTTCCAGCATTGGGAAATGCTTCTTGATCATGTTCACAAATGCCGGACAGCAGGAGGTAGTCATCTTCTTGCCTTCCTTATAAGCCTCTGCCCACTCTTCTGCCTCGTAAGCAGCAGTCATATCACCGCCTAAGCCTACCTCTACCATATCGGCAAAGCCTGCTCTCTTTAATGCGGTCTTCCAGCTTGCCATGGTGATATTCTTGCCGAACTGTCCCTCTGTTGCAGGTGCAACCATAGCGACAACCCGCTTTCCGGCTTTCATCAGCTTAATGATATCCACAATGAAGGTCTTGGTTCCCACTGCACCGAAGGGACAGCTGTGAATGCAGGCGCCGCACTGGATACATTTATTCTCATCGATCACGCAGATGCCGTACTCATCATAAGTGATGGCATCTACCGGGCATACCTTCTTGCAAGGACGCTCTAAGTGCGCGATCGCATTGTATGGACATGCCTGAGCGCACTTGCCGCACTCTTTACACTTATTGGGGTCAATATGAGCATGCTCATTCCCCATGGAGATGGCTCCGAAATTACAGGAATTCTGGCAGGCCTTGCCCATACATTTCCGGCAGTTGTCTGTTACGATATAGGATGCGATGGGACACTCCTCGCAGGCCGCGTTGATGACCTGAACTACGTTCCTGGTATCCCGTCCAGTCGGGCATTTTCCCTCTGCCAGACGGACTCTCTGCTTAATGATCTCTCTTTCTTTATAAATACAGCAGCGATAGGTTGCCTGCGGTCCTGGGATCATCTCATATGGAATCTGATCTCTCTCTTCCTCCAGCGTGCCCTCCCATGCCCGTTTTGCCACTTCATACAGAACATCATGCTTCAGGCGTAAGATTGTTGCGTCATTTGTTACCATGATTTTTCCTCCTCTAAAACTCCATGTTAAAATTAATGTAATCGTTCAGCGCAGCCTCTATGAGCTGCTGCCAAACGGATGCATCTTCGGAATTAGTAATACGTTACAATCACTTTCTTCCCCATCTCCTCGATGGTATTCTTCAGCTGCTCCACCAGATTCTGGCGGATACCTAAGTCAAATGGGATGCCAGGGTTCTGGTAGGCGCTGTTGATGGCCCTTCCTACATACATATGTACCTCAGTGCAGTCCTCGATGATCATTTTTGCCACCATGGAAGCTCCGTTGGGCTTATCCAGTTCCAGGAAAAAGTCCTCGGATATGGTTTCATTCTTCACATAACGGCGAAGAAGCTGAAGCACGCGGTTTAAGGTAAGGACACCTTCTGTCACCAGATCGATTCCATCCATATAGGCAATAGGCGGAATCTCCGGATCCACATAATCCAGGGATACATCCAACCTCCGGTTCAGCACTCTGGATACAATGGTAGCGCTGGTTCCTCCGCAAACCACAGTCTTTGCTGCGGGATCGCTCATGAACTCCTGCACCATACGGATATCATCCTCCGGATTCTTGGCAGGGCCGGTCATCACATGCACCGGCTTGCTGTCGATAATACGCATAACCGCTACTGTGGTGTCATCACCGGGGCGGTACTCGTAAAGCTCATCGCAGGCCTGGCTGACTGCATTGGCCAGCCGGACTGCAGATACGGTCAATGCATACTGCTTGACCGCATAGGCAGCGATGTCCTCCCACAGCCATCCGAAATTCAGAAGCTCGCCCACACCTGCGTGGATGGTGCCGTCACTCATCAGGATGAAGGCATCGCCCTTCTTAACCGTAAAACGGTATTCATTGATCTTCTTTCCTTCCACCTCCCGGATATTCTGGGGGATGGGCATCAGTTTTCCGTCCCGGATAAAGATACAGCCGGGATTATCGAATTCCACCAGATAGGCATCGCCGTTATTGTAAACCTGAAGAATACTGAACGTGGAATAGGCGACCTGACGCACCTGACATACCGGAAGGGTCTGAACAATGGTGTCCACACATTCCTCCAGGGTAGCTCCGTTTAAGAACATGGTTCCCAGGATCTTTGAGGTCAGGGTGGCAAGAATGTTGGCTTTTACGCCGCTTCCCATGCCGTCGGCCAGAATCATGATATCCGAATCCTTGGTCTGAAGGATCTCCACCTTGTCGCCGCACAGGATCTCCGTAAATTTGTTTAAGCTTTTATAAGCAACATCTACCGTAACGCCCATTATTTAACCTCGCTTTCACTTCCATCCTCCAGCAAGGAATAGCACAGCTTCGTCAGCGTCGTCTTCGTCTCCGCTGTAGTCTCACCTAACAAGCCGGCGATTTCCTGCGCTACCATCATCTGCTTATGGATAACCTTCTGTGCCAGGTCAATGGTTTCCAGCTTCTTCTCGTAATCTGCCTTTGCCTGCTCCTCTTCCCTGGTAATATCGATCAGAGTGGCCAGAACCACATCCTCCTTCTCCACGTAAACGATATTCTGCAGGGTCGACAGATTATTGTAATCGGAATAGGTAACCTTCTTTCCATGGATGCTGTTCTTCGTATCGAACACCCACTGGAAGTCCGTTGGGTCAATAAACTCATAAAGATACATCTGAAGCGCTTCCTGCCTGGTCTTTCCAAAGAACTTCTCACCCACAGCAGAATACTCCATGATCTTCATATCCCGGTCCACGATCAGAACCATATTGGGGGAGGTTTCCATTACCAGGTTGGCCAGAGACTCCGCTTTATCATGCATATATGGGATACACATGTCAAGCTCTGCCTTCTTCTGGTAAACTGCAATCGCCTTTTCCCGACAGGTGGCATATCCGCAGGCCCCGCAGTTTAACTCATCCTCCGGCTTGGTCTTGCCGATCTTTGCCAGAATATCGCGGATCTGAGCCTCATTGGGCATAGGATCTCTGGGCGCCTTGTCCTGGAAGATCTTCCGGAAGCTGATGCCTTCCATGGCCTTTGCCAGACCATTTTCATCAGCAGGTTCCCTTGGAATGTTCTCCTCCATATCCAGCTTGATCTTAAACCGGGAAATAAACTTATCGTCCTCCACGGTGGGCCCCTTCACGCAACCGCCGGAGCACATGTTAACCTCGATAAAGCAGCCGGTCAGCTCGCCCTTTACCAGGCTTTCGCATAAGTCGATGCAGTTTTTCGTGCCGTGCACATAAAACTTGTGGTAGTGGTCTACCTTCTTCTGGGTGGCAAGGATGGAGTTCACCACGCCGTTGGTCACCGGATACAGACGGTTTACCTTCGGATCAAGCTGCTTAAACGGAGTGTCCTCACAATCCTCAATATCGATTCCTTCTTCCTCCAGCCAGCGGCTGATATCATTGAAATTCAGGACCGCATTGATATAACCAGGGTGCCGTTCGTCAGCTGCTTCCTTTTTCTTTGCAATACACGGGCCAAGGAACACAATCTTTGCATTCGGACCATACTCCTTGCGCAGCATCATGCCGTGAGCCACCATAGGAGAAACCACAGGAGCCATAAAGTTCACAAGCTGCGGATAATAGATCTCAATCAGATCATTTACGCTGGGACAGCAGGTGGTAATGATGTTCTCCATCTGTCCTTCTGCCAGCAGGCGGTCGTACTCTGCCGTTACAACCGCTGCACCCTCGGAGGTTTCCCGCACGTCTGCAAAACCCAGCTTTCTCAAAGCAGTATTGATCTGGCCGATGGAACGGTGCCGCAGCAGTCCCATGTAGGAAGGTGCGATGGAAACCACCACGGTCTCCCCCCGCTTTACCATATATTTTACCATATCCAAATCGCTGACCAGGGTCTTAGCAGACTGGGGACAGACCTGAAGACAATGTCCGCACAGAACACAATGGTCCGGCATGATCTCGGCACGTTCGTCTTTGATGGTGATGGCTTTTACATCACAATAACGCACACATTTATAGCAATGCTTACATTTTGTGGCTTTAAAGTCAATAATTTTTTTCATGGCTTACAGCCTCCCCATAATCTCCTTCTTAAAGAAATCCTCTGTAGTTTCCGGTGATACGGAAAACAAGGTTCCATCTACTGTCACGCACACACCGTTTACACAGTTGCCGCTGCAGAATGCACCGTTTAAATCAACCTTATCACCTACTCCATTTACCTTTACCAGCTCCTGAAGCTTCTGGATGATCTCTCTGGACCCCTTTAAATGACATGCACTTCCAATACAAATTGTTACCTTCATAAGTAATCCCTCCGCAAATATGTAAGTTAATTTCACACTGCCATGCAGTCCGGCCCAATGAAAACGATGATCTGAAAGCCTGACAGCATGCGGCCCCAATGGGCACTCTTGTTATTATTATCGCATATTGTGAACTTCTTATCAATATTATTTTTGTTATAAATCCTAAGGTTTTTTGCATTTTTCTGTGAACATATTGTCTTGATGCATATTGGTATCAGATTGGCATATTACACTTTTTGAGAAAACTTCTGTTCTTCCTTTCTGCTTATCTAATTGCCAAAACCCTCCAAACGCGGTATAATGAGCGGAACGGAGCACTTACTCAGCTCTGAAAGGTAATGAAAGCAAAGAGAGGAAACGTATTATGAAAAAATCCATAACCTGTTTATTAGCCGGCGCCATGGCTGCTGTGATGCTGGCTGGATGCGGTTCTTCCGCACCAGAAACTACGACTGCGCCGGAAACCACTGCAGAGGCTGCCGCAGCCGAAACCTCTGTGGAAAAATCTGAAGAAGAAACAACGATAGCAGAGGCAGACACATCCGAAGCAGAAACAGAAGCAAATGCCGGCGAGGAAACTCCGGAAGCTGCTGATTCCGGTGAAGGGACTGCTGTCCGTGTGGGCTCCTTAAAGGGACCTACCTCTATGGGCCTGGTGTTTTTAATGGAGATGGCGGAGGAAGGTAAGGCGGCAAATCAGTATGATTTTACCATGGTAACGGCTGCTGATGAGCTGCTTCCAAAGGTGATCAGCGGTGATGTGGATATCGCTCTGATCCCTGCTAATGTTGCAAGCGTCCTGTACAATAAGACCCAGGGACAGATCTCTGTTATTGATATCAACACCCTTGGCGTTCTCTATGTGGTAGCCTCGGATGATTCCATCCAGTCCATGGAGGATTTAAAAGGCAGAACCATTTACATGACCGGCAAGGGAACCACGCCGGACTACGTGTTCCAGTATCTTCTCTCTGCAAATGGTCTGTCAGAATCCGATGTAACTCTGGAATTCAAATCAGAGGCTGCTGAGGTAGCTGCCCTCTTAAAGGAACAGCCGGATGCCATCGGTGTGCTGCCTCAGCCATTTGTAACCGCTGCCTGCGCACAGAATGAAGCCTTAAAGATCGTGCTGGATCTGACCAAAGAGTGGGATGACGCCCAGAAGGAGGGCGGAAGCCGTCTGGTAACTGGTGTTACCGTAGTACGCAATGAATTTCTGGAGGAATACCCGGATGCAGTAGAGGCATTCCTGAAGGAGCATGAGAAATCTGCTGCTTATGTTGACGATCAGGTTGACCAGGCTGCGGAGCTGGTAGCAAAAACCGGCATTATCGAGAAAGCGCCGGTTGCAAAGAAGGCGCTGCCTTACTGCAATATCACCTGTATTACCGGAAATGAGATGAAGGATGCTTTAAGCGGATACCTGCAGGTTCTTTTTGATCAGGATCCGACTTCGGTAGGCGGAAAGCTTCCGGAGGATGACTTTTACTATGTGAAATAAAGGGGAGTCAATCATTACGCAGAAATCATTTTGATCGCCGAAAACGGGTCAGCCGACAGCCGCTGACCCGTTTTTACATCTTTTATAAAAAGGAGCTGCTCTATGAAACCTTCTACTCCAAAATCCTTAATCCAAAAGCCTCATCGGACTGCTCTGATCATCCTCATATGGCTGTGCATCTGGCAGGCTGGCGCCTGGTCCGTGGGAAATGACATCCTCTTAGTAGGACCCCTGGATGTATTAAAGGTACTGATCCGCCTTCTTCCAGAACCGGACTTCTGGCTGTCCATCGCCATGTCCTTCGGAAAGATCAGCCTGGGGTTTCTGGCTGCCTTCCTCTGCGGGATTCTGGCAGGATGGGCTGCCTTTTTCCTGCCGCTTTTGGATGAATTCCTGGCTCCGGCCATTTCCTTTATGAAATCCGTCCCAGTCGCTTCCTTCGTGATTCTGGCCCTGATCTGGATGGGATCGAAAAATCTGTCTGTGCTGATCGCCTTCCTGGTGGTATTTCCCATTATTTATGTCAATACCATTGCCGGACTGAGAAGCACCGACCAGAAGCTTCTGGAAATGGCTGCCGTGTTTGGCATCACCGGATGGCGCAAAGTATACGGCCTTTACTGGCCTGCTCTCCTTCCTTATCTGAAAAGCGGCTGCAAAACAGCCTTGGGCATGAGCTGGAAATCCGGCATTGCCGCAGAAGTCATCGGGGTACCTGACCACACCATCGGAGAACAGCTTTATCTGTCCAAGATTTATTTAAGCACAGCAGAGCTGTTTGCCTGGACTCTGGTTATCATCCTGGCAAG
>JAUNOF010000117.1:0-3772 GCA_030537215.1 Lachnospiraceae bacterium
AAACCACAACAACCATTTTTGCAGTATGTAAAAAGGGAGGCGTAAGTATGAACATTAATAAATTTACCCAGAAGTCCATGGAGGCGGTTCAGGCATGTGAGAAGCTGGCTTATGAGTACGGCAACCAGCAGATCGAGCAGGAGCATCTGCTGTACAGCCTGCTGACTCTGGAGGACAGTCTGATCTTAAAGCTGATAACCAAGATGAATATAAATGGAAATCAGTTTACGGATGAAGTGAAGGGAGCATTAAACAAGCTGCCGAAGGTAAGCGGCGGCGGACAGCTCTATGTGAGCAATGATTTAAATAAAGTGCTGGTGAACGCAGAGGACGAGGCCAAGGCCATGGGCGACGAGTATGTGTCCGTGGAGCATCTGTTCCTTTCCATGTTAAAGCAGCCGGACCGGATGATGAAGGATGTATTCCGGCAGTACGGCATTACCAGGGAAAAGTTTTTACAGGCCCTCTCCACGGTCCGGGGCAATCAGCGGGTGGTCAGCGACAACCCGGAGGCGACCTATGATACGCTGGAGAAGTACGGCTATGATCTGGTGGAGCGTGCCAGAAACCAGAAGCTGGATCCGGTGATCGGCCGTGACAGCGAGATCCGGAATGTAATCCGTATCCTTTCCAGAAAGACGAAAAACAACCCGGTTCTGATCGGTGAGCCTGGCGTGGGTAAGACCGCAGTGGTAGAGGGTCTGGCTCAGCGTATTGTCCGGGGAGATGTGCCGGAGGGATTGAAGGATAAGAAATTATTTGCCTTGGATATGGGCTCTCTGGTGGCAGGCGCCAAGTACCGGGGTGAATTTGAGGAGCGTCTGAAAGCCGTTCTGGAGGAAGTAAAGAAGAGCGACGGCCAGATCATCCTTTTTATCGATGAGCTGCACACCATCGTAGGAGCCGGAAAGACGGAAGGCTCTATGGATGCCGGCAATATGTTAAAGCCGATGCTGGCCAGAGGCGAGCTGCACTGTGTGGGCGCTACCACCTTGGATGAGTACCGGAAATATATTGAAAAGGATGCGGCGCTGGAACGTCGTTTCCAGCCGGTTATGGTAAACGAACCCACTGTGGAGGATACCATTTCCATCCTTCGAGGATTGAAGGAGCGGTATGAGGTGTTCCACGGTGTGAAGATTACCGACTCTGCCCTGGTATCGGCGGCAATGCTGTCTGACCGCTATATTTCCGACCGTTTTCTGCCGGATAAGGCCATCGACCTGGTGGATGAGGCATGTGCGCTGATCAAGACAGAGCTGGATTCTATGCCCACGGAGCTGGATGAGCTGTCCAGAAGGATTATGCAGATGGAGATCGAGGAGGCCGCTCTGAAGAAGGAGACAGATCACTTAAGCCAGGACCGTTTGGCAGACCTGCAGAGGGAGCTGGCGGAGCTGCATGATGAGTTTGCAGCGAAGAAGGCACAGTGGGAGAATGAAAAGGCATCGGTAGACCGCCTGTCAGCGCTCCGTGAGGAGATCGAGTCTGTGAACCGGGAGATCCAGGCAGCGCAGCAGAAATATGATTTAAACCGGGCAGCCGAGCTGCAGTACGGCCGTCTGCCTCAGCTTCAGAAGGAGCTGGCAGCAGAGGAGGAGAAGGTGCGGGGCGAAGATCTGAGCCTGGTCCGCGAGAGTGTAACTGATGATGAGATCGCCCGTATTATCTCCAAGTGGACCGGAATCCCGGTGGCAAAGCTGACCGAGAGCGAGAGAAGCAAAACCCTTCATCTGGATCAGGTTCTGCATAAGAGAGTAATCGGCCAGGATGAAGGTGTTGAGAAGGTAACGGAGGCGATCATCCGTTCCAAGGCCGGTATCAAGGATCCCACCAAGCCCATTGGCTCCTTCTTATTCCTTGGACCTACCGGTGTGGGCAAGACGGAGCTTGCAAAGGCGCTTGCAGAAGCATTATTTGACGATGAGTCCAACATGGTCCGGATCGATATGAGCGAGTACATGGAGAAGCATTCCGTATCTCGTCTGATCGGAGCGCCTCCAGGATATGTAGGCTATGACGAGGGCGGCCAGCTGACGGAGGCAGTGCGCCGGAAGCCTTATTCCGTAGTGCTGTTTGACGAGGTGGAGAAGGCTCATCCGGATGTATTTAATGTCCTTCTTCAGGTATTGGATGACGGCCGGATCACCGATTCCCAGGGACGGACGGTGGACTTTAAGAACACGATTCTGATTATGACCTCCAATATCGGCTCCCAGTATCTGCTGGAGGGCATTGACGAGGATGGCCGGATCAAGCCGGAGGCGGAGAGCATGGTTATGAATGACCTGCGGGCTCATTTCCGTCCGGAGTTTTTAAACCGTCTGGATGAGACCATCCTCTTTAAGCCTTTGACCAGAGAGAATATCGGCGGCATTACCGACCTGCTGATTGCAGATGTGAACCGCCGTCTGGCGGATAAGGAGCTGACCATCCGCCTGACAGATTCGGCAAAGAAATTTGCGGCAGATCACGGCTATGACCCGGTATACGGCGCACGGCCGCTGAAGCGGTATCTGCAGAAGAATGTGGAGACCCTGGCAGCGCGGATCATCTTAGGCGACGGCGTCCGGGCCGGAGATACCATCGTGATCGATACGCTGGCCGACGGAAGCGGTCTGACCGGGTATGCGGAGCAGAAGTAGAGGACGGATCAGGAAATTGATAGGAAAGCGGGGCTGTGAGAAATCACAGCCCTTTTTTCGTTACACAGGGAACTTCGTTTCCTATGTAACAAAAACGCTCCGTGAGCCGTATCATATGTTGAAATCATTGTTGAAAAAACGTGAAAAAAACAAGAGTTATTTCGCACAATGTTCAAATAAGTAATGAGTTTCTGCAATAAAAGCACGAAGTTGTCACATATTTTCCCTTATAATAAAATGAAGTTCAGGTAACTGTGAGGGTACTGAACAGTTACAAGTTCAGATTGATACAAAGGATAAAAGAGATACGGGGAATTGGCAGATGAGAGCAATTTTAATTGATGATATTCCAGCTCACCTGGAAATATTGGAGCAGGAGCTGAACCAGGTTTCAGAGGTACAGGTGGTTGGAAGGTTTACGGATGCGCGGAAGGCCCTGGAATTTGCGGGGGATCATCCTGTGGAGCTGGCTTTTCTGGATATTAATATGCCGGAGATTAATGGGATTATACTTGGAAGAGAGCTGCAGAAAATCATGCCGGAAATTGCTCTGATCTATGTGACCGGATATAAGGAGTATGCGTACGACGCATTTCAGCTCAATGCCAGCGCTTATATTCTCAAGCCGTTCCATCACGGGGATATTTTAAATGCCATTGAACGTGCCAGGAGGTTTGCCGGATATCCGGCAAAGCGTCAGATTTATATCCGGACCTTTGGGCGGTTTGAGGTGTTTTTAGATGGAAAGCCGGTCAGCTTTAAGAGCAAGCGGGCCAAGGAACTGATGGCCCTTCTGGTGAAGTACAACGGAAGCATTGTGACCACGGAGATCATGCTGACGGAGCTGTGGGAGGAGCATCAGAACACAGACGCCAACCGCAGCCTTTGCCGGAAGACCATGCAGCGTCTGCGGGAAAATCTGGAGGAGGCAGGGATCAGTGATATTATGCTGGTCTATAAGCATGGGAGAAGTATTGATAAGTCTAAGGTGGAATGCGATTTTTTTCAGTATCTGGAAGGAAAGGAGCCTGGGATCAGCAGCTTCCACGGAGAGTTTATGTCAGATTACAGCTGGGCGGAGACTACGCTGGGCTATCTGATGGAGAGAGCGGCTATCAGGAAATAAG
>JAUNOF010000117.1:3872-10536 GCA_030537215.1 Lachnospiraceae bacterium
GTTTGGAAAGGGATTCATAATAAGGTGGTCTTTATTATGGCCCTTTTTTGCTTTTTTTTCGGCATGCTTCGTCCTTCGTGGGGAGCGGTGCAGACAGATCTGGGGGGAAATGTGACAGAGCTGTCATTAAATGGGGTGACCTGGAGCTATGGGGAACCGCCGCTGGCGATATCCGTGACAGCGGGGGAGGATGTTCATACACAGATTGTGTTGTATTATACGAAGCACGAATGGGTGCAGATGTGTGAGGAGGAGATGTCAGGAGGATCGCTGACCTTGACCTGGAAGGTTCCGGACGGCGTGTCCTTTCATGATATCAGCAGCCGGATCAAGGCCCAGGTGGATGGGGAGGAAATCTCGATCGGGCGGCTTCATTTGTCAGGGGCATCCTTCCGGGCTTCTGTGGATGCAGAACATGCAAGGTCAATGGCTGAAAATGACAACATTGAGATCCGGATCGAGGCAGCTATGGAGTTTGAATCAGGCAGCTATGATCTGGGAACGTTCTTTGAGGTGACGGCAGGGGAGAGCGGGGAATCCAGCGCCCGATGGAATAATTATTCCCTGACACTGAGCAAGATCGACCAGGAGGATTCTTCCAGGCTTCTGGCCGGCGCTCATTTCAGCATTGATATCGCAGCTGGTGAGGAGGGAAGCCGGCAGCTTGGGGAGTATCATCAGCTTTTGATTTCAGAGGATACCTTTTTGGACAATGGCTCTTTTCTGGTAGAAGGAAACGAGATCGTGACCCAGGGGGATCAGAAGGTGGTTCTGCAGGGGGTATTTGAGCCCGGAAATGTATATCAGCTTCGGGAAACTCAGGCGCCCATCGGATATTTGCCTTCTGATGAGGAACTGCAGTTTGCATTTTACCGGTATACGGATAGTGAGAAGATAGGAACGGTAAAGCGGATCCAGGAGCTGAATCAGCTGTACGCCAGCCAGTATGCCCAGATGAGGGGGTTTGTCCGTGTTTTTGGGGCAGAAGACGGAGAACCAGGAAGCGGCGGCGCCTTTTATGTCAATAATTCCCAGGTTCCGGAGATCCAGATAGTGAAAAAGGATGCTCAGACTGGCCTGACGATGGAAGGTGTGGCTTTTACTTTGCAGGCAGATGCTTCTGCGGCGGATTACACAGCAGAGCAGTACCAGAAGCTTCCCAGAGGCGGCTGGAGCTACGATGCGTCCAGCGGGCTGTTGTCCTGGACCATGGAAACAGATTCTGGGGGCATGCTGCGGTATCCGGCGGGAACAGTGCCGTATATCAGCAATGGAAGCTATACACTGGTGGAGACCGTGCCGGAGGGATATGCAGCATCGGGAGAGAACCGGACGCTGGCGTTTTCCTTTCAGCTGACGCGGGACGGAACCATTGAGCTGGCGGATCAGTCAGGCGGAGAGCGGGTTCAGGTGGAGTACTCTGACTCAGGAATCCAGATCACAGTTTTCAACAGCAAGGCGGCGCGCCTGGAGATCAACAAGGTGAACCAGGCAGGTGAGTTCCTGGCAGATGCGGAATTTGCTTTATATGGAGCAGAGCCCAATGGTTCAGAAGATGTACTGACAGCAGATGGAAAAAGCTGGTATTATATGGATGCCAAAATCACGGATGAAAATGGCCGCGCATACTTTTATGATCTGCCCTTTGGAACGTATTATCTGGTGGAGAAAAAGGCGCCGGAGGGTTATGCGGTCCTTTCTTCTCCGTACCAGGTTGAGCTGAAGGCGGAGGATGTTTCCGGCGGAAGCGTGACGGTTACGATCTTAAATACAGTGGAGCTGGTTATGCCGGATATGGGGGCCGGAGGCACCAGCAGCAGAGCGGCAGCCGCTTTTGCATTACTTTTGGCTGGAGCAGGGTATGTGTTTGCAGTGAGGCGGAGCAGATGCGAAGGCAGGAGCCGGACGGGTGAGACAGAAGGGAAATCAGATAAGCGAAAGCCGGATGGAAGCAATGGAGAGGAAAACAGGTAAGGGGAAGCCGGATGGAAACGGCAGAGAGGAAAGCAGGTAAGTGGAATCAGGAGAAAAACGACAAAATTGGTGGAAAATTATCAGAAATAAAATGCTCTGGACAGCAGCCTGTGTGATGCTGCTGTGTTTCGGCCTGATCGAGGGGGCGGCTGCGCAGATTATCGTTCCGGATACAGTCACGCTGAACATAAGACCTCAGAATACAGAGGAGCCGGGGCAGGCGGTTTCCGGGGCTGTGTATGGCTGCCTGCAGATCGGGGAGATCACAGACTGGCAGGGAGAGGACTTGCGAAGCACGTTGAACAATGCCAAGGCAGCAGAGAAGCTGGGGCTGGAAACGGGAACTCCCTATACAGGGGAGGAACTGCAGGCAGCGGTGCAGCAGACGGATTGGACAGAGCTGGCTGGCCTCGGCAGCAGCGGAAATGTTAAGGAAATGAAGGCAACCGACCAGAATGGCTGCTCATTGGTTCAGCTTTCCTCTGGCGTGTACCTGATATTCTGCAGGAAGGTTCCCCAGGGGTATGTGGTGTCAGAACCATTTCTCATGGTGCTTCCTGTGCTTACGTCCTGGAATGGAGGAACGCCAGTATGGGAAACCAGCGTGACAGCAGAGCCCAAGCTGGAAAGGGAATCTGGCGGAGGGGATGAGGATTCCTGCGGGACAGTGGCATTGACCAAAACCTTTCATGGAAAGCCGGCATCTGACAGCAGCATCTATGCTTCGGTAACGTTCGGGCTGAGGGATGAGGAGGGCAATGATATTTACGGAATCCGTACCTCAGAGGGGCGATATACTGCGGTGTCTGGTCAGACTGGAGAAAAGGTATTCCGGGTGGCGCCGGATGGAAAGCTGATCATTAAGAAGCTGAAAACAGGCAGCTATGAATTTACAGAACTGACGACTCATGAATCTTATCAGGTATTGGCGGATCCAGTCCAAATCCAGGTCACAGATGCCACGAATGCGTTCACAGTGGATAATAAAAAGAAGTCATTTATCCCCTTTACCGGCGGGGGCGGCACCGGCCTGGTTACTTTGGGCGGTATTTTTTTGGTAGGGCTGGGAATTCTCTGGATTTTTGCAGGTACTGGAAGAAAGAAACGCAGAAGGAAAGGAATGGCGCGGCATCGTTCCCAGAGCAGCTTTGAAACAAGCGGGGGGCAGAGGAGGCAAAGCGACCGCAGAACAAGCCAGAACAAGAAGCAGCAAAGCAGACAGGGAAAGAAATGATGAAAAGAATAAAGAAACATTTTGGCCCAGTTCTCCTGATCATAATGGGAATCACCATGCTGATTCTGCCATTAGCCCGCGTGTCTTCTGAGCCGAAGAAACAGGCATCCATGCAGGACACCTATGAAGGTACGCTCCGGAGCCTGAGTCCGGCTGTGCTGGAGGCAGCGAAACAGGAGGCAAAGGATTACAACAAAATGCTGGGAGACATCCTGATCGGCAACGGCATTTCCAGCTCCTCCATTGCCGCCATGAATGAGAATTACAGCAATCTTTTGAATGTTAACGGGGATGGGATCATGGGTTATCTCTCGATTCCCAAGCTTGATGTGGTGCTTCCTATCTTTCACCAGGAGTCCACCAGAGGAGCCAGTCATCTCCTTAACACCTCACTGCCGGTGGGAGGGATCAGCACCCATTCCGTTCTGGCGGCCCATTCCGGCCTGTCCTCTTCCCGGCAGTTTACCGATCTGGTCTCGCTGGAAGAAGGAGATATTTTCATGGTATCGGTTCTGGGGGATGAGTTGTACTATCAGGTAGATCAGATCCGGACAGTGGAGCCAGATGATACCTCAGAGCTGAGGGTCATCCGGGGCGGCGATTATATGACGCTTTTAACCTGTACTCCATATGGAGTGAACAGCCACCGGCTTTTGGTGCGGGGCAGGCGGGCTGAGGAAGCAGCAGCCCAGCAGGCAGCTTACAGCACCAGGAGTACAGGAGAAAGCGTCTGGTATGACCGGTATATCCGGCAGCTTTTGACAGGAATTGTGGTTGACGGCAGTCTGCTGCTGGGAGCCTTTGTACTGATGCGGTCCAGAAATCCCAAGGTGATTCGGCTGCGCAGAATCCTTAAGCGTTTCCCAAGGGCGCTGTATCTGACCTGCCGGGATACCTGGAAGGAACATCAAAAGAGCGGACACAATCAGGAAGGAATCCGGAAGGTTCCGAACGGGCGCGGAAAAGGAAAAGAGGCAGGCGATTAGGATGAAACGAAGAAAAGGAATCGGATTATGGCTCCCGGGCCTTCTTTTAATCGGAGCTGGCATTGCTCTTTTAGGTTATCCTTATGTCAGCAGTTTTCTGCGCAAGCAGGAAACCAATGGAACCATACGGCGGTATCAGCAGCAGATGGCAGAGAAAACGGATCTTTCCTGGGAACTAAAGCGTGCAGAGGAATATAACAAAAGCCTGCTGCAGCAGGATACCCGATTTTATGACGCTTTTTCTGAGGAAGAGGCGGAGACTGCGTCGGAATATCTCACGTTGTTAAATGCAGATGAGGAAGGGCTGATGGGATATCTCCAGATTCCATCCATCTCACTGGAACTGCCGATCTATCATGGAACCTCAAAAGAGGTGCTGGCAGACGCCTGCGGCCATCAGCCAGGCTCCTCTCTTCCGGTAGGCGGCCCCTCCGCTCATGTGGTTTTGTGCGGGCACACAGGTCTTCCGTCAGCCAAGCTGTTTACCAATCTGGATCAGATGAAGATAGGGGATGCTTTTGTCCTGAATGTTTTCGGACGCTGCCTGGAATATCAGGTAGATCAGATCCAGATCGTGCTGCCGGATGAGTTGGGAGATTTAGAGATTGCGGAAGGAATGGATTATGTAACACTGATGACCTGCACGCCGTACGGCATCAACAGCCACCGGCTATTGGTACGCGGAGCCAGAGTGCCGCAAGGAAGCAGCGGAACCGATTTCTAATGTCCGCTTTACCGGTCAACCGGAAAGGAGAAAAAGAATTATGTTTTGGAAGCGATGTTTCCTTACCGTGATGTTTGTAATATTTAGTATGTTCGATGCACTGGGAGCAGAATATTCCCTGGACGTTTCTCTGGGAACAGATGGGAAGAATGTGGAATTGTCGGTTTATCAGGTTGGAGAGAAGCGGAATGGCGCCTGGGAGCTTACAGAGAAGTATCAGGAAGCTGGAATCGACTTAAATCAATTGGACAATGCAGAAAAAAGCCAGGAGGCGGCAGAGGAGCTTACAGTATGGACGAAGGAGAAAGGACTTTTCTGTGTGGCAAAGGGACGGACAAATAACAAAGGAAATGTTCGTTTTTCCTGTGGTGAAGGTGCGTATCTGGTCTGCCAGACAGCCGGTCTGGGCACAGCAAGTCCTGTGATTTGTTTTCTTCCGTCAGCAGACGGCAGCCTTTCACTCCATGCCTCTCTAAAATATGAGAAGGAGGAGGAACCGGAAAAACCGACGAAACCCGATCCCACCAAGCCGGAGCCGTCCGAAGAGGAGCCGACGAAACCCGATCCCACCGAGCCAGAGCCATCCGAAGAAGAGCCTACCAAACCGGAGCCATCTAAGGAGGAACCGACGAAACCCGATCCCACAAAACCAGAACCATCTGGGGATGGACCAAATGAACCTGACGGGCCGGAGCCATCAGGTGGTCAGCCGGATCATCCGGATGAGCCAACGAATCCTGAACCATCAGGGGGCGGACCAGATATACCGGAGAGAACGTCAGGACCAGACATACCAAATGGAGGGGGACCAGGAGAGAAGCCGAATGCGATGTTGTCAGATGGACTGCTGCCTGGAATTGCAGGACAGATTTCTGCGGCGCTGGCCGATCTCAAGATCCCCCGAATGGGTGATACATCAAATTTAAGTCTGCTTTTTGGGATCATGCTGGTATCGCTGGGAGGGATTCTGCTGCTGATCTATGTTCGGATACGAAGCAGACAAAACCAGGATTCTGACAGCAGTAAAGGGCAGTATAAGAGAGAGGGCGGGGAACGAAAACGCAGCAGAAGAAGGCCAGGGCCGAGATAAGTCTTGTGTTATTTCGTTTCCTTGTATGAATTCTCTGTCACCTGCATCAGTTCCATCAGCTGATCATCCGTGAGTGTGGACAGGGCATCCATCAGCCCGATATGGTAGCTTCCCAGTCCGCGGCTGGAGTCTGCTTGTTCACCGGCGATGCCCAGTGTGACAGCAGCCAGAACCGATGCAGTCACAGGATCGGTCACGGATAAATAGACTCCGGTGATACAGGTAAGCATACATCCTGTTCCGGTGATCTTTGCCATATGGGCAGTTCCGTTTTTTACAAAATATACGGTTTCGCCGTCGGCGGCAGCAATGATATCCACCTCACCGCTTGCCATGACCACAGCCTGCGCGCTGGCAGCATAGCGTCTCACAATATCCGCCATCTTCAGCTGTGATTCTTGATTATCCTTTGCGACTGCATCTGCCTGGCTGACATCGATCCCGGAGGCTATGAAGTCTGCTCCTGCCATGGCGCGGATCTCCGACACATTTCCTTTAATGACAGCAGGACGGCAATCCTCCACAAAGCGTTTCGCCAGCTCCATGCGGAAGGGACTGCAGGTGACGCCTACCACGTCGATCACAGCCGGCTTTATCCTGCCGGAGATCATGATGGATTCCGCCCGGACATCTGTGATATTGGCCAGACTGACGGT
>JAUNOF010000118.1:0-6981 GCA_030537215.1 Lachnospiraceae bacterium
GAAAAATCAAACTGTACCAGGATTCGGCTGCTCCAGCTTTGATTTCTCAGGAATTCTTCCATGTGATTTCGAATTCCTATTAGTATATCATAGTTTTCGCACTTCATATATAAAATTTTTCTGTAAATATCATTAAGTTTATAAATGGGGGCATTGACCGGACCGATCAGCTGGAACTGACCTCTGCCTTCCTGTTCCCGGGCAATTCGGAAGACTGCATCCATGGCCCTGTGAGCCAGCTCTTCCCGGTCAGAACCGATCAGCAGCGTCATCAGCACACAGGCCGGCGGATAATGAAGAAGCTTCCGGTATTCCATCTCCTTCTCATAAAACCGTTCATAATCCTGGGCCGCTGCTGCCTGGATGCAGTAGTGGTCCGGACTGTAGGTCTGGATTACCACATCTCCGGCCTTTTCATCTCGCCCGGCCCGGCCCGCTGCCTGGGTCAGAAGCTGAAAGGTCCGCTCTCCGCACCGGTAGTCCGGCGCATAGAGGGAAAGATCCGCTGCCAGGATCCCTACTAAGGTAACTGCCGGAAAATCATGGCCCTTCACGATCATCTGCGTCCCGATCAGGATATCCGCCTCATGCTCTGCAAAGGCCGCCAGAATCTCTTCATGCCCGCCTTTCTTTGCTGTCGTATCAAGATCCATCCGCAGCACCCGGGCATCCGGAAATTCCTCCTTAACCAGCGCCTCGATCTTCTGAGTCCCGGTCCCAAAGGGAGCCAGGTAGGCAGAACCGCAGGAAGGACACGCAGAAGGCCGCCGGATCTGATAACCGCAGTAATGACATACCAGACGGTCATCCTGATGAAGGGTTAGGGTCACGTCACAGTGGGGACACTTGATGGCTTCCCCGCAGCTTCGGCAGGACAGGAAACGGGAATAGCCTCTTCGATTTAAAAAAAGCATGATCTGTTCCTGATTTGTCAGCTTCTCCACGATCAGAGCATGCAGCGTCCGGCTGAAGATGGACCGATTTCCCTCCGCCAGCTCATTTCTAAGATCCACTACCTGAATTTTGGGAAGATAACTGTTTTTCTTGGCCCGCTTCCCGATCTTATAGTAGCCGTAAATTCCATGGACAGCCTTGGTGTAGGATTCCACAGAAGGGGTGGCAGAGCCCAGGACCAGGCTGGCATGGCTTAAACCGGCCCGGTACTCAGCCGTTTCTCTGGCGTGGTATCTGGGAGTGATCTCACTTTTATATGCGCCTTCGTGTTCCTCATCAATAATAATCAGCCCCAGGTTCCGAAAGGGCGTAAACAGCGCTGATCGGGGCCCGATCATGATTTGGATCTCACCATTTTTCGCTCGCTCAAACTGGTCATATTTTTCTCCGGCGGAAAGCTTGGAATTAATAAAGGATACCTGGCTGCCGAAGCGCCTGCAGAACCGCATCACCGTCTGATAGGTCAGTGCGATCTCCGGAATCAGCAGGATCACCTGCTTTCCCTGCCGTCTTACATGATCGATCAGCTCCATATAAATCTCCGTCTTCCCGCTTCCGGTGATACCGTGGATCAGGTAGGTTTTCCGGACCCCTGCATCATACTGGCGGCAGATGTCATCCACTACCGGCTGCTGGGCATCGTTTAACGTAACCGGTGAATCTGGATCATTTGCCTCTCCAGCCTTATGATCCCCGCCCCCTTCCTGCATCAGCAGAGACGGATTCCGGTAGCTGACGGATGAATCCAGTGTGATCACCCCCTGGGCAATCAGCGGTTTTAATGTGGCGGCAGTCAGGTTCAGCTGGTGAAGAGCAACCTGGTAGGGGATCACATCCGTATCCAGAAAGGCTTTTAGGAGCCGTTCTCTGGCCTTATATTTTTTACGGACTGCTTCCCAGATCTGCTCGTTCAGCTCGTCCCGCCCCAGCAGGCAGCGCAGCCACTTGGATTCCTGCTGCTTCACCTGCTGCTTCACCGGCAATACGGTTTTCAATGCCTGGTTCATCGTAGACCCATACCGTTCCTTCATCCACCAGGCAACCTGAATAAGCTGGGACTCCGCCGAAACACTTCCGGCATGGATCCCAGCGATCTCCTTAAGTCTGGCCGGATCGTACTCCGCCTGGTCAGAAAGGCCTACCACGTATCCGCACCGGATGGTGTTCCCCCTTCCGAAGGGCACATCCACCTGGCAGCCTGCATGGATCTGCTCCCGCAGCGCCTGTGGGATCCGGTACTGAAAGGGCCGGTCTACCTTTTCATGTGTGATATCGATGATGATATCAGCAAACTGAGCCATGAAATCATCCCTCCAGCAATTTCGAAGCAACCGCCCCAAGCCCCATGCTGTTGGAGCCCTTCAGCAAAACAGAATCCCCCTGCTTTAACGTCTGCTTCAGCCAGTCCGTCAGCTTTCCCATTTCCTGAAAATACAAGATTTCCGGCTTCTTTTCCAGTTGCTTCTCCGGCCGTTTTTCCAGTTCTGCTTCCAGCTGCATTCCAATCTCCGCAGCCAGCTGGCCCAAAAGAGCCACACAATCTACTTTACACCCGGCACCTGCATCCCAGGTCTTAGCCAGATACCGGCCGATTTCCCGGTGATACTTGGGAGAATCCGGTCCCAGCTCCTTCATATCTGCCAGAACCGCGATCCGCCGTCCATCTGCCGGCATATCACACAGCACATCGATTCCCGCCTTCATGGAAACCGGACTGGCATTGTAGGAATCATTAATTATCGTAACTCCGCCGGATTTCACGATCTGCTGGCGCCCCTGAAATCCGTGGAAGGATTCCAGCGCCTTTGCCGCCTCTGACATGGGGATCCCGTTTTCCCTGGCAACTGCCAGCGCCACCATCGCATTCAGAATCATGTGATGTCCGAATACCTTAAGCCTTACTGCGGCAGACTCTCCACGCTCCCGACAAAGAGCAGTAAACACCGGCAGGCCGCCTTCATTCCGAATATCCAAAGCCTGGTAATCACAGCTATCGTCCGTTCCGTAGGTGATGGTGCGGCAGCCTTCCTTTGCCTTTACCGTCTTTAAGATGGCGTCATCCCCATTCACATAGAGGATCCCGCCTTTCTTCATGCCGTCCTGGATATGAAGCTTTTCCCGGCAGATATTTGCCTGAGAGCCAAGCTGCTCAATATGGGCGATACCGATATTGGTCATAACTGCCTGATCCACTCTGGCAACCATAGCGATCCGCTCCATCTCACCCGGCTCACTCATCCCCAGCTCGATCACTCCGATCTCATCCTGAGAAGAGATCTCGGAAATGGTAATGGGCACTCCCACCTGGCTGTTGCTGTTGCCTGGTGTCTTGTATACCCGATAACGGGCAGAAAGAGCTGCCGCAATCATTTCCCTGGTGGTGGTCTTCCCTACGCTTCCCGTCACTCCGATTAACGGAAGGGCCAGCCGGCTCCGGTACCAGGCGCCGATGGCCTGAAGCGCCCGCCTGGTATCCTCTACCCGGATCCAGGCCCGGTCTGATTCCATAACATCATGCTGGCTGGTCAGCACCGCTGCCGCTCCCGCCTGAAGCACCTGATCAATAAATTTATGGGCATCTACCTTTTCCCCAATCAGGGGAACGAATAAATCGTTCCCCTTTATGGTTCTGGAATCAATGCGGATATGTTCGATGGAGGCCTCCGGATCTCCGCAGAGCAGTCTGCCCCCGCAGGCCTCCACCATGTCTTTTACTTTCATATGTTCCATACGATTCCTTCCTATCCTGTTTTTTCCATTGGACTTACAACCGTTTTGATCACTTATGGATACCGGCAACCACTTCATCTACCACTTCCCGATCCAGGAAATGGGTGCGGATTCCGTTTACCTCCTGATAATCCTCATGTCCCTTGCCGATAATGGCAATCATATCGCCTTTTTCAGCATGGGTGATGGCGTAGGTAATGGCTTCCCGCCGGTCCGGAATCTCCAGATAAGCGCCGCCGGTGGGAATCAGTGTACTCTTAATATCCTCAATAATATCCTCCACCTTCTCGTAGCGGGAATTGTCTGCTGTGATAATGCTTAAATCCGCCAGCCGTCCCGCCATCTCGCCCATGGAATATCTGCGGTCCTTCGAGCGGTTTCCTCCGCAGCCAAATACCACTACCAGCCTTGCCGGATGATAATCCCGAAGGGTCTTTAACAGGCTTTCCATGCTGACGGCATTGTGGGCATAATCAATAACCACCTTGCAGAGATCGGAAGCATATGCGATCTCCATCCGCCCATTCACATGGAGATGCTCCAGGGCATGGCGCACCTGCTCCTTGGGCAGATGGAAGAAGCTGCATACGCTGAGAGCTGCCATGGCATTAGAAACATTAAATTTACCAGGCACGCTTACCTTCACATCCGCTTCCAGCCGTCCGGTCACGTCAAATTCCAGACCTACAAATCCGGCTTCCGCCACATAGCGGATCCTCTTGGCCTGGAAATCCGCTTCCTGCTCCAGACTGTAGGTGTAGATGGGACAATCGGCATGGGCCGTTACCTGAGGCGTATGGGCATCATCCAGATTGGCGATGCCGATCCGGCACTGCTGAAACAGCATGGACTTGCAGGCCAGATACTCCTCAAAATCAGCATGCTCATCCGGCCCGATATGGTCAGGAGAAATATTGGTAAAAATACCGTAATCGAAAAAGATTCCATCGGTCCGGTGCATCTTAAAGGCCTGGGAGGAAACCTCCATCACCATATACTGGCAGCCTGCCTCCACCATTCTGGAAAAATACTCATGAAGCTGATAGGACTCCGGTGTGGTGTTCCGGGTAGGCTCTGCAACGCCTGCGAAGTAAGCACCGTTGGTGCCGATCATCCCCACCTTTTTTCCGCACGCCTCCAGAATTGCCCGGATCATGTGGGTGGTAGTCGTTTTTCCCTTGGTTCCGGTTACTCCGATGGTAACCATTTTTCTGTCTGGATAGCCAAACCGGGCTGCGGAAAGGTAAGCCAGCGCTTTTCTTCCATTTTCCACCTGGATAACCACCGCATCCTGAGGAAGAGAAACCGGATGCTCGGTTACAAACACCCTGGTTCCCCCTTCATACACCTGAGAGCAGAACTCATGAGAATCCACTCTGGCTCCCTTCATACATACAAACACGGCTCCAGGGCATGCCTTTCTGGAATCATAAATCACCTCGAATACCGGAGTATCCAGGCTTCCCTGTAAAAGCTGATACGAAATTTCTTTCAGCCAATCTCTCAATACCATACCTTTCTTTCCTTCCCGTCCTGCAATTGTCTTCCTGCCCTGCATCCCCTCAATGAACAAGTGCCAGTCGCCCTTGTCCGCTGAGGGCAGCAGTGCACAATTATGCGATCTCTTAGAATAATCCGGTGATTACACCGTTTTCATTTACATCGATACTGTCTGCTGCCGGCTTCTTCGGAAGTCCAGGCATGGTCATAATCGCTCCGGTAAGCACTACCACAAATCCGGCGCCTGCAGAAACGTAGGCATCTCTTACATTGATGGTAAAGCCCTCAGGACGGCCCAGCTTAGTCTGGTCATCCGACAGCGAGTACTGAGTCTTTGCCATACAGACCGGAAGCTTGCCAAAGCCCATCTCCTCTGCCTTCTTAAGAGCCTTTGCGGCTGCCGGTGCATAGGTTACGCCGTCTGCGCCGTAGATCTCTCTGGCCACAGCCTCCACCTTCTCCATCAAACCGGCCTCATCTGGATAGATCGGCGCAAAATGGCTCTCCTTATTTTCCAGGGTCTCCAGCACCTTCTCCGCCAGCGGGATTCCGCCCTCGCCGCCCTTTGCCCATACTTCAGAGAGAGCAAATTCACAGCCTCTGTCCTCACAGAATTTCTTAATAAATGCGTATTCCGCTTCCGTGTCTGTTATGAAGGAATTTAAGGTCACCACTACCGGAACGCCGAATTTCTGCAGGTTCTCGATATGCTTCTCCAGATTTACAATGCCCTTTGCCAGAGCTTCCAGATTTTCCGTGCCTAATTCATTCTTGGGAACGCCGCCGTTGTACTTTAACGCGCGGACGGTAGCTACCAGCACAACCGCGTCCGGCTTCAAGCCAGCCATCCGGCACTTGATATCAAAGAACTTCTCAGCGCCTAAGTCTGCGCCGAAGCCAGCTTCCGTCACCGTGATATCAGCCAGCTTTAAAGCCGTTCTGGTAGCCCGGACGCTGTTGCAGCCGTGTGCAATATTGGCAAATGGCCCGCCGTGAACCAGTGCGCCGGTGTGCTCTAAGGTCTGGATCAGGTTTGGCTTTAACGCATCCTTTAAGAGGGCTGCCATTGCGCCTACTGCATGCAGCTGAGCAGCAGTAACCGGTTCCCCTGCATAATTGTAAGCCACGATGATCCGTCCTAGCCGCTCCTTTAAATCCTTCATATCTGCTGCAAGACACAGAATCGCCATGATCTCAGAGGCTACCGTGATTACAAAATGATCCTCCCTTACAAAGCCGTCTGCCTTTGCGCCCAGTCCCACCACTACGTTTCTTAACGCGCGGTCGTTCATATCCAGACACCGCTTCCACAGGATCTGGCGGGTGTCGATGCCCAGCGCATTGCCCTGATGAATATGGTTGTCTAAAAGCGCTGCCAGCAGGTTATTTGCAGATGTGATGGCGTGGAAATCGCCGGTAAAATGAAGGTTTAAGTCCTCCATGGGAACTACCTGGGCATAGCCGCCGCCTGCTGCTCCGCCCTTGATTCCAAAGCACGGGCCTAAGGAGGGCTCGCGGAGCGCGATGATCGCTTTTTTATTTAACCTGGCAAACGCCTGTCCCAGACCTACCGTTGTGGTAGTCTTTCCCTCACCTGCCGGGGTAGGGTTGATGGCAGTCACTAACACCAGTTTTCCATCCGGGCGGTCCTTCACCTGCTCCCACAGCTCATCAGTTAATTTTGCTTTATACTTTCCGTAAAGTTCCAGATCATCTTCTGTGATCCCATAAGAAGCGGCTACCTCCTTGATAGGAATCATCTTTGCTTCCTGAGCAATTTGAATATCTGTTTTCATA
>JAUNOF010000118.1:7081-10408 GCA_030537215.1 Lachnospiraceae bacterium
AGCTTCCTATGATGCAAGGAACTGTTCAAATTCTTCCATGGTCATCAGCACCTTGCGGGGCTTGGTTCCCTCCTCCTCACCGACCACTCCGGCTTCTGCCAGCTGGTCCATGATCCGGGCCGCCCGGTTAAATCCTATCTTAAAGACACGCTGAAGCATGCCAATGGAAGCTTTTTCCTTCTCAATGATTACTTTTCCAGCCTGGGCGAAATATTCATCCCGGCTGTTGTCCCCTCCTCCAGGTGTTTCGGAAACCGGGTTCATCATCCGGTTTTCCACTTCCTGATTATAGTTGGCAGTCAATCCCTGTTCCGTCAGGAATTCCACTACCTGGGAAACCTCCTGGTCTGACACAAAAGCGCCCTGCACACGCTGGGGCTTTGGGAATCCAGATGGGTAGAACAGCATATCACCCTTTCCCAGCAGCTTCTCCGCACCGTTCATATCAATGATGGTTCTGGAATCTACACCGGATGACACGGAAAATGCGATTCTGGACGGCACATTAGCCTTAATCAGACCGGTGATAACATTGACAGATGGTCTCTGAGTGGCAATTACCAGATGAATGCCTGCAGCACGGGCCAGCTGAGCCAGACGGCAGATCGCATCCTCCACCTCGCCGGGCACTACCATCATAAGATCCGCCAGCTCATCGATGATGATCACGATCTGGGGCAGCTTCTTCGGGCGTTTCTCCTCCGGCACATCCAGATGCTGAATCTTCTCATTATAACCCTTCAGATCCCGGACGTTGTGCTCTGCAAACTTCTTGTAACGGTCTGTCATCTCCGCAACCGCCCAGTTTAGAGCGCCTGAGGCTTTCTTCGGATCGGTGACCACCGGGATCAGCAGGTGAGGGATTCCATTATATACGCTTAATTCCACCACCTTGGGATCCACCATAATCAGCTTTACATCCTCCGGGTCCGCCTTGTAGATAATGCTCATGATCAGCGTATTGATGCAGACCGATTTACCGGATCCGGTAGCGCCCGCAATCAGCAGATGGGGCATCTTGGCAATATCCGCCATCACAGGCTGTCCTCCGATGTCCTTTCCTACTGCAAAGGTCAGCTTGGATTTGCTGTTTTTAAAGCCGTCAGATTCCAGCAGATCACGCAGGTATACGATGGAATTCTCCTTGTTGGGAACCTCGATGCCTACGGCCGACTTGCCGGGTATGGGAGCCTCGATTCGGATCTCCGCCGCCGCCAGACTCAGCTTGATATCATCCGATAAGCCTACGATCTTGCTCACCTTCACACCCTGCTCCGGGTGCAGCTCATACCGGGTGACAGAAGGGCCGCAGCTGATATCGGTAACGGTAACTCCTACTCCGAAATTTCGGAGAGTCTGCTGCAGCTTGATGGCAGTTTCCTTATACTCCCGGTCGGAAAAGGAGCCGGCGCTGCGGCTGCTGCGCTTTAACAGGCTGGCCGGCGGGAATACGTATGGCTTTACCGTCTTCTGAACCGGGACCGGAGGCTTCTCTTCTGCCGCCTCCTGCCGTTTCTTTTCGATCTTCTTATGTAACAGCTCTGTTTCCGTTTCGATCACCTTTCCTGTGGCAGTTACCACTCGCTTTGGCGCTTCCGGAACAAAAATGCTGTCAGAAGCAGATTCCGGGACCCCGGTGTTGATCTCCTCCATAACAGAATTATCTGCATCAAGCTCATCCAGGAAGGAAACGCTGCTTTGTGTTTCCATATTCCGACGTACCGTTTCCAGGGCCTGCAGTCCTGCCGCGTCCTGACGAGCAGCCTGCTCTTTGGAATCTTCTGCAGATTTCTCAGCATATGCCTGTCTGCCTGTGCCTGCATTCGCTGCAATTTCCTGGCGGTGTGCCTGTCTGCCTGCATCTGCCGGGCTTGCCTGGCGGTACATGGATCTGCCCGCACCGGCTGTGTCATCCTGGCGGTATGCTTGTCCCCCTGCTCTTTCCGGGCTGTACATCCTTGTCACAGGTGCTTCCGGAATAAAGCCGTCATCCTCATATCCATCATCCGGTCCGGGCAGATCCGGCACCGGAAGGGATACATCCATCTCCTCCAGCGTCATCGTCCGCTTATCTGCATAAAGCGGTTCGTTCTTCCTTCCTGAAGCTTTTTTGGCGAAGGATACAATCTTCTCCTCCGGCTCATCCTCATCCTTTGCCAGATCCGGCTTCCGATCCTCCTCAAAGGGTACCGGCTCTTCATATTCCGGCGGAAGTGCGATCCGGCCGGTAAATACATCTGCGGAAGAAGTCTTCTGTTCCAGCTCCTCATCTGCGTCATCCGAATCCGGAAATTCGGAGCGCAGAAGCGCCTCTTCTTTTAAAAGCTCATCCTCAAAGGGCTTTTTCTTCCGCCCTCTGGCAGACAGCTTTTCCGTCAGCCCGTCAAGGGACATTCCGTCTTCCTCAGGCAGAGGAATCTGCTGGATCTTCGTTGCACTCAGATCCACTCCCCGCACCACATTTTCTTCACGGAGACGGCGCCGTTCCTCTTGGCGCTCCTCCCTCTCTTCCCTGCGGCGCATGGCATCCTCTCTGGCATACTGGTAAGCTTTATCGCTTCCCGTCTTTACTGCATTAACAAAGGATTTCTCCGTAATGCAGACTCCGCAGATGATCAGCACCACCAGATAAATCAGATAGGTTCCGATATTGCCAACCACCGACTGCAGACAGAAGGACAGCAGCCCTCCCACCAGGCCGCCGCCGCTTCCGTTCTGACCGGAGATCTGATAGAAGGCCAGGACAGACTGTCCCTCCTCTAAACGAGTTCCAAAAATCATCTGTGCTGCTCCGCACAGGGTAAGAGCTGCTGCGATTACAGCACTCAGCTTGATCACAGCCTTCCGGTTTCCTGCATTAGACAGGTAAAAACTGGTTCCTACAAAGATCAGAACCGGGACGGTATAGCCCACAACGCCGAACAGCCCCAGCTGGATACTGCGCAGGAAATCACCTACCACGCCGCAGAGATGAAAATTGCTTAAGAATAAAAGTACAGCAGCAGCAAATGAGATGATGATCATAACCTCCGCCCGCAGAAATGCCGGAACCTCCTCCTGAATGAATTCCTCCTGCTTTTTCTGCGATTTTGAACTGCCGGCTCTGGCTGATCCCGCTTTTCTGCTTCCGCTGTCTGAAGCCTTTTGATTTTTACTTCCTTGTGCCACGAAATTTAAGCCTCCTGTATCGAATCCTGTGCAGCTGTAAAAATGCCGTGCAGCCGCACCGATCATTATAATGGAAGGTAAATATAAAACCGAAATTTACCCATTATTGACAGTATACATAAATTCAGGCAAAATTGCAATCAATAAAGTTAATTTGCA
>JAUNOF010000119.1 GCA_030537215.1 Lachnospiraceae bacterium
TAACTTTCATGTGCGGCGGCGCGTCCGCCTGCCGGGCGCATGCAGGTTTAGAAAAATCACGCTTTCACGATCTTTAATTCAATCGGCTTCTCATCCTCCAGCTCGATATTGATCCCCAGCTTGCCGCTCATATTAGTAGCAATCTCCCCGGTCAATACGCCATCCTCATAAATCTTATATGGAGTATCCTCCTGCAGCTGCACCGTAACCTGAGAATCCTTGTAGCCTTCCAGGGTGCAGGTGATTCCCTCATCATTTTCTGTAAAATGGGAAACAGCTGTACCTGGAACGGACTCATATACAAACATGCCGTTTCTCTCAAGTTTTGTGATTTCATAGAAGGTCTTTACCTTATAGAGGTCCCCCTGATGCTCAAAGTCCTGCTTCTTCGACTTTTCATTTAATGTATAATTTCCAAAACTAATGGTTCCGTCCTGTTCTGTCTGAATTAAAGATTCAATTCCTGGCATATGCTTGCCCTCCTAGTGTTTTGTACTTATCCTCTTTTTAGGAACCACCAATAATCCCCAATGATTCCCATGCCTAAATTATACACGAATTCCCGGCAAATGACCAGCAAAACTTTTATAACATCATACATTGGTTCCTACGGTGTTTTCCGCTTCTGCCTTCTGAGAAGATTCATCGGCTCCTGAGGCGCCGCCCTCCTTCTGCACAACGAAGGTCAGGCTCCCCTCCGCGGCTCCCACTAACACATGGTCGCCCTTCCGGATCCTGCCGTCCAGGATCTCCTCTGCCAGCTTATCCTCCAGCATATTCTGGATGGTGCGCCGCAGCGGCCTTGCACCATATTTCTCATCATAGCCCTTATCGATCAGCACCTCGGCAGCCTCGCTGGTAACTGTCAGCTCCATGCCCATCTGTTCTTTGGTCCGCTTTAAGATGGACTTCAGCATAATAGAAGCAATGCTCTTCATATGCTCCTTATTCAGCTGATGGAACACGATAATATCGTCGATCCGGTTTAAAAACTCCGGCTTAAACATCCGCTTTACCTCTTCCATCACCTTATCCTTCATAAAGCTGTAATTCGCCTTCTCATCGCTGACAGAAGCAAATCCCAGCCGCTTGGGTGCAATGATATTCTCTGCCCCGGCATTGGAGGTCATGATCAGAATGGTATTCTTAAAGTCGATCTTTCTTCCCTGAGCATCGGTAATGTGGCCGTCATCCAGAACCTGAAGAAGAATATTAAACACGTCAGGATGAGCCTTTTCCACCTCATCAAACAGAATCACCGAATAGGGATTCCGCCGCACCTTCTCGCTGAGCTGGCCGCCCTCCTCATATCCTACATATCCTGGCGGAGAACCGATCATCTTGGAAACGCTGTGCTTTTCCATGTATTCAGACATGTCTACCCGGATCAAAGCCGCCTCCGTGCCGAACATAGCCTCCGCCAGGGCCTTGGAAAGCTCAGTCTTGCCTACGCCGGTAGGGCCTAAGAACAGGAAGGAGCCAATGGGACGCTTGGGATCCTTTAAGCCTACCCGGCCCCGGCGGATCGCCTTGGAAATGGCAGTAACCGCCTCCTCCTGACCTACCACACGCTCATGAAGGATGGATTCCAGCTTCTTAAGGCGCTCTGACTCTTCCTCCTCCAGCTTCTTTACCGGTATCTTCGTCCATCCGGCTACTACATCGGCAATCTGGTTCTCATCCACGATCAGCTTGCGGGTATGCTTATCCTTCTCCCACTTAGCGCGGATCTTTTCGATCTTATCCCGCTTTTTCTGCTGCTTTTTCTTAATATCTCCGGCCTTCTCATATGCTTCCGCCTTCACCGCCTGCTCCTTCAGAGCCTCCAGAGCCTCGATCTCCTTCTCCAGAACTTTGATTTCCTCCGGCTCCACGAAATTCGTCAGGCGGACCTTGGAGGATGCCTCATCGATCAGATCGATGGCCTTATCCGGCAGGAAGCGGTCATTGATATACCGGGCAGACAGCTTCACAGCCGCCTCCAGCGCATCATCTGTGATTGTTACCTTATGATGCTCCTCATAACGGCCCCGCAGCCCCTTTAAGATGGCGATGGTTTCCTTCTGACTGGGCTCCTCCACCGTCACCGGCTGGAAGCGCCGCTCCAGGGCCGCATCCTTCTCAATATATTTCCGGTATTCCTCGATGGTGGTGGCGCCGATCAGCTGCAGCTCTCCCCTGGCCAGAGACGGCTTTAAGATATTGGAGGCATCAATGGCCCCCTCTGCGCCTCCGGCGCCGATGATGGTGTGGATCTCATCAATAAAAAGCAGCACCTGCCCATCCTCCATCACCTCGCTGAGCACCTTCTTGATCCGCTCCTCAAACTCACCCCGGTACTTGGAGCCGGCCACCATGCCGGACAGATCCAGAGTTACCACCCGCTTTTGTGCTATGGTCTCCGGAACATTGCCCGATGCAATCATCTGAGCCAGACCTTCCACAACTGCGGTTTTTCCCACACCAGGCTCACCGATCAGACATGGATTGTTTTTCGTCCTTCTGCTCAGGATTTGGATCACCCTCTGGATTTCCATTTCACGGCCGATAACCGGATCCAGCTTCCCTTCTCTGGCCAAAGCCGTCAGATCCCGGCTGTAGCTGTCCAGCGTGGGCGTAGAAGTCTTTCCCCTGGAAACACGGCCATTCTGGATCTCCTCCTTCGCCCCGGCAGGCGCATCCTCGCCCATAGCTGACAGCAGGTCAATATAAAGCTTCTGAATGCTGATGCCAAGGGTATTTAACAGGCGGGAAGCCACACAATCCCCTTCCTTTATCATGGCAATCAGCAGATGCTCTGTGCCGATCAGCGGCGCACGGAACCGCACTGCCTCCTTATAGCTGTTTTCCAGCACTCTTCTGGCGCTTGGGGTGTAGCCCCCCTGCTCCGCCATTCCAACAATATGATTCGGTGAAATCAGCTGGCTTACCAGCTCCATCACCTTCTCCTCCCGGACACCGCTTTCCGCCAGCACCTTGGCAGCCACGCCGGTTCCCTCATGTAAAAGTCCGATCAGCAGATGCTCTGTGCCCACATAGCCGTGGCCAAGTGTCTCCGCCGCATCAACTGCAAGGGAAATCGCCTCCCGAGCCTTTGCTGTAAATCGATCGATCATATCAAGTCCTCCTAATATCTCTGTAAAAAGTATGGTTATGCGTAACTGTGAGGGTACGGAACCGTTACGGTTATGCCAGCTCTGGCAGCTCTTCCCGAAGGTAAGCTGCTCTCGCCACATCCAGCTCCTCCTTGCTCAGCGGCTTGTGAGAAAGCTTCTGCAGATTGGCAGTCTGGATCCCCAGCATCAGCCGGTAGATGGAGCAAGGCTCCCGAAATGTCAAAATTCCATCATCTGCTCCTGCCATCATCTGGGAAAGGAAGATCATGGCATCCTTTCCAGAAAGCCTTCTGGCATACTTTAATACACCATAAGACTTGTATGCCTCATCCTCCCGCTCCAGCCGGTGATTATTCAGGGCCAGCGTCCGAACCTGGTGCTCCTGGCTGTTCAACTGTCCGGCCGTCTGCGCCACCAGATCGATAATCTCCTTCTCGGAAAGTCCCAGTGTCTTCTGGTTAGCCACCTCATAGAGAGCGCCGTAATTCTCACTCCCCTCCCCGTAGACGCCGCGGAGAGTCACACCAAAGCGGCTCATATCCGCCACCAGATTCTGAAACTTCTTTCCCATGGACAAGGTAGGCAGGTGCAGCGTTACCGAAGCACGCATTCCTGTCCCCACATTGGTGGGGAAGGAGGTCAAATACCCGTACTTCTCATCAAAAGCATAGGAAAAACGGGCATTGATATAATCGTCCATGGCATCCGCCCGCTTCCAAAGCTCATCTAAGTGAAGCCCCGGCGACAGAAGCTGCATCCGAATGTGGTCATCCCCATTCAATACCACGCTGACGCTCTCATCTCCGGAAACAATCAGTCCAACGGTATCTTTTTTTTCTAAAATGCTGGAATTCAGAATCCTGCGCTCTCTCAGTGCTCTGCGGCTCAGTTCATCTAGTTCCTCCAGATAAGCATATTCATATTCCCTTCCATCCAGTTCCTTTAAATCCTTCAGGCCATACTCCAGCCGCTTTACCAGCTCCTCACTCTCTGCTGCAGACAGTGATTTCGGAAAACGATACTGGTCCCAGTTCCGCACCAGGCGGACCCGGCTGCTGACAATATTGGGCTGATGGCCCTCCATCTGTTCAAACCACTTAAGCATCCTGCTCCTCCTCCTGGCTTAATCCCTTAATCTGATCCCGATACTGAGCTGCTATCTCATATTCTTCCTTTAAAACAGCCTCCTGAAGTCTGGCTTTCAGCACCTCAAGCTGCTCCTTTCTGGAAAGTACGGGCTCTTTTTCTGACTTCTGTCCTTCGCTGGTCATCTGGGGGTATGCCTGGATCTTCTGATATTTCGGCTTCTTTCCCGTGTGAGTGCCGTTGCCCTGAAGCTTCTTGATCTTATCGCTGATCAGAAGATCAAAAACACTGTAGCAGTCCAGACAGCCGAACCGGCTGTTCTCCACAAATTCCTGGTAGCTGGTCTTACAGGAGGGGCAGACGATCTGCTGCAGCTTATCCTCCTTCTGGCTGCTTTCTCCCACGCCTAAAATACTGGAAAGAAGCTTGCCCAGCGGAAAATCTCCATCAAAAATAGCGGAATAATGACCGAAATCCATATCCTTTGCGCACTGGGCACAAAGATTATGCTCATTCTTCACGCCATTGATTACTTCTGTATACTTAATATTGGCTTCCCTGATTTTACATTTTTCACATAACATGGTAATCCTCCTCACTCCGAGCTTCGGCCGGAGCCCTTTGAAAACAGGTCATAGATCTCGTCTACCAGCTGGTGGGCTTCCTCCCTGGAAACATCCCGGCAGATCCCGCGGGCAAGCACCACGCTCAAATCCTCCCGCATCTCCTGGATCGCCTGCAGCTTATCGATATCCAGGGAAATCACGGCCCCCTTCCGCCGGTCCAGCTTCACAAAGCCTTCCTGCCGGAGCATGGAATATGCTTTATTTACCGTATGCATATTGATGCCGATCTGGTCCGCAAGAGTACGGACAGAAGGTAATGCATCTCCTTCATTCAGCGTCTCCATGGCAATTCCCAGAATAATCTGGTTGCATAGCTGGAGGTAAAAGGCTTCATCACTGTTAAAATCAATCTTTAATATCATTGGCTCACCATCTTTCGTTTTTTATGCACCTGTTATATGGATTGTATAACAATAGGATAGAAAAGTCAAGTGGTGGGAAATGCCAGGGATATTGAATCATATTGGCGAAGGGTCCGCATCGGGAGGGACGGGCTCCCTGTTCAGCGCGCTCTCGCTCTGTTCAGCGCGTAGCGGTACGTAAGACCGCATAAGACGCGGTCTAAGTACCGACGGGCTGAAAAGGCGTTCACAGGGAGCCCGTCCCTCCCGATGCTGCTGTGTTGGATGTATATTGGCTGTATTGTGGATTGTTGTTTGTGTTGGATGAATGCTGCCTGTTTAACAGTTACTCTGCTTAAAATAAAACCGCAGGGATGCTGGTTTTCTGCTTGGATTGCTTTCCTGCTTCCCTGCGGGTTTTGAGTTCTGATATTTTGATTTTGTAACTGTTCCCTACTCTCACAGTTACTCGATTTTAATTAATACAGATCAACATCGATGAACTCGAAATCATCGTCCAGATCATTGATTTCTGCTGTGGCTGCCGCCTGTTCTGCGCTTCTGCGCTGTATCTTGCTGGCAGCGGCTGCGCGATCCTCTCTTGTAATGGACTGGCTGCCTGCCATTTCCAGTTCTATTGGCTGATCTGCGAAAATGAAATCTGATTCCTGGGTACTGCGTTTTCTCGAACTTGTCTGCTCTTGTCTGGATGCACGCTCTGGTTGGGATGGAGCCTTTGCCTCCGGCCGGTTTTGACGCACCGGAACAGGGGCTGGATCAGCAGTGTTCCGTGGTGCCAAAGCTGGCTTTGGTTGGTCTCCTGCTCTCATTGCTGAAGCTGGTCTGGGCTGCGTGCCGGTTTTTGGCGCTGGAGCCGGTTCTGGCTCTGCTGCGGGTTTCGGCTCTGGAGCCTGTACCCTCGCCTTCTCAGCCGAAGCTGGCTCTGCTGGTGCTTTTCTGACCCGGGCAGCTGGCTCAGGAGCCTCTTCCTCGTCTTCTTCGCCTAACATATAACGCTCCTCACGGCTCATGGATCGCCGTCTGGAAGCTCCCTCTTCATCTGGGTGCATTTCTTCTGGATAGCGGGCTCCGCCGGAGTCACGTTGGGAATTCCTGGTAGCCAGCAGTACAATCACCAGCGCCAGAAGAACTACCGATACTGCTGCCAGTGCAATGATAACGTAGAGCCGGATCTTGTAGTCATTTAGCAGGCTGTTATAGTTCTGAATCACATTCTCGGTTTCTTCTTTGGTGTAGCCGGACTCTGCCGTTGGGTCGCTGAAATACCGCTGAATGGTCTTTTCTGTCAGGTCATACCGGTAGAAATTCTTCTCTCCTGCTGCGTTCATTGCATAGAAGACGCAGTACTGATGGTCCGTCTCAGAAGCCCAGATCCATCCGGTTACCTTGTGACCGTCGATATCGATGGTAGTTTGAGTAAATGCTTCCGGAAGGGTCACGCCTTCTTCAGGCGCCAGGATGGTGATCGCCTTTGCGGCTGCCTCCAGGCTTACACCAGTTACCACTTCTGCCTCCGTCTCAGCAGCTGCAGTCTCTCCGCCCTCACTCTTGGTGACGGAGATGGTGTAGTTCTTCACGGTGACGCCATCCGCTGCTGTCACCTTAATGGTAACCGTATTCTCGCCCATCTGAAGTCCTTCGCTGCCTTCTACCGTCACGGATGAGCCTTCTCCGGCAAGTGCCTGTACATCGATGCTCTCCACATCAAGGCCAACATTGACCGAATAGCTGTCAACCGACGGTGAGAATGCCGGGCTTAAGGTTCCTGGTGACACGGACAGGGAGGTCAGCAGACCGTCTGCTGAAGCTGTCGCTCCATTCCCTCCTGCAGAAACGGTGGAATTTCCCAGATGTGTAATGGAAACCGCCTGGGAATTATTGTCATACACCTCCTGGGAGGCAATGGTGATCTGGCTGTTAGCTGCCTTCAGTACCTTAAATTTCATGGAAAACACGATCGAAGTCAGATCGCCTGCATCCGGGCCGCCGTGGGCGCGCAGGGAACCTGCGCCGCCTTCTACACTATTGCCCTCAATAAACTCCAATGCAGATGCATCATAAGACAACATAATATCTGCGCTTCCTAAGGAACCATCTGCAGTGCTGACTTTCATATTGACATTCACTTCCTGGCCTACCTCTGCTCTAGGGTCAGAAAATGTGATTTTTCCGCTGGCCGCCATGGAAACCAGCAGGTGGGCCGGCATAACTACAGCCAGCATACAAGCCAGCAGAATCCCTGCCAGCATTTGCTTTATTTTCTTATTCATCTTCCTTATCTCCAGTCTGATATACAATTATTGGTAAACATCTACTGAACAATGGTCACATTGCTTCCTCCAGGTCCGGTCAACGCCCCAGAACTGCCATTTCCAGCCGATGAGCCTCCTGCACTTCCTCCTGGCCCTGCACCAGATGAGCCCTGACTGGCCGCACTGTCTGCTCCAGGTCCATATGTATTACCGGAAGAAACTCCACCGGAACTGTCTCCCACTGTTCCATTGCTGAATGGCCCGCTGTCGCTTCTGGTGATCCGAACCGTGTACTCCCGCACATAGCCATTTTGTGCTGTGACAAAGATCTGTGCATCCGTAACCGCATCTGTCAGGTTCACCGTTCCGGTTCCGCTGATCTGTGCAGAGGAATCGATGGCTGTCGCGCGCAGCATTACACTGGTAACTGAACTGTTAACCGTTACATTGTAAAGATTGGTATCCCGGTCAAAGGACGGGGTCATGGTAAATCCGTCAACGCTGATGGCAGAAAGCTTGTTATTGGGGCTTCCATCGATCACCGGTCTGCTGCAGGCCTCTGCAGGCATATTCCGGTAAACTGGAATGGAAAACTGCATGGCTGTCTGCCGCATAGATTCGGAATAAGCCTCTCCCATCCTTGCACCTTCTGACGCAGCGCCTTCTACATTGGTCATATATTGATGCTTGTAAAGATTGCTGCCTTGCACATTAAACTTCTTTAAATAAAATGTATTCTGGCCTGCCTGCACATAATTTTGGCCATACTGGCAGGCGCCGCCGATAATCGACTTATCCACCGTATTCCAGGGCCGCATATAATCACCGGACTGGGATGCATACCACAGCCCTCTCTCAACCGCCGTCATGCCGTTGCTTGCATAAGCCTCAAAATTGTAAAAATTATAATACCCGCTTGCGCCGGATATGGACTGGGAATTTCCCTGGGTGCCCTGCTCCTGAAGGATCATGGCTGCCAGAACATACGGATTTACACCAGATTCCACTCCAGCCTGCATCAAAATATCCACATATGGCGCTGTCCTTCCGGTAGCTGCTGCCGAGGTTCCGCCTCCTGAAGGACCGTATGTACTGCCCGATGAACCGGAGGAGGTGCTGCTGTCACCGCCGGGTCCTACCCGGATCACGGTTGCCGCTACCCGTTCTGCCTGATGGCGGCTGATGGAAAGCTTACTGCCTGCATCGACGGCCGCGACTGAGATATCAGACCAGCCAGCAGACCGGCCATCGCCAGAATCAGCCTTGCTCAAATTCATTCCCGGCGCAGCTCCCACCGTCACATTCGATGTGGAAGAGCTGCCTGGCGCTGTCCCGGTACCGACTCCTGTACTGGTTCCTCCCGCATCAGGTGATGCAGCAGTTCCATTTCCTGTACCAGTACTTTCACCTCCAGGCGCTTCCCCAACGACTACACCGCTGCTTCCAGATGTACCTGGATTTCCATTGCTTCCATTTCCTGCTGTGCCGGAGGTTCCTCCCGAGGAACCATCATAGCCTGGTCCATAAGCTGTTCCGGGAGAAGTCTGGCTGCCTGAATTGCCTGTGCTTCCGGAATCTCCTGGAATTGTCGTGCCGCTCCCGCTGCCATTTTCATCCGCGGCGCCTGCTCCTGCGTAGGTACTGCCCACCGGAGCGGAGCCTTCCAGAAAGGTGCCCTTCACCAGAGAAACTAGACCCTCTCTGGTATGGATCGATGCATCGTAGCTTTGAGAAAGAAACTGAAAGATATATGTTTCATTGATAAAATTCCTGGGATCCATGTAATACCGGATAATATCCTCGCTGGCAGCCACCCAGGAGCTTCCGTCGAATCCCGGCCAAGTACTGCTTCCCCAGTCATAGGCTCCATTGGCAGTGGATTTCCAGGAGGAAATACTGCTGCTGCTCACCAGATTCCGCCCAACCAGACTTTCATTCTGGATCACATCATTCCAATCCAGTCCGGTGTCAAATGCAGTAAAGATCCACTGCGGGTACTTGGCATGCAGTTCCCGCAGGGCCGGTCGATAAGATTCCGGAAACCCCTGAGAATTCAAATATGCCTCAAAATCACTGGTGGTACTGGATGCAGTTGAAAATTTAATATAGCTGGACAACACATAACCGGTTGCCTGGACGCCTCCCGTCCCGGTAAACCGGATCTGATACCAGACTGCGCCGTCACTGGCCGCCGCTTCGCCAAGCACAGTAACGGCTGCCCCATAGGACAGCTTTCCAATAATGGTATTCCCTGTGCCTGGAGCGCTCCGCACATTCAGTGCAGTGGCCTGAACGGTAGCCGGACGCTCCGCACCATAGCTTTTCCCCACTGATGCAGGAAAGCACAAAGGAGCCTCCAGTGCGATCAGGCAGCTTAAACACAGCGCCAGACCTTTTTTCCAAAATTTTTTCATCATACTCTCCTGTATGTAAACGTAAATATAAAACACACTTTATTATAATGACAAATTTTCCAACAGTCAATAAAATCGGAAAAAGTTCACAAGGAGTCCATAATTTGTAAGATTTCTGTAACAGAAAAGCTCCCGCCAGACCTTACATCCGCGGGAGCCCTTAACATCTTATAATTTCAAACTATTTAAAACCAAAACTTCTGTTCCGTTATACCGGATAAGCCTTGCTGTCCTTGTCAGCAGCAGTCTGGTCGATCTTCGTCTGCTGCGCCTCACGGTACTGGAAGAATTCCTTTGCTACAGCAGGGAACAGAGCGTAGGACAATACATCCTCATCCTGCTGCTTCCACTGTGCGCATTCCTTCTCGAACTTCGGCAGCTCCGGCTCGATCAGATCTGCCGGACGGCAGGTGATCGGGGTGGCATCGCCGATGATCTTCTTCTGAACCTCAGGATTGAACGGCTTAACGGTCTGGCCGAATTCGCCCATCATGATCTTCTTGGACTCCT